>DASUIC010000044.1:0-52306 GCA_036273215.1 Sphingomicrobium sp.
CGCGTGACTCCGCTGAACGAGACGCTGGACGCGATGACGCGGGCAATCGAAGCTGGGAAGATCGACCGGTTCGGGGTCTCGAACGCTTCGCTAACGGACGTGAAGGTCGTCAGAAACGCGGCTCCGCCGAGCCTCAGCTCGCGCTTCGAATATGTGCAGAACGAATATAATCTGCTCGCCTTGGGGGACGTGGGCGCACTGATCCCATGGTGCGCCGAAAACGGCTTGCGCTACACCGCCTTCAGCCCCCTCGCCGGCGGCCTGGTGACCGGCAAATACCGCCTGGGCGAGGAGCCGCCGCCGGGCAGCCGGATCGCCCATGCGCGGGAAATCTACAGCGGCTACCTAAACGAGGAATCCTTCGCCCGAATCGACCAGCTGCAAAGGTCCGCCGACGAGCGTGGAATGACAGTAGCGGAAGCCGCGCTTCACTTCGTCCTCGACACGCCGGGAGTCGACGGCCTGATCGTCGCTCCGCGCTCGCTCGAACAGTTCGCAAGCCTCGGATTTGAGGCTCCATAAGCGACGACGGAAGCGCCCGCTGCGCTTTTGCAACGGGCGCCTCAACGTTCAGATTTGACTCTGCGAACGCCGCGCTATGCTCATCCCCCCGGCGCGATTACCTGGGTTACGGCATAGGAATGCGGGTCGACGACGTAGGTGTAGCCGTCGGCAGTCACATACCTGTAGCTCGGCGCCAGGTGATAATGGGTCACCACCGTCCGCGGAATCGTGCTGTACGGCACATAATAGCTGTAGTTCGGCCCGAACACGGTGCCGACCGCGATCTTTGCGGCCTGCTCCTTGGTCAGCCGGTTCCAGGCGACGCATTGCCCGTTTCGCCATCCGCTGCATGCGATCTGGCTCGAATATTGGCGGGCTGCGGCCGGGAAAGCCGTCATCGCCACCGCAGCAGCTCCAAGCGCCAGAAATGCCTTCGTCATCCGTCTTCTCCTTCTTCCGTTCATGAAAAACGGATGGGTTCGGGCGAGGGTTTCCGGATGAACAGGGATTTAACTTACGGAGCCGATACGAAATTGATTCCCTGCAGCGCAAGCGATCCGGTGTGTGCTGCAACGGTTCGAATAAGCGCTGCAGATGATCCGTTTTAGTGCGCTTACTTGCCTGTCAGCGACACCGGATTGTCACTCATCGCTTCGTGAAGCGTGATAGGCCCCCGGGCGACGGCCTTCCAGTCCTGCCCGTCGAGCTCGTCGAGCATCCACGCGCCCGCCATCCCGCAGACGAGCCAGAAGATCAGTCCAATGATGACAGCGAATTTCATCGCTTGCTCCGCCCGACCGTATACGCCTGCCAGGTTGAGAGGGGGTTAAGATCGGAATTGCCGCAGTTGCGCTTGGAAATGGAAGAGCGCTCCGCCATTGGCGAACGCATGAGCGGGCAAGTCGCCTTCCTGTTCGACCTCGACGGCACGCTGGTCGACAGCGTCTACAACCATGTGCGGGCTTGGCATCTGGCGCTGAAGGAACAGGGGATCGAGCTGTCGGTCTGGCGAATCCATCGCAAGATCGGCATGAGCGGCGGCCTGTTCACCGCCCAGCTCCAGCGAGAGATCGGGCGATCGCTCGATGAGGCGGCGATAGAGAGGCTGCGAAATCGTCATGCTGAGCTATTCCGCGAATTGTCCAAGGACGTGCCGCCGCTTCCCGGAGCGGTGGAGCTGCTGAAGGAATTGACGAAGCAGAAGCTAGGGTGGGCTATCGCGACCAGCGGGCGCATGCGGACGGCCGAGATGAACCTCAAGAGCCTTCAGGTCGATCCAGCCGAGGCGATCGTGATTACCCGCGACATGGTCCGTTACGCCAAGCCCGACCCAGACCTGTTCGTCGAAGCAGCGCGACGGCTCGGGACCTCGACGCAGGGCTCATACGTCATCGGCGACAGCATCTGGGACATGTATGCGGCGTCGCGCTGCGGAGCGCTCGGAATCGGCCTGCTCTCTGGCGGCTATGGCGAAGACGAGCTCGAGCGCGCCGGAGCGATGCGCGTGTTCGCCGACCCTGCGGACATGCTAGTCCACCTCGATGAGCTCGCCCCGCGCACGCGCGACTGATCCTGGAACGGCGGTCCTTCCCCCGCGCTCGCTCGCCATCGCCGCCTTCTCCACGATCGTCGAATGGTACGATTTCACCCTCTACCTCTACTTTGCCACCGTCCTCGCACGGGTGTTCTACGGCAGTGGGAAGCAGTCGCTGCTGATCACCTTGGGCGGCTTCGCGATCGGATATCTGCTGCGGCCGATCGGAGCCTTGTTCTTCAGCCGGATCGGCGACCGCAGCGGCCGGCGGCGGATGATGCTGATGTCGGTTGCGATGATGACCGCTGCGATGCTTGCGACGGCGCTTCTTCCGACACGCGCAGCGATCGGACCGGCCGCAGGCTGGCTCCTGCTCGCACTCCGCTGCGTGATGGGGTTCTCGGTCGGCGGTGAATATACCGGAGTCGTCGCGTACCTGCTCGAGGGCGCCCCGCCGGGCCGTCGCGGGCTGATCACTTCATCGGCATCGGCGGCGAGCGAAGTCGGAGCGCTCCTCGCCGTCGGGCTTTCGGCGCTCACCGTCAGCCTGACGAACGCGGCTGCCCTCGATAGCTGGGGCTGGCGAATCCCGTTCTTCGTTGGTGCGGCGCTTGCCGCCAGCGTCTGGATCGCGCGATCGACCATGGAGGAATCGCCCGAGTTCGTGCGGCAGCAGCAGGCGCGCACGGTGCCTGCAGAGCCCCTGTCCTACGCGCTGGCGCACCACCGGCGGGGAATCCTGCGCGGCTTTTGCATCTCGGCGTTAGGATCGATCACTTATTATGTCGGAATCACTTATGTGCCGGCGTTCCTCGGTTCGGCCGGATCCTTGAGCGAAGAGAAATCTCTGTGGCTTTCCACCATTGCAGCGGTCGTGGTGATCGCCGTCACGCCACTCGTAGGCTGGTGGTCCGATCGGTCGGGCCGCCGACCCGTGCTCATCCTGCTGTGCATTGCAAGCGCTGCCTTGCCGGCGACGATGTTCGCGCTGATGGCGAGCGGTTCGGAGGCGCGGGCGCTGATCGGCGCGATCATGCTCGCGGCCGTGGCCGGCGGAGTCAGCGCGGTCGGTGCGGTTGCGACGGCCGAGCAATTCGGAGGCGAAGCCCGGATCACAGGCCTGGCGCTCGGAGCGACGATGGCGACCGCTATCTTCGGCGGCCTCACTCCGTGGGCTGCCCAGCTGCTCGTCGAGCGAACCGGCTGGGCAATCGCCCCGGGCGCGATGATCGCGCTAGTCGCCCTGTGCGTCCTTCCGCTGTTCATTTCGATGCAGGAGACCGCACCGGAGCGAGTTCAGTCCTAAGGAGCGTCTTTTCTCTTCTAGCGAGACCCGAAGCCCGTCAGCATCGTCTTGATCGTCCGGATCAGGATCAACAGGTCGAGCCAGGGCGAGAAATATTTGATGTAGTAGAAGTCGTACTGGAGCTTGCGGTGCACCTCCTTGACCTCGGCGACATGGCCCTGGTTGACCTGCGCCCAGCCGGAAATCCCCGGCTTCACGACATGCCGGTAGCGGTAGAACGGGATCTCGCTGGTGTACCAGATCGACAGCACCTCGGCCTCGGGCCGCGGACCGATCCAGCTCATCTCCCATTTGAGGATGTTGAAGATCTGCGGCAGCTCGTCGATCCGAAGCTTGCGTAGCCACCTGCCAACACCGGTGATCCGATCGTCGCCGTCCTTGGTCATTGCGGCGCTGCGCTCGTCCTCCACCTCGACGGAGCGCATCGTCCGGAATTTATACACCGTGATCCGCTTGCCGGCATGACCTACGCGCGCTTGCCGGAAGAGCGCCGGGCCTTTGCTTTCAAGCCGGACCGCGATGGCGATCGCTGCCATTATCGGCAGCACGAGGGGCAACAGGAGCAACGCAAATGCGAAATCGGCCAGGCTCTTGAGGTAAAAATAGCCCCGTGCGGGAAGGAGCGAGCCAAAGCTGTTCTCCGACAATTGCTCGAGCTCGACCCGGCCCGTCAGCGACTCAGAGAGCTGCTTCACCTGATAGACGATCCGCCCGGCGAGCGCCGCGTCGGCAAGGAAGGCCTCCCATTTGTCGGGAAGCTCCGCTCGGAAATCGGCGACGATCGCATTACATGCGCGCGTGTCCTCGAGCCTCGGCCGCTTGAGCACTAGCCAGTCAACCGTCGGGATCTGCGTCAAGCTCTCGATGCGCCCATACGGCACGACCGCAATCCGGCGGAGCACTTTTCGTTCGGCATAGACGTAAAGGATGAAGAGCCACGCGACGTGGAGCAGGAACCCGCCGGCGAGCCCAAGGCGGTCGTAAGGAAAGCGCGTAAGAACGAACCACAGAACCACCGTGCCGTGCCCAGCAAGCGTCGATGGGAGGATGACCGCGCTTCGGCGGATTCCCGGGTACGTTTCGATCGAGAGCCGAAGCCAGAAGGCGATCACGATGGCGATCGTGTTGCCGATGAGGCCGTTGACCGTCGCGGCTTCAGACAAGGTGCCGGGAAGCAGCGGTCCGCGCGCGGCCCACGGCACGATCGCGCCGATCAGCAGGGCCGTGACGATCTGGAATCGCTTGCGGGTCAGGACCGATACGCGCGCTGCACGGATTTGGTCGTGACGCATTGTCCAGAGCCCCTTACACGCTCGCCGCTGCTACGCTCAACGCGCTTCTACCGTTTTGGGCAGCAAAACATCCAGAGCCGATCGTTCACTGGCGTACGATCTCGCCGCGCCCGATCCCGAAATAGGCAAGACCCACCTCTTCCGCTTCCTCCCGATCATAGACGTTGCGCAGGTCCACGAGCACCCGGCCGCGGAGCGCGTCGGCGATCTTCTCGAGGTCGAGCGCCCGGAACTCATCCCATTCGGTGACGATCACGACGGCATCGGCCCCCGCCGCCGCGGCATAGGCGTCGTCGGCGAACTCGATTGCCTCGAACACCTTCTCCGCCTGCTCACGCGCGACAGGATCGAACGCGCTGACCTCGGCGCCACGCTCGATCAAGCCGTTGACGAGGGGAATCGACGGCGCCTCGCGCATGTCGTCGGTGTTCGGCTTGAACGCGAGCCCGAGAACCGCGATCCGCTTGCCCTTCAGAGGACCGCCGACGGCGCGCTCTACGCGCTCGACCATGTGTGCTTTGCGCTCGTCGTTGACCTCGACGGTGGTGCGGACGATGCGCTGGTCGACACCGAACTTGTCGGCGGTCTGAAGAAGCGCCAGCGTATCCTTCGGAAAGCAGCTGCCGCCGTAGCCGGGGCCCGCATGAAGGAATTTGGGCCCGATTCGATTGTCGAGTCCAATGCCTCGGGCGACGTCCTGCACGTCTGCATCGACGGCTTCGCATAAGTCGGCGATCTCGTTGATGAAGCTGATCTTGACGGCGAGGAAGGCGTTCGCGGCATATTTGGTTAGCTCCGCCGTGCGCCGACCGGTGAACAGGATGGGCGCGCGGTTAAGGAACAAAGGTCGGTAGATTTCCTTGAGCACCTCCTGCGCGCGGCTGTCCTCAGCGCCGACGACGATCCGGTCCGGATGCTTGAAGTCGGCGATCGCCGCTCCCTCGCGAAGAAACTCGGGGTTCGATGCGACGGAAGCGTCGTTCACACCCTCTTCACGAAGGATCTCCTCGATCCGGTCGCCGGTGCCGACGGGAACCGTCGACTTGGTGACCACGACCGTGCCCGGCCTGATCTGCCCGGCGAGCTCGCGCACCGCCTGGAACACGAAGGTCAGGTCCGCATGCCCGTCACCGCGCCGCGCCGGAGTTCCGACCGCGATGAACACCGCCTCGGCAGTATCCACAGCACTCGGAAGATCGGTGGTGAAGGTGAGGCGGTCACGCTCGGCATTCGCCTTGACCAGCGACTCGAGTCCGGGCTCCCAGATCGGCATGCGTCCGGCATTCAGCCCGTCGATCTTCTCTGCATCCTTGTCGACGCACGTCACGCGATGACCGAAATCTGCAAAGCAGGCGCCGGAGACGAGCCCCACGTAACCAGTGCCGATCATCGCGATACGCATTCCTGCTCCTTCAGTAGCTCGCCGGGCGGCTCTTACCCGCTTTGCCCATTGGAACAAGCGAGCGAGCTAAGCGCCTAGTTTTCGTCAAAGAATCCCTATATTGGCGCGGCCCTTCCGATGAACGTCACGACACTCCCCAAGCCCCCGCGCGTCGGGCTGGTCTCGCTCGGCTGTCCCAAGGCCCTGGTCGACAGCGAGCGGATCATGACCAAGCTGCGCGCCGACGGATACGACATGTCGCCGGATTATGCCGGGGCGGACGTGGTGCTGGTCAACACTTGCGGCTTCCTCGATTCCGCGAAGGAGGAGAGCCTCGAAGCGATTGGCGAAGCCATCGCGGAAAATGGGCGCGTGGTCGTCACCGGATGCATGGGCAAGGAAGCCGACGTCATTCGCAACCGCTTCCCGGACGTGCTCGCGGTGACCGGTCCGCAGCAATATGAGGAAGTGGTCGCCGCGGTGCACGACGCCGCGCCGCCGGTACCGTCGCCGTTCGTCGATCTCGTACCCGAGGCGGGCCTCAAGCTGACGCCGCGCCACTACAGCTATTTGAAGATTTCCGAGGGCTGCAACCACCGCTGCGCCTTCTGCATCATCCCGCACCTTCGCGGCGACCTCGTCAGCCGGCGGCCGGACGCGATCCTGCGCGAGGCCGAGAAACTCGTCGCCGCCGGGACGAAGGAGCTTCTGGTCATCAGCCAGGACACCAGCGCCTACGGCGTGGACCTCCGGCACAAGGCTTGGCCGTGGAAAGGCGAGGACGTCCGAGCGCATATGACCGATCTCACGCGCGAGCTCGGCAAGCTCGGCGCCTGGGTCAGGCTGCATTACGTCTACCCCTACCCGCACGTGAACGACGTCATCCCGCTGATGGCCGAGGGGTTGATCCTTCCCTATCTCGACATCCCCTTCCAGCACGCGAGTCCGTCAGTGCTCCGCCGCATGCGTCGACCCGCGAACGACGCGAAGGTGCTGGAGCGAATCCGCTCATGGAGCGCACAGGTGCCCGACCTCGCGATCCGATCGAGCTTCGTCGTTGGCTTCCCAGGCGAGACGGAGCAGGATTTCGCCTACCTCCTCGGATGGCTGGAGGAAGCGCAGCTCGACCGCGTCGGCGCGTTCAAGTTCGAAGCCGTCGAAGGCGCGCCTGCAACGTCGATGGACGATCAAGTGCCGGAGGAGCTCAAGCAGGAACGCTACGATACGATCATGGCGCTGTCGGCTCGAATTTCGGCCCAGAAGCTCGCCGCGAAGGTCGGCTCGGCGATCGACGTGCTGATCGACGCCGTGGACGAGGAAACCGGGGGCGCCACAGGCCGCTCGAAGGCGGACGCTCCGGAGATCGATGGCGAGGTTCACCTGCGTGACGCTGGAGGCCTTCAGCCAGGCGATGTCGTCTCAGTGAAAGTCGAGGATTCAGACGAGCACGACCTCTACGGCGTGCCGCTGTAAGTTCCGGACATGACCGACCTCGCGCGCTGATCCATGGTTTTCCGCCACAGCGGCGGGACCAGTGCGGTAAGGAGAGCCGCTGCGTAGCCCGAGGGAAGCTCGGCGGCTCCATTGAGCGGCTCCAGCCCTTCGTAGGACCGAGCCATGTGGCGATGGTGGTCGCTGTGACGGCCCATGTTGAACAGCGATGCATTGTTCATCCGCCTGGCGCTGTTCCAGCTGTGCCGAGGGGCGAGCGATTCCGGGCGGCCGTCCGGTCGCAACCGTCTGCTCAGGCCGTAGTGCGCGACATAGTTGAAGCTCTCGAGCAGCGCGACGGCGATCATCGCGACCGCGATCGCAAATGCGAGGGCACGCCAGCTCACTAGTCCAATGACGAGCAGGAAAGCGGCTTCGATAGCGAGATATTCGACCATGCGGTTACGGCCGCTGCGCCGCCGTTCGAAGTGCCAAGCCTCTCCGAACTGACCTGCGATGGAGCGCAGGAGAAACGCGTATAGTCCTTCCCCCAGCCGAGCGCTGGCCGGATCGTCGGGCGTCGCGGCGCGGCTGTGGTGGCCGTACACATGGGCGACGCGGAAGTGCATGTAGAGCACCGTGCCGAGCAGACCGAGACCGAGCGCCCGCTCGCGGGGACTGCGGCTGTGGATCAGCTCATGGGCGGCGACGAACCCGAACACGCCCGTGAGAACGCCTGTCGAAAGGGTGATCCCGAGCGCCTCCACCAAGCTCGTCGATGATCGGCTAACCCACCATGCCGCCCAGCCGGTCGCGGCGAGCTGCAGGATGACGTACAGGCGCGGGATCCAGCGCGGCAGCGTGCCCGCTGAGTCGGTGCGCTCCTCGTGCTCGCCAAGCACCGCGTCCAGGCTCGTGAGGCAGAGCGGCGTTGCGGCGGCGGCCATGAACGTCCACGCTCCGCCCAGCCACCCACCCAAGGGCAGCAGAGCCAGAAAGGCGAAAGGCGTGAGGTATCGGAGCGGCGTCATGACGTCTCGCCGGAAGTCTGTTCCTTCTGCGTGCGAAAAGGTTCACCGGGACTACACCCGCGGCGGCTCCCGATGAAGATCGGCGCCATTCCGCAGTCTTTGCTCGAATGGGTGGCGCTGAAGTTCGAGATTGCACCGCGCGCGCTCCTCGACACCCACGCGGCGATGCTGCTGGCGCGAACGGTCATGACCGGCGCGGAGCTCAAAATCTTCGATGCGCTCGCGCATGGTCCACGGACTGCTGACGAGGTCGCGGCGATATGCAGATCGGATGCGTCAGCGACGGCAATCCTCCTGGAGGCGCTTGCGGCCTGCGGATATCTCCGTTTCAGCGATGGCCGCTTCGCACTGACGCGGCGAAGCCGCTGGCTGCTCAGCGATACGCCTTCATCCATGCGCGACAAGCTGCTCCTACAGACCGTTGAGTGGCGCTGGCTCGAGACTCTGGAGAAGTTCGTGCGCAGCGGGCGTCCGCTCGACTTTCATGACACGATGACCACTGACGACCGCAATCTCTACCACCGCGGCATGCGAGCGCTGGCCGGAATTGCGGGCTCCGAGGCCGCTCGCCGCGTCCCCGTCCCGCGAGACGCAACGCGCATGCTCGACCTTGGCGGCTCGCACGGCCATTTCGCCGCCGAAATCTGCCGGCGATATCCGCAGCTCTCCGCCGAGGTGATGGACCTGCCGGACGCCATCGAAGCGGCCGCGCCGCTGCTGACGGCGGAGGGATTAGGCGATCGTCTCGTGCATCGCGCGGGCGATGCGGCGACGGCTGACCTCGGCGTCGAGCAGTATGATCTCGTCCTGATGTCCAACCTCGCGCACCATTTCGATGCCGGGCAGAACGGCGCGCTCGCCAAGCGCATTGCACGCGCGCTGAAGCCGGGCGGGGTGTTCGTGATCCAGGACGCTGCCCGCTCCGAACGGCCCGGAGAGACCGGGCAAATCGCTGCCCTGCTGGGTCTCTATTTCGCGCTCCAGAGCCGACCCGGCGTTCGCACCTGGACCGTGAGCGAAATGGCCGAATGGCAGCGCTCCGCGGGCTTGACCGTCCATCGCGCGCGCCGCCTCCGCACTGCACCCGGATGGGTCCAGCAGCCGGCAACCAAAGCCTGAACTATTTGCGGACCGGCGGCTCCGGGGCTTTCTTACGGAATAATGGCCGACCATCGTTGGACAGCAGTGCCGCGACCCACTTCGTGCTCGGGAACTGGGCAAACACCATCATCGCCATCAGAGTCATCGGAACGGCCAGGAACGCGCCGGGAAGGCCCCACAACCAGCTCCAGAAGGCGAGTGAAAGCAGAGTCGCGACGGGATCGATATTCTGCGTCTGCGCCTGCAGCCGCGGATAGATGAAGTTCCCGACGAACGTGGCGACGATCTGGATCGCCACGAAAATCGTGATCGCCTGCCAGACGGTGTTGAACTGGATGAGCGCGAACAGGCTTGGAGCGATCGAGCCGATCGTCACGCCGATGTTCGGGATGAAGGTCAGCAGGAAGAAGACCACGACCCAGAACAGGACGTTGTTGAGGCCGACCGCGAGCATCACGACCGCGGCCGAAACCGTCAGGATCGTGCCGGTGATCGACTGAACCCAGACATAGGTTTCGATATCGGCGGCGACCCGGGTGAATGTCTCGTTGATGGCGCTCGCTCGGGAGGAGGAGCCGGCCGCCGCCTCGATCTTGCTTCCGATCCGCCGCCGCCCGGCAAGCATGAACCCGAAATAGACGACCATCAGGAGCAAGCCCGAAAACAGGCCCTGCATCCCCGACAGCAGGAACCCGGCGACATCGGCGACGCTGACCTGTCCAACGACCGCGCTGAGGTGCAGCGGCTGCTTCAGGTGCAGCGACCGCCCTAGCCCGACTGCGATCTCGTCGAGCCGTGATACCAGCGCCGGACCCTGGGCGACCATCTGCACCGTCCCCTGCGCCATCACGAAGATGCCAGCCGAGGCGAGGACGATCACGATCACGCCGGCGAGCAGTGACACAGCCCAGCTCGGCGCCGCCGCCCAACGGCTCTGGATGAAGCGCACAAGCGCGTTCACGAGAACGGCCAGCACGAAGGCGATCACGAATGGAATGAGGATCGACGCGAGGAAGTGCAGCAGCGCGATGGCCGCCGCGATGCCGGTGATGATCTGCGCGGTGGCGATGGTTCGGCTGCTCGGCATGGGCTGGTCTACAAGCCGAACTTCATGCCGCTGCAGGTCGCAGGAGTGAGGTGGTATTCGGCAAAGAGCTTCTCGGGCTTACCCCGGTCGTGTGCCAAGATCGTCCATTGCCACCCTTTGCCGACGCGAGTGAAACGGTTTGTGTAAACTGAGTCTCCATAGTCGTAAGCGACGGTGAATCCGTTCGCGCTAGCACTTCCGATGGTCTTGACCGGACCGGCGCCACCGAACGTGTCGAGCCAATAAGAGCCGATCGAACCAGCCTGCTGCAATTCCGGCGGCGCTCCCGCTCGCTCGGCGCCATAGATGATCGCCGCTTCATAGGGCTGGGCCGCACCAGTCGAGCGCAGGTGCAGCACGAAATAGAGATGGCCAATCTGCCAATCGCCGCGAGCGACGGATGTAGCGTCCTTTCCCATGACCTGGCCCGGCGCGTTCCAGCAGCCCTCGAGTCCGCCGACGATCGCGGGCACCGCGCTTGGCGGAGTCGCTGCAGCTGCAGCGAGGACCAACAAGTTCAGCATAGCTTACCCCTTCTGCAGCCAAGCTATAGCTCATCGCGGCGCGGACTCGACAGAGAAACAGGCGTCGCTAAGCTTGCCGCATGTATCGCTTCCCAGTCGCGCTGCTTGCGCTCCTCGCTGTTCCCGCCGCCGCCCAGCCGCTCACTCCGGCCGAATCCGCCAAGGTCGACCAGCTGGTCGCCAAGACCCTGACGGACACCGGCGTGCCGTCCGCCGAGATCGCGATCGTCCGCGATGGGCAGCTGGTCTTCAACAAGGCCTACGGGAAAGCCAATGAAGGGCTGCCCGCGCGTCCCGACCTTCCCTACCAGATCGCGTCAAACTCGAAGCAGTTCACCGCGATGGCGATCTTGCTGCTGCGCGACGAAGGCAAGCTCAGCCTCGACGATCCCGTCTCGAAGTACATCCCGGGGATCACCGAGGGCGACCGGATCACGATCCGCGAGCTTCTTTCGCACACCTCGGGACTGCAGGATTTCTGGCCCCAGGATTATCTGTTCAGCGACATGACGGTGCCGACGACGCCGCAGCACATCGTGGACAAATGGGCGAAGAAGCCGTTGGATTTTCAGCCGGGCACGCGCTGGCAGTACAGCAATACGGGCTATGTCGTCGCCGGGATGATTGTCGAAAAGGTCAGCGGCGAACCTCTCCTGACCTTCCTCAATCAGCACATCTTCGCGCCCTTGGGCATGCACCCGCTCGATCAGGACAATACCAATACCCCAGCGTTTCCGGCTGGCTATCACCGCTTCGCCCTCGGCCCCGTCAGGATCGCACAGCCGCCCGCCCGCGGCTGGCTCTACGCAGCCGGCGAGTTGTCGATGACCGCGGCCGACCTCGCCAAGTGGGACATTGCGCGCATGGATCGTGCGCTAATTCCCGCCCGCGACTGGAGCGAGCAGGAAACGCCGGTGCTTCGCACCGACGGCCGCACCAACGGCTACGGCCTCGGCGTCTACAATCATAATACGCGCGAGCGGCACGTGATCGATCATGGCGGCGAGGCCGTCGGCTTCCTCACCCAGAACAGCGTCTATCCAGACACCAAGGACGCAATCATCGTCTTCACCAACTCGGATTTTCCGGAGCCACCCGCACGCTCACCGAGGGAATCGAAAATATCGTGCTCAACAGCCCCGAACCGGCGCTCACGGGCGAAGGCGACCGGATGGCCGACGTCGAGGGGGTCTACCGTTCGCTCGTCGCCGGAACGGTGGATCGGGCGAAATTCACACCGAATCTCAACTTCTATTTCGGCCCGACCACGCTCGGGGATTATCGCGCCAGCCTCGAGCCGTTGGGAGCGCCGACTTCCTTCGAGATGCTCGGTCCCCCGCGGCTTCGCGGAGGATTCGTCAACCGGAATTATACGATCCATTATTCCGGCCACCCCAGTCTGACGCTTATCACTTATGCGGAACCAGGTGCGAACGGCCGGTGGGAACAATTCATGATCATGCCGGAATAGGCCGCGTCGTCAGCGCGTCCTGTCGCTCGCGATTTGACGAAGAGCGTGCGCGATCGAATCGAGCTTGAGAAGCTGCTCGCCCACTGCGATCGACACCTCCGCGCTCGTTGCGAGATTCTCGCAGACCTCGTCGAGCTCGGCGCTGATCGAACGCAGCGTATCGGCGCCGCGTCCATCAAGAAGGTCAGGTGGAACCGGCCCCGAGCTGCGCAGGGCGGCAACGACCCCGTCCACCCGCTGCTGCCCCGAATGGCCGACTCGCTTCACCCATGCTTCAACGTCGATCGGCCCGAGGAAGGTCAGGCCGCCGTGCGACGCGCTGACCCAGGCGATCATTCCCCGGGCGCTGAGATCGCCGCGCACGAGCCGCACGGCCGTGCCCGGCGACGGCAGGGATGGCGCTTCGACCAGGGCGCCGCTTACCGAGATGTTCCGAATGCGGACCGCCGTCGGCCTCGCTCCTCCAAGCAGCGTGGCGGCAAGGAAGACGTTCGATCGTTCCTGGGATCGTTGATCGGAATCAGGCAAGTCAGTCGGGCTCCGCTGCGCCCTTCTTACTGCATCTATCGGATGAAGGGCCGGTTGCTTCAAAATGGATACATTTTCTGGTTTTGCGCACGCAAAAGCCCGCCACAGCGCCAGTCGCGGGGATGAGCCCGGAGTTGAAGTTCCCGACGCTATGAGGTGCCGTAATAAGAAGTTCTTCGGCCAAGCAGCGCGGCGATCCGGCCCACCGCCGATGCCCATTTCGCGAGCAGCCACAGCCGTCGAGACCGAATGAGCAGGATTGGCGCGAACAGCGGCGCGGTGAGGATCAAAGCGGCGCCCTTCGCGATCGCCACCCCGATTGCGCCGGTCCAGCCGTTGACCAGATAAATTCGTACCTCGTTGTTGCCGGTGCGAAAGGCCCGCGCCAGCACCGCACGTTCATTCATCCGGTCGAGCGGCACATGTTCGATCGTAAGAGCATCGGGCGCCCAGGCGAAGCGAAACCTCTTCCGGCGCAAGCGCGCAAAATATTCGGTGTCCTCACCCCCGCTGGCCCCGAATCGGTGGTCGAACTCAGGCCAATCGAGTGCCTGCAAGGACTTGCAGGAGATCAGCACGTTGTTCGCCGCCGTCAGGATCGGGACCTCTCCAGCGGGTCGCGGGACCGTCTTCAAATAGCCCGAAGCCGCGATCGAGGGCGGCAGCGCACTGGCGAACTCGTATCGCACCAATCCGCCGACCGCATCAGCCGAGGTCCGCCGCTGCATTGCCAGCAACGCGCAAAGCCAGCCGGGCTGTGCAATTTCATCGTCATCGAGCATGGCGACAAATTCCGCGCTCCTCGAACGCGCTTCCGCGATAATGCGATTGCGAGCCGCCGATATCCCCGGCTGCGCGACGATTCCGGACCGGACGGGCCACGCAAGATCGGGCGCTTCCTCGTCGCATACCGCGGCGGCTTCCCGCCCGCGCGGATCATTGTCAGCGACGAAGATCTCAATCGCAAGCCCTTCGACATCTTCCAGTTTGGCGAGTGAACGAAGGAGTGTTCTGAGCCCCTCCGGTCGCCGGAACGACGGGATGCCGATGAGCACTGTGCAGGTTGCCGCCGCCGGTTCCCTCCCGGATGGCGGCGCCGCGGCGCTCATCTGCCGCGGAACGGGAGAGCCGCCGTCTCGATTCCGAGCAGCCGCCTCGAATCCCGCCAGGCGATGAGGTTCCACGTCAGGGTTGAAAGCACCATCGCGGCCGCTGCGCCGGCGATGCCCACCGCGAGAAGAAAAAACGGAACCAGGACAATGTTGACCATCAGGGCCACGCCCATCGCGCGAGTCACGCGCCGCTCCAGCCCGCACATCGTGAGAACCGTTCCGTTGAGGCCGAAGAACCCGTTGAGGATCTGGCCGGCGGCGAGGATCCTCAACGCTTGAGCCGCCGGAACGAAAGAAGGCCCGAATACGAGCCGAATCAACAGCTCTGGAGCGATAAGGAGCGGTGCGCAGAGAAGCGCGACGCCCGCCACCTGAAGGCGAGCGAAGGCCGTGACGCTCTTCTGCAGGCGCTCGAGATCGCCCGCCGCGTACAGTCTCGCGATCACCGGCGAGCCCACGTGAAGGACGAGCATCACCGCGGCGGCGGCAACATTGGCGCTTGCCGTCGCAATTCGGAACCGGCCGATCGCTGCGGGAGTCGCGATCAATCCGATGAGCAGGATCGACAGCTCGGACTGCAGCGTCAGTAGGCCCTGGTTCAGCGCCATGGCGACGGAGGCCGTGATCCACTTCCTGCCCATGGGGGGACGCGGCGGCGCGGGCGGCGGCAGGCGGTCTCTCAGCCAGATCAGCGCGCAGATGAACACGATGGCGGCGGCCATGGATGACAGCGCCATCGCCCCCACCGGCCCGACGGCGACGCCCGAAAAATGGGCGGCGAGCAGGGCCACGGACAGAAGGAGCGGCCGGATCAGGTTGGCCGGGATCTGCCCTCGAACGATATGGTGCAGTCCCTGAAGGGCGCCCCCGTTGACGCGCGCGAGAGTCATGAACGGAATCGTCGGCGCGGCGGCAAGCAGGCAAGCGCCGAGGATCGGCCTGGTCCTCACAATGATGAGGGCGGCTGCGCCAACTGCCAGCATGGCCGCCAGTGACAGTTTCGTCGCCAGCCGGGTTCCCCAGCGCAACACCCCGAACAGCTCGGCAGCGTCCGCGGCGGCGGCGCTCGCCGCGACCTCGCGCGTGACGAGCCGCGAGATGCCGAGCTCTCCGGGGATGCTCGCGATAGTTACGATGGAAAGCGCGAGGCCGTAATAGCCGTAGCCCGAAACGCCCAGCATATGCGCGAGCTGCACTCCAACGAAAAAGCTCGCGGCCATCGCCGAAACGCGGACCGCGGCGCTTCCCGCGACCGATTTTATGAGGAAGGGCCCGAGCCCTTCACCCGACAGGTAAGCGCGCGTTTGTCTGAGATGCTGGGCGATCAGTATTTACTTGTCCCGTCGCGACCTAAGGTTCGGCTGGCAGGATGATCTTATCAGCCGCGGGGCACGGACGTGCAAGGATTAGCGGTCCAGCGCCCTGGTACCAAGGCACAGCGCCCCGCATCGGCGGCAATCATGGCGCGGTCGCCGAACCGGCAAGATAGTCCGAGTAAGCTTCCGCCAAATATTCGCTGAGGCAGGATCGCCAGTCCCGCATCACGTTCAAGCCGCGCAGATCCAGCTTCTTTGTAATCAGCCGCTCGGATGCAGGCCGCGGAGCGAAATATTGGGCGGCAAAATGTTCCGAAGAAACCGGCTTGATCTCGATCTCCCCGGCAAGGCCAAGCGCATCGATCATGTAGCGCGCGACTTCAAGACGGCTGGTCACGCCTTCGCAGACCATGTTGTAGACGCCCCAAAGTCGCGTTCCGAGCAGCAGCTCGACATTGCGGGCGAAGTCCAGGGTGTAGGTCGGCGTGCCGAGCTTGTCGTCGACAATGAACAGCTCGCGCGAGTCCTCCTTGAGCTGGCTCATGAGCTTCTGGATGAATTTCTTGTCCTTGGCCGGGCCTCCGCCCATCATCCACCCGGCTCGGCACACCAGGTACCTGCGGGAATTTCCGGCGACGAACTGCTCGCCCATATATTTGCTTCGCGCGTAGTGCCCCAGCGGATTGGGCGCATCCCAATCGTCGTAGGTTTCCTTCCCGCCGTCGAATATCCCGGCGGAGCTGATGTAGAGCAGTGGAATGTCGAGTTCGTTTGCGATGTACACGGCGTGCTCGACCGAAAGGGTGTTGGTACGATACGCGTCGTCGGGGTTGAGCTCGCAATATTCGAGGTCGGTGTGGGCGCCCAGATGAAAGAGATAATCCGGCCGGAACTCGAGGACGTCAGCCCGGTAGGAATCGAAGTCGCGGAAGTCGAGATATGACAGCCACGGCGCGTTAACGTCGATGTCGCTGCACTTGAGCTCGTTCGCTTCGCCGAAGACTCGATGGAACGCTTCGCCCAGCATTCCGCCCGCCCCCGCAATGTAGATTCGTGTTCCCCCGCTCATCGGCTCGGCTCGCTGACGACCTGATCGAGCACCTTGCGATACTCTGCGGCGATCGCGTTAGTCGAATAGTTCGCGACCGCATCCAGTCGCGCCTGCTGGCCCAGCCGCACTCGCAATCGAGGGTCGTCGATCAAGCGCTCGAGCGCCTCCACCCATTCGTCCTCCGTCCGCACGAGCAGTCCATTCTCTCCGTCGCGAATGATCAGCGGGGTGGTTCCCACGTCGGTTGCCACACAGGGAATGCCCATCATCATGTACTGGATTGCCTTGAGGCCGCTCTTCCCGCTCACCCATTCGTCCAATGGCAGCGGATAGACCCCGATGTCTATGGCTTGCAGGTCCTCCACCTCGCGGTCGGCCGTCCAGCAAACGAGATCGAGATCGACGCCCGGAAGCGCGTAGTCGAAGTTGCCGATCACGCGCAGCCTGAAATCGCGCTTTTCCGCAAGCCTTCGAAATACCGGCTGCAGCAAGTCGAGATAGGGCCGCGAGCTGAACGTACCTGTCCAGCCGATCGTCACCTTGCCGTCGCCGCGGGGACGGCTCGCCGGAACGAACCGCTCCGGATCGAGCGAGGAGGATATGTAGGTGCATGCGCGAGCGCGATTGATTTCCAGGCATCGCGCGTTCAACGCGGGGGAGCTCGTGATCACATGATCGGCAGTGCGGATCAGCTGCTCGGCCTTCGCCCTCCCGCGAAGCAAGCCGAGGAGCCAGTTGGGGTTGTCCTTTCGCTCGAGGTTCTGGCCAATGAGCACATTGTCCTCGACATCGAAGACCAGCTTCCTCGAGAGAAAGCGAACCATCCTCTCCGCCGCGCCCGGACCGATCGGAGTCGCGTACATGAAGCAGTAAATGAGGTCGAACCGGCGCAGCCGGAGGAGATCCAGGATTCGGCGCCAATAGCCTTTGAGCGTGCCGAATATCTTCGCCGCCCATGCCCCATGGCTGAACGCTACCGACCAGAGCGCAAGGTCCATGTACGGCGAAACCTCGACGTCCCATCCGTGCCGCCGCCAATCGTCGTAATATTGCTCGAACTTCAGCCGCTGGCCGGCCGCCACTCCGATCGGATAAGGGCACAGCACGAGCATTCGCTTTTTCGGGAGCGCTCGGGGACTCATGCTACAAAATCGATGTAGTCACGACCGGCCCGCTCAGGCCTGACTGGCGATCGCTGTCCCAACGACGGTGCGCTAGCATAGCCGCATGGAATGTCTCATGAATTCTCCGCAAGCCTGTGGCTACCTTCGGTCTCCAAGCGCGTCGTAGATTGCTGCGTAAGCCTGGGCCCCGTGCGCCAGCGAAAATATGTCCATGGCCGCCTGACGGCACCGCTGTTGAACGCCATCTTCGTGCGCGAGCTCCGTCAAGCGCCCCACAGCGTCTTCGAGATCGCCATCGGTCCATTTCGACAAGGCGACTCCGACGCGGTTGCCTTCGAGCACTTGCTCCATGTCGCCGACGCCGGACGTGCCCAGACAAGGCACTCCGCAGCCCAAATACTCGCCGACCTTGGTCGCGGCGCTGGCGATTTTCGAATAAGCCGGCTTGATCAGCGCCATCGCCGCACTCATTCGATTGATGTGATCGGCGACATCAACGTGGTCGGCGGCTGTCAACTCCACGGTCCCTTCGCCGATCTGCGCGGCCGCCAGCCGCTCTCTGATGAGCTGATGCTCTCCACGATTGACGATCAGCAAGCGGGCGCCCGGCTTCTGCCTTTGTAGCAAGACGAAGCAGCGCAGCATCTCGTCCAGCAGGTACCACGTGCCGACCGAGCCGACGTAACCGAGCACGAACGGGTCGCGCTGGGGCGGACCCTGGACCGTGAAGCGATCGAGGTCGGCGCAGGTGGGAATGACGCTGATCGGCGGCATTCTCCCTTGCAGATAGGGCCAGCCGCGCAGCTCCGTCTCCGATGCGTGTGTCAGCGTCACGACCTGATCCGCGGCGAGCAGCAGCTTTCGCTCGGTCCGCTTGGCCGCGCGATAAAGGCGGCCACCCGCGCTCCACAGATTGCCGTCCACCCTCTCATCCGCCCAGAATCCACGCATATCGAACAGGAAGGATGCTCCAGTCGCCCGCTTTGCGGCTAGCGCCATCAGACCCGGGACGTAACTCCTTGCATGGACGATTCCGATCCGGTGCCGAAGGACGAGTCCGATCGCGAGGGTGGTTCCTGCCGCCACGTCAAGCGCCGTCGCCGGCGCGCTTGGGCTTTTATGATAGCGGAGCGGATGCCACCGGATGCCGGCAGCGGCGATGCGCCGCCCGATATTGTCGCGGAGCTTCTTGTCATTCCAGTCCCGCGGCTTTTCGAAGCTGATCAGGTGGATTCGGCGGCCCGGCGCGAGCCGCTCGAGATAGGCGAGCACCTGCGACTGCCCGAGCGGCTCGAGCATTCCGTCGTAGCTGATGTAAAGGATTCCGCGATTCACTCGGGCGAAACCAGCCTCGCGAACATCTCGGCCAGGCTCGGCTTCCATGGCCGGGCCGAATAGCCGAAATCGCGTTTGAATTTGCGGGAATCGAGCATCGAGTTCGCCGGCCGCGCAGCCTTCGCAGGCCACTCGGACGTGGCGATCGGACGAACCTCCGCCGACGGCAGATTGCGTTTCCGGCATTCGTCCATGATGCCCGCTGCAAACCCGTACCAGCTTGTCACCTCGCCGCCTGCTAGGTGATAGGTCCCGACGAGGCTTTCGAGACCGTCCGCCCGCCAACGATCGAGAGCGACCAGGATTCCCTCCGCAAGGTCGAGCGCCGAAGTCGGCGCCCCGCGCTGGTCGTCGATCACCCGAAGTTCATCACGGTCCTTTGCGAGAGAGATCATCGATTTCGCGAAATTCTGGCCGAACGGGCTGTAAATCCATGAGGCGCGAAGGATCAGGTGGCGTGGGTTCGCCAGCCGCACCTGCTCTTCGCCCAGAAGCTTGCTCCTGCCGTAGACGTTCAGCGGGTTTGGCGAAGCCGTCTCGTCGTACGGGCATGCCGCCGAGCCGTCGAACACATAATCGGTCGAGATCGCGACGATGGGAGCGTCAATTCCGCGGGCGGCGAACGCGAGCTCGCCGGCCGCCTCGGCGTTCACTCGAAAGGCGCGCTCCGGCTCGCTCTCGGCCTGGTCGACGGCCGTGTAGGCGGCCGCATTGACGATGACTTCGGGAGCGATCTCCGCGACAACTCGCTCTACGCTCCCCGTAACTTCGAGGTCGAGCTCAGGCCGTCCGACCGCAATCATTTCTATTCCCGGGCGTCCCGCGGCTCTTTCGACCAGGCTCCGCGACAACTGACCGCGTGCCCCGGTCACCAGGACTTTCATGTCCTCTGACCGAGGCGCTCACCGGCATATCGCTGCTCCCGCAGCGGCCGCCACCACCAATCGTTCTCGAGGAACCATTCGACCGTCTTTTCGAGGCCGCTTTCGAACGTTTCGCTTGCCTTCCACCCGAGTTCCCTCTCGGCCTTGCTGCAATCGAGGGCATAGCGCAGGTCGTGTCCCGGACGATCGGGCACGAACTCGATCAGATCGCGATGAGTCCGCCCGTCCGCCATCGGCCGACGGCGATCCAGGATGCCGCAGAGCATCTCGATGACTTCGCGGTTCGATCGCTCGGATCGGCCGCCGATATTGTAGCTTTCGCCGACCCGTCCCGTCGTCAGCGCGATCTCGAGCGCACGCGCATGGTCGTCAACGTAAAGCCAATCGCGAATATTCTCGCCTTTGCCGTAAACGCGAATGGGTTGGCCCTCGAGCGCATTGAGGATCGCCAGCGGGATCAGCTTCTCGGGAAAATGGAACGGACCGTAATTGTTGGAGCTGTTGGTAAGGACGACAGGCAACCCATAGGTCACGTTCCACGCCCGAACCAGGTGATCCGCCGCCGCCTTGGAGGCCGAATAAGGCGAGGAGGGCTCGTAAGGCGATTGTTCGGTGAATGGCTCCGAGACGAAATCGAGCTGCCCGAACACCTCGTCCGTGGAGATGTGATGAAACCGGAAAGTCGACCGCCGATCGCTCGGAAGGCCGCGCCAGTAGCCGAGCGCCGCGTTCAGCATGCTGAACGTCCCCACCACGTTGGTGTGGACGAATTCGGCTGGCCCGTCGATCGAGCGGTCGACGTGAGTTTCGGCGGCGAGGTGCATGATTGCGTCGGGGCGCTCTTCCCGGAGGAGGTCCGCAACCGCCCCCTGATCGACGATGTCCGAGCGGTAGAAGCGATAGTTGGGCGAATCCGCAACCGTACCGAGCGAGTCGAGATTGCCGGAATAAGTGAGCTTATCCAGGTTGATGACGCGGTAGCCGCAGCCGACGAGGTGGCGCACGACCGCGCTTCCGATGAACCCGGCCCCGCCCGTCACCAGGATTCGCTTTATCGATCCCATCAGAATCCGCTGTCGATGTCGAGGAGGAAGGGAGCCGCCAGATCCTTCGGCGAGACAGTCAGGGCATCGCCTTCCACCGGCCAGGAAATTGCGATCGTGGGATCGTCAAAGCGCACGGACTGCTCATGTTCGGGAGAATAAGCCGCGCTGACCTTGTAAAGCACCTCGGTCTCGTCCTCGAGCGCCACGAAACCATGCGCGAATCCTATCGGGACGAACAATTGATTCCACTCGGCTGCGGAGAGGGTCTTGCCGACCCAGCGGCCGAAGGTCGGCGACGCAGCGCGCATGTCCACGGCGACATCGAAGACCGAGCCGCGGGTTACACGGACGAGCTTGTGCTGAGCCGCCGGCGGACGCTGGTAATGCAGCCCGCGAACCACTCCGCGCTTCCTTGAAAATGAATGGTTGTCCTGGACGAAGCGAACGCTCGACCCTTCGACAACCAGCCAGTCGTCCCTCCAGACTTCCGAGAAAGAGCCGCGTTCGTCCGGCCATCGCCGCGGCCGCAGCTCAAGCACCCCTTCGAGCTCCAGTTCGGAGATCTCAACCATTGTCATGCTCGGCTGCCCGGCGGCGGAGATAAGATGCATAGTCGGTGTTGCCGAGCTGATCGGCGCGACGCCGAAGATCGTCCGGCTCGAGATACCCAAGCTCGAGCGCGATTTCCTCAAGGCACATGACCTTCAGGCCCTGACGCTTCTCGATCGTGCGTACGAACGAGCCCGCATCGTGCAGGCTGTCGTGAGTGCCGGTGTCGAGCCATGCATAACCGCGCCCCAGGCGCTCGACCCGCAACATTCCACGCTCGAGATATGCGCGGTTGACGTCGGAAATCTCGAGCTCGCCGCGGCTCGACGGCTTGAGCACGGAAGCGATGTCGACCGCTTGATGATCGTAGAAATAAAGCCCCGTCACGGCCCAGTTCGACTTCGGCTCGGAAGGCTTCTCCTCGATCGAGAGCGGACGGCCGGTGGCCCCGTCCAGCTCAACCACGCCATAGCGTTGCGGATCGTCTACCGCGTACGCGAAAATGGTCGCGCCAGCCGCGTCCGCCGTGGCCTTGCGCAGCAGCTCGATCAGTCCCGCGCCATAGAAAATGTTGTCGCCAAGGATCAGAGCAACCCTGTCACGCCCGACAAAGTCGCGGCCGACGACCAACGCATCCGCGAGTCCTCGCGGCTGGTCCTGCTCGGCATAGCTGAGCCGCAGTCCATATGTGCTTCCGTCCCCAAGCAGGCCGCGGAAGCGGTCCACCTCGGCCGGCGTGGTGATGAGGAGGATGTCGCGGATCCCCGCCAGCATGAGCACGCCGAGAGGATAATAGATCATCGGCTTGTCGAACACGGGCAGGAGCTGCTTGGAAATCGCAAGCGTCGCCGGATAGAGGCGACTTCCGCTGCCGCCCGCCAAAATCATGCCCTTCACCGTGATGCTCCGACCGTCGCCCTAGAATGGATAAAGCTGATAAGGCACCCAGTATCTCGCATGCTGGGCGAAGTTCATCCACACATATTGGACAGCGAACATGTAAAGCAGCACGCCGGCGATTCCGGATGTGCGATGACGCCCGAGCAACGCGACGCGCGTGAGCACCGCCAGCTGCAGCGGAATGATGTAGAGCGACATCCTATCCACCGCGGTGGACGAGGGAATCACGGCGAACAGGATGATGAACAGGACCGCCGCGAAGGCGAAATTTCGCCAGATTTTGAATTCGTGGGGCGAAAAGCCGAGCTTTCCCTTGAACACCCAGAGCAGCACGGCCGCCAGCAAGTTCATCGCAATTCGAACGAACGCACCCTGCGACGAATAATCCGCGTCGATGTAATTCTGGATCAGGCTGTTTACAGCGCTTTGAAGGAATGAATCATAGAGCAGAACGCTAGCGCAGACCGCGATCAGGAATCCGATGAACTTGCTTCCTCTCCCCGCCAGAGCAACGAGCGGGAAGACCACAACGGCGGTTTTGTGGAAGGTCGCGGCGACCGCCACATAGATGGCGAAGTTCAGGACTGACGCACCTCGGCCCTGACGCGCCAGCCCGGCCATCAGGACGCCAAGCGCGATGGACTGCCTGGTGTAGCCCATGGCGACGACGATGATCAGATACGGAACCGCGATTGCCGCAGCGACCCACGGTGCCGGCTGAGCGCTGCAAAAGCGGAACAATCCCCACCCGAAAATCGCGGCCGAGAACAGATTGACGAGCCATATGTCCGCGCCGACCTGATAGGAGATCCAATTGAGCGCCTCGTAGCCCGGATCGCCCAGCTTCAGCGCCGCGGACAAATAGTCGGTGCGCGCCATTTCGAAGATGCCGGCGTAAGTGTCCCAGTCAGGACCCACCCTGTAACGCAGCCCGATCATGCAGATGGTGGCGATCGCCCCGACGATGAAGGCGAGCCGGAACTGCGACGGACCCCGAGGGGTGGGGCCGTGCGGAGTCGAATAGAGTGGCGCGAGATTGAGCGGAGCAACGAAGGCGCCGACGGCGAAAAAGGCGAAGAGAAGCCAGTAGATCAGCAACCGCACACCTCCTCAACCGGACTGAAGCACGCCAGCCCGCTCAATCGGCCCGGGCCTCGGCCACTTCGGTGAGGGCGCCTTCCTCCGGCAAGACAACTCGGAAGTTCAGATTGGCAAAGTCGATCGAAACCTTCTTGAACGCGCGCATCGCGTTCATTCCAAGGAGCAGCGCCGGTTTGCGATCGAGACCGAGCTGTTTGAACGTATGTGCATCGGCAAAGACGATGGCGAGGTTCTTCAACCCGATCCCGCCCACATCGAGTTCGCGCACGAACATGTAATCGCCACTCAGCGTCTGTCCGGTGACCGACTGGAGGTCGACCTTCCTGGCCGGATCGATGAGGTTCTTTCCGAGCAGCTCACGCCGGAGCGCCAGATTGCCGATGCATATCTGCGAGCCGGTGTCGATCACGACCGTCAACGGGCGGCCGTTCACGGTCGCGTCGGCGACGACCAGCCGGCCGTTGCGCCGATAGCCACGCACCACGATCGCTCCCGGTTCTTCCTGAACCTGGGGTCTGGAGGAAGGCACGATCGCCATGGTCTGGCCGGCGAAGTCGAATTCGACGCGGTCGGATCGCAGCGAATCCGTGCCGAGGATTCCGTCTGCGCCGATATTCGCCGCGGCGAGCAGCGGCGCGTCGATGACCCGGGTCGCTTTGCGAGTCAGCTGGAGGTCTGGAACCTCCGCGGTGGACACGGTGCTCACTCCAGCGATGCTGTGAACTCGCGCGTCCGGCCCGCTCGACAGCTTCAGCCTCGCTGCAAGTTCGGCCGATATGGCGGTGCGGTCCGCGCCAGTATCGACGAGGAAGCGGAAAGGACCCGCGCCGGAAACCGTCACTGGAACGGTCATCCGGTCGAAATCCTCGGTCTTGAACCGAACGTCCTGCGTCTGTGTGCTGTTGTCGATTTGCCGGGCCGGTGCAGGCGCAACGGATGGCGCCGGCGGGGCGGCCGAAATCGAACTGGTCGAAAGCGCGCAAAACACCAGCATCGCACAGCGGATCATAGGCAACGGCCTCCGGCGCAGACCTTAGGACGTGCCCTTCGGCACGGCAATCCGACCTCGGCAGGGAAAGGAACTGGTAAGGCTTGGCTGATATCCAATGGGCACTGTGGGGCGGACCGGCTTTTGCCGGGCCGAGGGGCAACTCGAGTTGCGTTTTTTGTAATCGCTCGGAGCCGCACATTGGAAGATCGATCGGTCGAAAGCACCCTCTACTCACTCGCCAGTGCCGCACCTGAGCGGCCGGAGCGGCGGAGCAGCGAGCGCTATCTCAGCCTGTTGCGGGTCGGCGCGATCGTTGTCGCCGAGCGGCGCGAGCTATGCCTGATCCGGAACATTTCCGCGGGCGGAATGATGATCCGAGCCTATTCCGACGTCCCGGTCGGAGCATCCCTCTCGATCGAGCTGAAGCATGGCGACCCAATCAGCGGCGTGGTCCAATGGGTCGAGAACGGACTGACAGGCGTCGCGTTCGAAGCGCCGATCGACGTCGTCGCCCTGCTCGCTCCGGATGCTGGCGGACCGAGACCGCGCCTGCCGCGGATCGAAGTCGACGCGACCGCGTGGATTCGGCAGGACGCGAACGTCACGCGTGCGAAGGCGGTCAATGTCTCGCAGGGCGGAACGTGCATTCAATCGAAGGCCGCTCTTACGCCCGGCGCGGATGTGGTTGTGACCCTTCCAGGGCTGACGCCGGCGGCAGGCGTCGTGAAGTGGAGACGAGACCAGCTTTACGGGATCGGGTTCAACCGTACGCTGCCCCTGTCCGAACTGGTTGCGTGGCTTCAGGAGCAGCAGGACCTCGAGCAGCACCGAAGCGCGCTCGGCTAATTATTCGCCGAGCTCGCCCATCGGCGACGCGGTCATCCAGCGCTCGAGCATTCGGCGCTCGTACGCGCTGAGCGGGCGGCAGACGAGCCCCGGCCGGCGGAACTCCGGCTTCAACTTCGACTTGGCCTGAGGAATGTTCCGAAGCACCTGCTCGGCCTTGATCGGTTGGTTGAATGCAACACCGGCGTAGCGGCCCTCGACCCACACGAGCCGCCCCTTGAGCCGAAGCTCGCCGCGCTCGAACACGACTGCCGACCCTTCGCTCGGAAGCGAATCAGACTCGATCAGCGCCCCTTCTTCGGAGAGATTGCGGAGCTTCACCTGAAAACGCGCGCCGTCAGCCTCGATCGCTGCGGTAAGAAGAACCGGCGCCCGGCGCGAGCGCCGGCTGGTCAGGTTGCTGCTCTCGTCCATGCCCGGGAAGATAGCGCCGCATAGTAAAGCTTCGTTTAACGGCGGCGCAAAAGCAGCATCATATTGTTGGCCGGCATGGTCCTGGTTTCGGCGAGCTCGAAGCGATCTGCGGCGGCCGCGGCAAAATCCTCGATCCTGCGAAGTCCCCACTCCGGATCGCGTCGCTTGAGGCTCGAGTCGAAGTCTAGGTTGCTCTGCGCAGTCGGAATCGCGTCGGTGATCCATGGTCCATAGAGAATGAGCGGAGCGCGCGCCGGAAGGAGGCGCGCCGCGCCTGCCAGCAACCCGAGCGCGCGCGCCCACGGACTGATGTGGACCATGTTGATGCTCAGCACTGCATCGGCCCCGCTGACCGGCCAGTCGCTGGAAGCGGCATCGATGATCAGCGGCTCGAGGAGATTGGGAAGCGCGGCCGAATCGCGCCACGCCAGAATCGAGCCGAGCGCGTCGGGGTGGATATCGCTCGGCTGCCACTCCAGCTTCGGGAAATGCTCGGCGAAATAAACCGCATGCTCGCCCGAGCCGCTGGCGATTTCCAGGACGAGGCCGCGCTCCGGAAGCCATTCGGCAAGCACCCTTGCAATCGGTTCGCGATTCCTGAGAGCGGCCGGAGCCGAGCGCCGGGCGTCGGGCCCGACAGGCGCTTCGTAGAAGCGCTCGCCATCCATCAGGCGCCGCCCCGCGCCTCTTCGAGCAGGCGCTTGGCCCTGAAGTACATCTCAACCCTCTGAAGAGTGAACATTCCAAGGGCGAATGCGATCAGCGGGTCGGTCAGCATCGCCGGGCTGACGCCTCCGGTTTGGCCGAGAACGCTCCGAGCGCCGGTTCTCACGATGATCAGCCCGACGAGGAAGAACATCGCCGCGGGCGAGGCCTTCTGATTGAGCGCGTGCGTTTGGGGATCGACATGGATGTGCATCATTTTGCCCCTCTGCCATCCGACTGCCGCACCGATGAGAAGACCGGCCGCCGAGGCGATCGCCACCCAGCCGGTCGGCGGAAGCTGGAAGAACATCAGCGCGGCGACCACGAGGTACATCGCCGGGACGATCCACAGGCTTCCGAGCTTAAGCGGGCGCATCTTGCCCATCCGGCGCATTCGCAGCGCCAGCACAACCACGATGATCCCGATCGTAATCGCATAACTGATCCAGGTCTGGTGGATCGGTTGAGTGTGAACCTGCATTCATGCCCCCCTTGAAGCCTATTCAGCCGCCTGCGCCGCGTCCGGCTCGCGCCAGGTCAGCACCGGCTTGCGCGCAGCGAGCGTCTCGTCGAGCCGCCGGCGCGGAGCGTAGATCGGCGCTGCCTTGAGGCTTTCATCGCCCGATTGCGCCCGCTCGCCGATCGAGCGAAGCGCGGCGATGAACTGGTCGAGGCTGCCCTTCGATTCAGTCTCGGTCGGCTCGACCAGCATCGCTCCGTGGACGACCAGCGGGAAATACATGGTCATCGGGTGAAAGCCCTCGTCGATCAGCGCCTTCGCGAGGTCGAGCGTGTTGATGTCGCCGGCGAAGCCTTTGTCCGAGAAGATCGCCTCGTGCATGCACGGACCGCTCTTGGCGAACGGCGCGTCGAGCATGCCTTCGAGGCTTCTCAATATGTAGTTGGCGTTGAGCACGGCGTCCTCAGCAACCTGCTTCAGCCCGTCCGCACCGTGGCTCAGAATATAAGCGAGCGCGCGCGTGAACATCCCCATCTGCCCGTGGAACGCGACCATCCGGCCGAAGGCGTTCGGATGCTCTTCCGCGGCACTTTCCTCCTCCACTACCTTGAAGCTGCCGTCGGCATATTTCGCGACGAACGGCAGCGGACCGTAAGGCGCGAGCGCTCTCGATAGGACCACGGGCCCGGAGCCCGGCCCTCCCCCGCCATGCGGCGTCGAGAAGGTTTTGTGCAGGTTGATGTGCATCGCGTCGATGCCAAGATCGCCCGGTCGGACCTTGCCGACGATCGCGTTGAAGTTGGCGCCATCGCAATAAACGAATGCGCCTGCCGCATGGACCGCGTCGCTGATCGCCTTCATGTCAGGCTCGAACAGCCCGCAGGTGTTGGGGTTGGTGATCATCACCGCGGCAACGTCCGGCCCGAGCCGCGCCTTCAGCGCTTCGAGGTCGACCCGTCCGGCGGAGTTCGCGGGGATGTTTTCGACGCGATAGCCCGCGAAGGCGGCGGTCGCCGGGTTGGTGCCGTGGGCGCTCTCCGGCACCAGCACGACCTCGCGCTTGTCGCCGCGCGCTTCGAGGGCCGCCCGGATGCAGAGCAGACCGCACAGCTCACCGTGAGCACCGGCTTTCGGGCTCATCGCCACCGCATACATGCCGGTGAGGTCGAGCAGCCAGAGGGCGAGCTCATTGATCACCTGCAGCGCGCCCTGCACGGTCTCCTGAGGCTGAAGCGGGTGAACGTCGGCGAACCCCGGCATCCGCGCGATCTTCTCGTTGAGGCGCGGGTTGTGCTTCATCGTGCACGAACCGAGCGGGAACAGGCCGAGGTCGATCGCGTAATTCTGGCGCGACAGCCGCGTGTAATGGCGGACTGTCTCGGGCTCGGAGAGGCCGGGAAGGCCGATCGGGCGGTTACGGTCGAGGCCGCCCAGCCTCCCCTCCCTGCCAAGGGAGGGGCTAGGGGTGGGTAGCGCAGCGGCGGGCTCAATGCCCGACGCGGAGCTGCGCTCCGCACCCACCCTCAATCCCTCCCTTCCAGGGAGGGAAGGAAAATCGACCCCCGTCTGTTCCGTGGTGCCGATCTCGAAGATCAAAGGCTCCTCGAGCATCAGCGCACGGTTGCCGGTGACCGTATGCGTCTCGCCCTGCTCGTTCGCAGGCGCGAAGGGCCGCCAGCCCGAAGGATTGACGGTCATTGGACCACCTCCTTCAGCGCGACTTCGAACGCGCTGATGTCCTCGTCGGTGACGGTTTCCGTGACCGCGACCACCAGACCGTTCTGAACCGCCTCCACGCCCGGATACAGCCGTCCGAGCGACACTCCGCCGAGTACTCCGCGTTCGACCAACGCGTGAACTGCCGGACGTGCTTCGACCGGCAACTTGAGCGTGAATTCGTTGAAGAAGCTGTCGTTGACCAGGCTCACACCCGGAATGGCCGATAGTCGGTCCGCGGCCTCGCACGCGCGCGCGTGATTCAGTTGAGCGAGCTGGCGCAGCCCCTTCTCGCCAAGCAGCGTGAGGTGCACCGTGAAGGCAAGCGCGCACAGAACCGAGCTGGTGCAGATGTTCGACGTCGCTTTCTCGCGGCGGATATGCTGCTCCCGGGTCGAGAGGGTCAGGACGAAGCCGCGCTTGCCCTCCGCATCGACCGTCTCGCCGGCGAGCCGCCCCGGCATTTGACGCACGTGCTTTTCGCGGCAGGCAAACAGGCCGACGTACGGGCCGCCGAACTGAAGCCCGACGCCGATGCTCTGGCCTTCGCCGACGACGATGTCCGCGCCCATTTCGCCGGGAGATTTGATCAGTCCCAGCGCGACAGGCTCCGTCACCACTGCGATCAGCAACGCGCCGGCGGCATGCGCTGCTTCGGCGATCGGAGTCAGGTCGGTGATCCGGCCGAGAATGTCCGGGTACTGGACCACCACCGCGCTGGTCTGGTCGTCGACCTTGGCGATCAGCCGCTCGGTATCGCCATCGGCGCTCAATTCGGGCGGGGTCGTCGCAAGCGCATCCTCGCTGAACTGCGCCATCGTGCTCGCGACGCTGACATAATGCGGGTGAACGCCCGACGAGATCACGGTCTTGTTCCGGCGCGTGATCCGGTGCGCCATCAGGATCGCTTCCCACATCGCCGTCGACCCGTCGTACATCGAGGCGTTGGCGACCTCGCAGCCGAACAGGCGCGCGACCTGCGTCTGGAACTCGAACATCATCTGCAGCGTGCCCTGAGCGATCTCGGGCTGGTAGGGCGTATAGCTGGTCAGGAACTCGCCGCGCTGGATGATATGATCGACGCTCGCCGGAATGTGGTGCCGGTAGGCGCCGCAACCGAGGAAGAATGGCACGTCGCCCGCGACCATGTTCAGCCTCGACAGCGCCGCCATGTGCCGCTCGACCGCCAATTCCGAGGCGTGCATCGGAAGGCCGTGGATCGGGCCCTTGAGGCGCGCCTCTTCGGGCACGTCGCGGAACAGCTCGTCGATCGAGCCGGCGCCGATCACGCGCAGCATCTCGCTACGATCGGCGTCGCTCAGCGGCAGGTAACGCATCAGACAGGCTTTCTCATGATAAAGCGGAGGCGGACGTAATCGGCGACGTTGGAGCCGAAGCGGTCGGCGACTGCGGCGGCGATCTCCGGGCGCTCCGCCTCAGGCACTTCGGCGCGGTCGAGCCAGCCTTTGCGGAAGGTCACCACCCATTCGTCGATTCCGTGGTCGAGCGGAGTCGGGCGTTCGATCAGCCGCGCATCGATATGGTTGAATCCCGCAGCTTCATAGACTGACGCGAACTCCTCCGGCGAGGGATACCAGTTGGAGCTTTCCGTCGGCGGGACGTAGCCGCGGATGACCAGCTCGGTGTCAAGCGCTTCGCGAAGGCGCGCAATATTGCCTTCGCCGCCAAGCTCGCCGGCGAAGCGACCGCCCGGCTTCAGCGCACGGAAGATCGCCCTTGCCGCCTGTTCCTTCTCCAGGACCCAATGCAGCGTGGCGTTCGAGAAAGCGGCATCGAACTCGGCGAAGAACTGCATGTTGGCCGCGTTGAGCAGAAGCGCATCGACACCCTTGGCGCGTGCCGCTGCGACCATCTCGGGCGAATTGTCGATGCCGAGGACAGTTGCGCCGCGCTCGACGATCCTTTGGGTCAGACCCCCCTCGCCGCAGCCGACGTCGAGGATCCGCTCCCGCGGCTTCGGGTCCAGAAGATCAAACGCCGCTTGCCCGAGCTCGGCGACAAACGCGCCGACGCGGGCATATTCTGCGGGGTCCCACTTGCTGGTCGAGACGGCGCCTTCGCTCAAAGCGTCTTCACCCACTCGCGATAGGCGTTCTCGTCCATCAGGCCGTCGAGTTCGCCCGGGTTGTCGAGCTTCAGCTTGAAGAACCAGCCCTCGCCTTCGGGATTGCTGTTCACGATCGAGGGGTCGTCGGCGACCTTGCTATTGCCTTCCAGCACTTCACCCGAGACAGGCGAATAGACGTCGGAAGCGGCCTTGACGGATTCGACGACGGCGGCCTCCTCGCCCTTGCTGAGGCGTTTGCCGGCTTCCGGCACTTCGGCGAAGACGATGTCGCCGAGCTGCTCCTGCGCATGATCGGAAATACCGACGGTTGCGGTGTCGCCGTCTACCCGGACCCACTCGTGCTCCTTGGTGAAATAGAGGCTCATGCGGCTGCTCCCTTGCGGTGATAGCGGTGGGGGACGAACGGCATCGGTGCGACGCGCGCGTCGAACAATTTGCCGCGCTGCTCGAGCTTGAGCGCGGCGCCCGGCTCGGAAAGATGCGCCGCGACGTAGCCCATGGCGATCGGCCGCTCCAGCGAGGGCGAGAAGCCGCCGCTGGTGATCTTGCCCACTTCGTTGCCTTCGCCGTCAAGTACTAGCGCGCCTTCGCGCACCGGCTGGCGTCCGTCGATGTCGAAGCCGACCCGTTTTTGCGGAGCACCGTTCTCGAGCTCGGCCAAGATCCGCATCGCGCCCGGGAAGCCGCCGTCGATCCGCCGCCGCTTGTTGATGGCGAAGACGAGGTCCGCCATCACCGGCGTGGTGTGGTGATCGAGATCGTGGCCGTAGAGCGGCAGGCCGGCCTCCAGGCGCAGCGAATCGCGTGCGCCGAGGCCGATCGGCTTGACCAGTTCATGGGCAACAATGGCGTCGGCGAGATCGGTCGCAACATTTGCCGGCACCGAAATCTCGAACCCGTCCTCGCCGGTATAGCCGGAACGGCTGATCCACAGATTGTTGCCGTTCCAACGGAATGGTCCTGCCTGCATGAAGCCGAGCTCGCTGACTCCGGGAACGAGCGTCTCGAGCACCTCGGCGGCGCGCGGCCCCTGCAATGCGAGCAGCGCCTGCGCCTTCATATGATCGATCACGATCTCGTCCGGAAGCCGGCGCTGCATGTACTCGATGTCGCCGATTTTGGTCGCGCCGTTGACCACCACGTAGAAATCCTCGCCCCGACGGGTGGCCATGAGATCGTCGACGATCCCGCCCTCCTCGTCGAGCAAAAGCGAATATTTGGGGTTCATGTCGCGCGCGGACTGGAGGTCGGCCGGAAGCAGCTTCTCGAGAGCCGTGTCGGCGTTCATGCCGTGGATCAGCAGCTGGCCCATGTGGCTGACGTCGAACAGCCCCGCCTTCTCGCGCGTCCAAAGGTGCTCGGCGATGATCCCCTCGTACTGGACCGGCATTTCATAGCCGGCGAAGGGGACCATCCGGGCGCCATGCTCACGGTGCCACCAGTCGAGCGGGAGCTTGTCGAGACTCTGCGGTGCAGCCGCTTCGCCTTCCGGATCGCCGCTATAGGGCGTGCCGCGCGCCTGGGTCGCGTCGGTCGGGCCGTTGTGGACTTCCCTGCTCATTGAAAACGCTCCGCAAAGGATGCGACCGCCGACGCCTCGAATGAGGTTCAGCTGCCGCCCCCGTCTGTCTTGAGCGCCTGAGAGCTTTGCCCCTTCGGCGGCCCTCCTTCGCCCGCACTTTTCTTTGGGCTCCGGCGGACACTTTCCAGACTGTCAGGCGCGCGCGGTCCTCGGTGCCTGAGAGATTCCGGGGGCGGTTGCTCCTTCGGCGTTCCGCCGCTGCCCGAGGGCTTCAACGGATACTCTCCCGCGCGGCCTTCCGGCAGCGGTGAAGCCGCCGGCGACGCGCGTGCCCTTGGCCGCGTGCGTAAGCGAAGTCAACGCGTTAGCGGGTGGCGTTATACTTGATCTGGTCCGGCGTCAGCTCAAAGCCGACCAGGTGCTCGAAGGTCGCGTCCGCGACGGCGCGCTGGACAGCGGGATCGGACATCGGGTCGATTGCAGCCTCGGTTTCACCGCCCTTGCGCGGCCGAGTCAGAATCGCGCGGACGTTCGCCGGAAGGGTCGCGGCGCCGCGATTGACCCGGATCGTCGCCTGGACCCGAGCCCAGCCGTGAAGGTTTCCAGCCGGGAAATTGATCACGGCCTGGCCGACCTGCTTCGCGGCGACGAACGATCCGCCGCGCAGGGCCACATCGAAATAAGGCAGAACGACCTGCCGCGCCGGGCCGGGGCTGCTCCTCAGCGCGATGATGGTGAAGGTCGCGGTGGAGACGACGTCGTTGCCCGAATCCTGGCAAGTGGCGCGAAGATCCGTGATCGCGGCGGTCACGTCGATCGCGCGCGAATCGGTGCTTTGCGGCGGATTGAACAGGGTGACGTCGCCGGTCGCCGCAGGAATGCCCGGAATCGGGCAGGCGCTGCGCACGGCGTAGACGCCGCCGCCGTTATCGGCCGTGAGATCGCCGGCGTGGCGGCAGGCGCTGAGCAGAATTATGGCAGCAAGGGCGGCGAGGCGAAGCTTCACTAGGGGCAAGTCCTTACGAGGGCGGAATAGGATGTGCGCGTTCATAGGAAGCCCCTTCTATGGCTGCAAGCGAAGGCTTATCTCGCTGTCTGCATGCTGAACCGGCCTCCTCTTCGCGTCCTCATCGCCGCTCCGCGCGGGTTCTGCGCGGGGGTCGACCGCGCGATCCAGATCGTCGAGCTCGCGCTCGAGCGCTTCGGGGCGCCGGTCTATGTGCGGCACGAGATCGTCCATAACCGTTTCGTCGTCGAGCGCCTGCGCGACATGGGCGCGGTGTTCGTCGATGAGCTCGACGAAGTACCCGACGACCGGCCTGTCGTGTTTTCGGCGCACGGCGTTCCGAAATCGGTGCCCGCCGAGGCCGAAAGCCGACGGCTCACCTACGTCGATGCGACCTGTCCCTTGGTGTCCAAGGTCCATCGCCAGGCGCAGCGGCTGATCGACGAGGGTCGCCATATCCTGTTCATCGGTCATGCCGGCCATCCCGAGGTGATCGGCACCTTCGGACAGGTGCCTGATGGGGCGATCACGCTGGTCGAGACGGTGGCTGATGCCGGCACCGTCGAGGTGCCAGATGAGGGGAATCTCGCCTTTCTTACCCAGACCACGCTGTCGGTCGACGACACGGCGGCCGTCGTAGAGGCATTGAAGTGCCGCTTCCCGATGATCCGCGCACCGCGGAGCGAGGACATCTGCTACGCGACCTCCAATCGCCAGGCCGCAGTCAAGGCGATCGCCGGCGAATGCGACCGGATGCTGGTGATCGGCGCGCCCAACAGCAGCAACTCGCTGAGGCTTGCCGAAGTCGCCGAGCGGATCGGCGTCCCGGCACGGCTGATCGAGCGCGCGGCCGATATCGACTGGGAATGGTTGGGCGAGCCGCGGACTGTGGGCTTGACTGCCGGTGCTTCCGCCCCGGAAGTCCTGGTTCGCGAGGTGGTCGACGCGCTCGGCGAGCGGTTCGAGGTGACCGAGGAAATCGCCGACCACAGCCCCGAACGGATGATCTTCAAGCTCCCGCGCGAGCTGGTTGCCTGACAACCAGGCAGTCCTGCGCCGCCAATTCAATAAGTCAGATGAGCCGTGTGGGTCTCAATCTGCTTTTCCGCCTCTGAAAAGATACTTTGGATGTCGGTCAACGTAGTCGTCGGGTCGTTGTTAAAATCCATCAGGCGATGGTGGTAAGGCCGCCCCTTCGTTCGATCCTCGACGATTGCGCGAACCAGCTCAGCGGCCGGCCGGCGATGATTGAAGCCGCCCGTCACTTCGACACTCGCCTTCGCAACAGCACAATAGAAGCTCTGGGTCGGCGCAGCGACCTTGCATACGCGATTGTCTGCGCGATTCCAGACGTCTGGAGTTTTCAGAATCGAAGCCGCCCGTTCGATGATCTTGAGGTCCAGTTCATTTGGCTCGACTTCATTCACGGCATCCATATCGAAATCGATCTTGGTGGCCGACGATTTGAAATGACTTACCGTGTGCCAGCCATATTCGGTCCGGATGATGCCCGAATGGTGATCGTACAGTTCCAGCTCGACCGGGTAATCATCGTCCTTTTCGAAGAGCTGGCCGGAAAACACCTGTTGCGGAGCAGCATCGCTGCGCCATTTCCCCGTCGTGATCTTGTCTGTGCGCGAAAGCGCGAACCGCGGTGTCTCATCGAAAATATGACCACAGTCGCCAACCCAATGGCTGTCATTGCCGGTGAAACGGCAATGCGTCAGCGGCTGGGCAGGCGAGGCCGATGCAACAGCAAGCGCCAGTGCCGTGAAGATCATCCGCAACCCCCTAAAACAATGATGCAAATGCCATTTGCTGCAAGTGGCTCTGAACAACTGGTGAACTCCGCACCGAAGAATCACGTGACATTCGTTCACGTGCTCGCGATGTCCCGGAAATGGCATTGGAACTTCCGCTCATCGAAATGTTCACCGACGGCGCCTGCCGCGGGAATCCAGGCCCGGGCGGCTGGGCCGTTCTGATCCGCGCGGGCGCGCGCGAGAAGGAACTGTCGGGCGGCGAGCCACTGGCCACCAACAACCGGATGGAGCTGCTCGCGGCCATCCGCGGCCTCGAAGCGCTGAAGAAGCCATGCCGGGTGCAGCTTCACACCGACAGCATTTACGTCCGTGACGGGATCACCCGCTGGATCCATAACTGGCAGCGCAACGGCTGGCGGACCTCGGACAGGAAGCCGGTCAAGAATGCCGAGCTGTGGCAGGCGCTGATCGACGCAGCCGAGCCGCACAGGATCGAGTGGCGCTGGGTGAAAGGCCACAGCGGCCATCCCGAAAACGACCGGGTCGATGCGCTCGCCTGCGCCGAAGCCGACGACCAGCGCCGCCATCATCGGTTGTAAACATCAGCGTTCGAATCTTCGGGGCGAAAAAATTTCCGGGTCGATGTGCGCGATCATCGCGTCGGGTTCTTCGCGGAGCAACACTGACGCCGCCATCTTCGCCGCCGCGGGCGCCGTCTGGATTCCGAACCCGCCCTGCCCCGCGCACCAGAAGAATCCCGGCACGTCGGCGTCGAAGCCGTAGACCGGAAGCCGGTCGGGAGCGAAGCTCCTCAGCCCCGCCCAGCTGCGCTCGACGCGCTCGATCGGCCAGTCGACCACCTGCTCGAACCGGTCGATGGCGACAGCGATGTCGATCTCCTCGGGCGCGGCGTCGCATGGATCGCTTTCAATTTCGTCGTGCGGGCTGAGCCAGATCGAATTGTCGGTTTCGCCCTTGAAATAGAAGCTTCCGTCGGCGCCATCCACCAGCGGCAGCTCCTTCAATCCGCTGCGGCCGACCCGAAGCTGGACGAGTGTACGGCGCTTGGGCGCGATGCCCAGCGGCAGCGCGCCGGCGGCGCGGGCGACGTCGTCGGCCCAGGCGCCTGCCGCATCGACCAGGATCGATGCGCTGAACTGCGATCCGTCTTCGGTCGTGATCGTCCAGCCACCGTCATTCCGCTCCGCCCGTGAGACTCGAGCGCCTGTCGCGATCGTCCCACCGCCACGCCGGAACTGCCTCAGAAATGCGGCATGGAGCGCAGCCACGTCGATGTCGGCGCAACCCGGCTCAAACAAAGCGCGGTTCCACCCCGGCCGGATTCCCGGGACGAGCCGCTCGAGCTCAGCACGTTCGACGATTCGCGATTCGACTTCAGGGGGCACCTCCGGCAGCTCGTCGCGAGTGACGTGAAGATCTCCGCGCACGTGAAGAAAGCCGTGGTCGCAAAAATCTGCGGGCGGCGAATCGAGGAAATCGCGCGAGGCGAGCGTGAGCTTCGCGACGTCCGGACCGCCGTAGCTTTCGAGATAAAAGGCGGCCGAACGGCCAGTCGAATGGTAGCCGCACTGATCCTCGGCCTCGAGGATCAGCGTCCGCTGTTTGCTCGCAATCTCCGCTCCCAGGCTCGCTCCGGCGATCCCGCCGCCGACGATCACGACATCGAATCCGCTCATGGCTGCTGCGGTTACGAATTTGAAAGCCGCACCGTCTAGTGCTGCATGCGATGTTCAACGCGACCTTTACCGATCTCCTGCTCGTCGCTCTCGCCGCCACTCTCGTGGTCGCGGCCGTCATTGACGTGCGGACCTACACGATTTCGAATCGGCTGAATCTCGCCGTCGCGCTGCTTGCGCCGGTCTATTGGGGCTCCGTCGCGCTCTCGATCTGGCCCGGAGTCGCAATCCAGCTCGCCGGCGGTGCGATCGTTTTCGGCCTGCTCGCAGGGGCGTTCTACGCCGGCATGATGGGTGGCGGCGACGTGAAACTCGCGGCTGCGCTGGCCTTGTGGTTCCCACCTTTGGCCACGCTGAAGTTCCTCATTCTGATGTCGATTTCCGGTGGGTTCGTCACTCTGGCGTTCCTCGCTTGGCATCACTGGCGCGAGCGCGAGGGCAGACCCGAGATTCCGTACGGAGTTGCGATCGCATTCGGCGGCCTCGCGATTCTCACCCAACGCTTTCTTAACCAATTTGCCTGATGTGTGAGGCTGTTCTGGGGGCCCGTCTAGGGGAGGCGATTACGCCATGGATGTGAAGAAGCTCGCTCTGCTCGTTGGAGCGCTGGTCATCGCGGTGGTCACCGCCGTCATGGCCAAGAACATGTTCGCCGGAGCCGGCGCGCACCAGGCGGCAGCGGCGCCGACGGTGCCGGTCGGGCCCAAGGTGCTGGTCGCCAAGAAGGCGCTCCCCGCGGGTACGATCATCGACCCGGACAGCTTTTCCTATCAGCCCTGGCCGAAGCAGCTGATGCAGAACGCTTATTACGTCGAGGGCTCGCCCGATGTGAAGAATCTGCTTGGCACGGTCGTCCGTTATCCGATCACTGCCGGCCAGCCGGTCACTCGCGGTTCGCTGGTTGGGCCGGAAGATCGCGGGTTCCTTGCAGCGGCACTCGGACCGGGCATGCGCGCAATCACCGTTCCGGTGAACGCCGCGACCGGAGTAGCCGGCTTCGTCTTCCCAGGAGACCATGTCGACCTGATGCTCACGCAGCAGGTCTCGGGTGGCGGCGAAGGTCCGCCGCTCAAGGTTTCCGAGACGATCGTCCGTAACATCCGCGTGCTCGCGACCGACCAGCGCTTCACCGACAAGGATGAGGACGGCAAGACCAAGGTGAAGACCTTCACCAACGTCACGTTCGAGGTCACTCCGCGAATCGCCGAGAAGATCGCGGTTGCGCAGAGCATCGGCACGCTTTCGCTGTCGCTCCGCTCGATCGCCGACAATTCGGCCGATCTTGAGCGCGCGGTCGCCGCCGGGGACATCAAGATCCCGGCGAATGCCGATCCCTCGCAGGAAAAGCAGATGCTGCTCGCCTACGCCGACCGGCCGATCGATACCAATACGACCTACACCACGGGCGGTGACGTGTCGCGCTTTCAGCGCCGCACGGTGCCGGCCAAGTCGGCGCCGGCAGGTGAGCAGATGGCTCAAATGATGGCTGGTCTCGGCAAGGGTCTGGGCCAGGCAATCACGGGGCGCGGCGGAGCGGCGCCAGTTGTCAGCGGCCCCGTCGTGAGGGTCGCTCGCGGAAATGATGTCACCGTTGTTCCGGTGGGAGCTCGCTAAGATGAATATTCGCAACCACATGAGCCGGGCTCGCCTCGGCAGCGCTGTAGCCGCCATTGCCGCCGGTCTCGCGACCGTCGCCGTTCCGGCCCCGGCGCAGGCCCAGCCGAAGGCCTACACCTCCGGCAGCTATCGTCCGAGCACGCAGGTCCTGCTCTCGGTCGGTGAAGGCCAGATGATCAATCTGCCGCGCAATGTCGCGAACGTTTGGACCTCGAATCCGAAGGTCGCCGACGTTTACGTCAACAGCCCGCGCCAGATGAACCTGTTCGGCAAGGATGCCGGCCAGGCAACGGTCATCGCGACTGCGGCCGACGGCTCGGTCGTCTACGGAGCGAATGTCCGGGTCAATCAGAACATCAGCTCGATCAACCAGATCCTGCGCGAAGCGATGCCCGGGTCGGACATCACGGTGACGAGCGTCGGCCAGGTTGCCGTCCTTAACGGCACCGTCGACTCACCCGACGACGCTGCCCAGGCAGAGACGCTGGTCAAGGCAGCGCTCAATCCGGGCGTCGATGTTACGAAGCCCGACGCTTCGCTCAACATTGTGCCGGTCAGCCGTCTCAAGGTCGCAACGCCGCTCCAGGTGATGCTGCGGGTGCGTATCGCCGAGGTCAATCGCTCCGCGCTGAAGAGCATCGGGGTCAACCTGCTCAACGGCGGCGTCAGTCACACTGGACATATTTTCGGGATCGGCCAGGGCACTCCTGGCACGATCAACGTCGCGAACGGTCCCGCCGACCCGGTCACCGGAGTGCAGCAGAAGACGGTCACCGGCGTCACGTTCAACAACATCGTGGGGGGCACCACGATCGGGCTGTTCGGAAAGATCTTCGGTACGGATCTGCTTGGGACCCTCGACCTGCTGCAGAACGACGGTTACGTCACCACGCTGGCGGAGCCGAACCTGACCGCCTTGTCGGGTGAAACGGCGAGCTTCCTCGCCGGCGGCGAGTTCCCGATCCCCGTTTCGCAGGGGCTCGCTGGCGCAGTCACCATCGAATACAAGCAGTACGGCGTGGGCCTCGCCTTCACGCCGATCGTGCTTGCGGACGGCCGCATCTCAATGCGCGTCCGGCCCGAGGTGAGCGAGCTCAGTGATGCCGGAGCGGTCAAGCTCAACGGCTTCACCGTTCCCGCCCTTACCACGCGGCGAGCCGAAACAACCGTCGAGCTGGGTTCCGGTCAGTCCTTCATGATCGCGGGACTGCTCCAGAACCGCAGCTCGAATACGATCAACAAGGCGCCGTTCCTCGGTGATATTCCGATCCTCGGAGCGCTGTTCCGCTCGACGAGCTACCAGCGCGATGAAACCGAGCTCGTAATCATCGTCACACCGTACCTCGTGCGGCCCGTGTCCGGCCAGTTGGCCACTCCGGCCGACGGCTACCGCGCCCCGACCGACGCACAGAGCGTGCTCCTCGGCCAGGGCGAGAGCGGCGCGAGTGGATTTCCGACGCCGACTGCAGTCCAAGCCGCGCCGGCGGCGCCGGTCAGCAGCGCAGTCACCGCCGCAGCTCCGGGATTCAAACTGTGACCCCCGGTCTCATCAGGAAGGATTCGATGATGCGTTCGAAAATCATCCTCATTGGTCTCTGCTCGGCGGTCGCGGCGTGTAACACGTCAAACTATGCCAATCGGGGAGTGGAGTCCGTCAACGTACCGGTCGTGACGAGCGCAGATTATGTGTTCGATGCGGCGGCGCCCGACGGTGCGCTTGCTCCCGCCGAGGCGAGCCGCCTTCAAGGCTGGTTTCAGGGCCTCGGCCTCGGTTACGGCGACACGATCTACGTCGACGGCCCATTCGCGGACTCGGCACGCGCGCAGGTCGCGGCTATCGCCGGGCAATATGGCCTGACGGTTCTGCCCGGTGCGCCGGTCACGGCAGGAATGGTCCAGCCGGGTTCGATCCGGGTAATCGTCAGCCGTCGCCGCGCGGTGGTCCCGAACTGCCCCAACTGGAGCATTCCGTCGGAGCCCAATTTCAACAACCATACCAGCTCCAATTACGGCTGTTCGGTAAACACGAATCTTGCCGCGATGGTCGCCAATCCCGAGGACCTGGTCCACGGACGCGAGGGGGTCGGTGTGGGAGACAACGATACCGCAGCCAAGGCAGTGCTCTTGTACCGCTCGACACCACCGTCGGGAGCCAAGGGCCTGACAAACGTCAACACCAAACAGGGCAACCAGTGATGAACGCTCCATTCCAGGCACGCGCCGGTCTGCGCGATCCGTTCACGGCCTTCGTCGCCGACGATGCGACGGCCGACATGCTTCGGCCGGTGGCGGTCGAGCACGGCTGGTCTCCCGAGAAGGTGAACAAGGGCGGTCTGCGCAATGCCGTGCAGTCGCTTTCCGTCTCGGCGAGCCCGAACATCTTGTTCGTCGACCTCAGCGAATCCGCGGATCCGCTCAACGACATCAACGCGCTTGCGGAGGTGTGCGAGCCGGGAACGATCGTGATCGCGGCCGGCACCGTCAACGACGTCCGGCTCTACCGCGACCTCGTCGCGAGCGGGATCCACGATTATCTGCTCAAGCCGTTCACGGTCGACCAGCTGCGGGACACGTTCGCGCATGCGCAAATGATCCTGTCCGGACCGCGCGGCGAGGCTCAGGTCGAAAAGCCGCATGTGATGGCCGCCGTGATCGGCGTTCGTGGCGGAGTGGGAGCTTCGACGATCGCCACCTCGCTCGCGTGGCTGCTGGGAGAAAAGGCGCATCGCACGACGGCGCTGTTGGATCTCGACGTGCATTTCGGCACGGGAGCGCTTGCGCTCGATCTCGAGCCGGGCCGCGGTCTGACCGACGCCATCGAGAACCCGAGCCGTATCGACGGTCTGTTCATCGAGCGTGCGATGGTGCGCGCCAACGAGCGCCTGTCGGTCCTCTCGGCCGAAGCGCCGATCCATCAGCCGCTGGTCACCGACGGCACCGCCTTCTTCCAGTTGCAGGAAGAGATGCGCAACGCGTTCGAATCGACCGTGCTCGACCTGCCGCGGCACATGCTGATCCAGTATCCGCATCTGGTGCACGACGCGCATGTCGCAGTCGTCGTCGCCGAGCTGACCCTCGCCGGCACGCGCGATACGATCCGCGTCCTCGCGTGGCTCAAATCCAATGCTCCGCAGACTAAGATCGTCGTCGTCGCGAACGGCGTCCCCTCCGGCGGCGCGCTGGAAATCAGCCGCAAGGACTTCGAGCAGTCGATCGAGCGCCCGGTCGACATCGTCTTCCCGTTCGATGCGAAGCTGGCCGCCCAGGCTGCCAAGCTCGGCAAGCCGATGGCGGAAGTGGCCAGCGGAAAGATCGCTGCGCCCTTCAGCCAGCTGTCGAACATGGTGCTCAGCAATTCGAGCGACGAAAGCGCTGCCGCCGAGACGAAAGGCGCGGTGTCGCCGACGTCGCTGGTCGGCAATCTCAAGTCGATGCTGTCGAAGCCCAAAGACAAGGCTGCGTAAGCGCGACTGGAACCCACGCGGACGGTTTCGCCGCCCGCGAGTTTGAGAGGCGAAGGCAACAATGCTGTTGTGGCTACTTCTGATCGGCGCCGTCGGAGCGAGTGTCCTCGGCTACCTTGCTCTGCAAGGTCCGTCGCCTTCGAAGGCGGTGAAACGGCGGATGGAGCTCATCAAGGAGCGCCATGGCGACGTGATCGCCGGCAATGCCCAGGCGCAGATCCGCAAGCTGCTCGCTCAGCGGGCGAACCGTATCGAAAGCGTCGCCTCCACGCTCATCCCGAAGCCTGCGCTGCTGCGCAAGCGGCTGGAGATGACCGGCAAGGAGATTTCGCTCGGCAAATACGCGATGATCTGCCTCGGCATCACAACCTTGATCACCGTGGCGCTGTTGTTCCGTGGAGCGCCGCTGATCCTTTCGCTGCTGCTCGGCCTGTTCTTCGGCGTCGGCGGGCCGCACTTCGTGATTGGCAAGATGATCAAGCGGCGAATCAACAAGTTCAACACCAACTTCCCGGACGCCATCGAACTGATGGTCCGCGGTCTCCGTTCGGGTCTTCCGATCACCGAGACCTTGACGGTCGTGGCGACCGAGATTCCCGGCCCGGTCGGAATCGAGTTCCGGATGGTCGCCGACAAGATGAAGATCGGTCGCACGATGGAGGCAGCGCTCCAGGATACGGCCGACCGGCTCGGCACGCCCGAGTTCCAGTTCTTCGTGATCACGCTCGCGATTCAGCGCGAGACCGGCGGCAACCTGGCCGAAACTCTGTCGAACCTGGCCGACGTGCTCCGCAAGCGCGCTCAAATGAAGCTCAAGATCCGCGCGATGAGTTCGGAGTCGAAGGCATCGGCTTACATCGTCGGCTCGCTGCCCTTCGTCGTGTTCATCCTCGTGTGGATCATCAACCCGCACTACATGGGCGGGTTCTTCACCGACCAGCGGCTGATGGTCGCCGGCCTCGGCGGCGCGGTGTGGATGGGCATCGGCGCCTTCATCATGGCCAAAATGGTCAATTTCGAGATCTGACGAGGTAGAGGACACCATGCAGCAGGCGCCCGGCGGCCCCCACATCCTCGGCTTCGACGTCATCTGGATCGCGACGGTGCTCAGCGCCGTCGCGACCTTCGCCGTGCTCCTCGCAATCTATGCGGCGACCACGGTCAAGGACCCGATGGCTCGCCGAGTGAAGGCGCTCAACGAACGGCGCGAGCAGCTCAAGGCCGGCATCGTCGCCTCGACCAACAAGCGCAAGAAGCTGACCAACCGGAACCAGGCCGCGGATCGCGTGCGGTCGATCCTGACGCAGTTCAAGATGCTTCAGGATGACCAGCTGAAGAAGACTCAGCAGCGCCTGATGCAGGCGGGTATCCGGACCAAGGACCTCGCCTTCTTCATCATCTTCGCGCGCTTCATCCTTCCGGTCGTGCTGGGCGTGACGGCGGTGCTGCTGCTTTATGTCTTCAACTTCTTCCCGACCTGGTCCGCGCTTCGCCGCTATCTCGTCGTCGCGGCCGTCCTCGTCGGAAGCTACAAGGCTCCCGACATCTGGCTGAAGAACAAGGTCAACAAGCGCAGCCACGCGATCCGCAAGGGCCTTCCCGACGCGCTCGACCTGCTGGTCATCTGCGCCGAGGCGGGCCTCACCGTCGATGCCGCGTTCGGCCGAGTGTCGAGAGAGCTCGGCAAGGCCTATCCTGAGCTCGGCGACGAGTTCGGCCTCACCGCGATCGAGCTCGGCTTCCTCAACGAGCGCCGCCAGGCCTTCGAGAACCTCGCGCAGCGGGTCGACCTCGAAGCGGTGCGCGGCGTCGTCACAACCATGATCCAGACCGAAAAGTACGGTACCCCACTGGCGTCAGCCCTGCGCGTCCTTTCGGCCGAATTCCGGCATCAGCGGATGATGCGCGCGGAAGAGAAAGCGGCGCGTCTACCGGCCATCATGACCGTGCCGCTGATCCTGTTCATTCTTCCGACCCTGTTCATCGTGATCCTCGGGCCGGCGGCCTGTTCGATCAACGACAGCTTCCTCCACGGCAGCGGCTGACGGGAACGCGGCGGCGCACTTGCGCGTAGACGCCGCGTTCGCTCCAGCTGGGGAAGCGCGATGAATAACATCACAACCGACCCGAACCTCTGGGTGATCTGCGCCCTCGTCTTCCTTCTGGGCCTGCTGATCGGGATTTTCATCACGGCCGGCGGCCGCCGCAAATGGAAGACGCGCTACAAGAGCGAGGCGGACCGCCGCGAAACGCTCGAGCGCGAGCACGCCGAACGCGAGAAGGAATGGCGCGAACGCGACAGCCTGCGCGACGCGGCTGCGAAGGACCGCGACCGCGACGACCGGCCGCCGGTCTAGTTCCCCGGCGAAGGCCGGGGTCCAGCCCGGAGAAAAGACCGACGCGGAAGCGTTGCCTCGGCTCCGGCCGTGGGGTCCCATCAAAGTGATACTTTGATGGGGGTCCCTTACGCCCGGGAACAGGTCACCCCTCAATCTTCGAAAAATCCGCCACCCGGTTCACCGCATCGCGGAAGCGCATCAGCAGGTTCAGCCGGCGCTCACGCTTCGCCTGATCCGGATCATTTACGGTCACATGGTCGAAGAAATCATCGATCGGCTTTCGAAGCGTCGCGAGCGCAGCCATCGCGCCCGTGAAGTCCTCCCGCTCGACCGCAGCCGAGGCCTGCGGTTCAGCCGCCTCGAGCGCCTCGACGAGCGCCCGCTCCTGAGCCTCGAGCTCGCCGCCGCCGGTGGCGCGTGTGCCTTCCCATTTCTCCTTCTTGAGAATGTTCGCGGCACGCTTGTAGGCGGTGAGCAGGTCTGCGCCTTCGCTGGTTTCGACGAGTTTCTGAAGCGCTGCTGCTCTAGCGACGATACGATCCAATCGCCCATCGTCCCGGAATCCCCAACGGGCGGACGCAGCGATTAAATCATGCCGGATGCCCTTATCGCGTTGCTGGACCTGCAATCGGTCGAGCAGAAAATCAGGAACTGCCGTTAGAATGGAACGGTGACTGATCTCCGCATCCGTCAGTTCTCTTCTATCGTCGGATCGGCCAAGCCAGAATTCGGCTGGCGCGTCAGTGTGTATCCGCAGGCCGTTATCCAGAATCAAACTGATGGATCCGATTGCGGCACGCCTAAGTGCAAATGGGTCCTTCGAACCGGTTGGGAGCATGCCAGCTCGAAAGAACGCAAAAAGCGTATCGAGCTTGTCCGCCAGCGCGACTGCGACGCTAACCGGCGCAGTCGGGACTTGATCGCCCTGCCCCGCCGGTTTGTAATGGTCGCGGATTGCGTCGGCGACTGCGCTCGGCTCGCCCTGCGCCTCCGCGAGATAGCCGCCGATCACCCCTTGGAGCTCCGGGAACTCGCCGACCATTCCGGTGACCAGGTCGGCCTTCGCCAACCGAGCAGCGCGTTCAGCGAGGTCCGCCAATTCCTCTTTCGTCACCCCCGCGGAAGCGCGGGTCTCGCTTCCGTTGGAAGCAGCGGGATTTCCGCTTTCGCGCGGATGACGAGGCGATGAGGTGACGATTCCCTCCTCGACCAGCCAACGCGCCAGCTTGGCGACTCGCTCGACCTTGTCGGCGACGGTGCCGAGCTTCTCGTGAAACACGATCCCGTCGAGTTTCTTCGCTTGGCTCTCGAGCGGCACTTTGAGGTCCTGCTCCCAGAAGAAGCGCGCATCGGCGAGGCGGGCGGCGAGGACTCGGCGGTTCCCTTCGACGATCGCCGCTCCGCCATCCTCCGCCGCGACATTGGCGACGCACACGAACGCGGGTGCGAGGCCGCCGTCGGACGCCGTGCACGCGAAATACTTCTGATTCGTGCGCATCGTGAGCACGATCACCTCGCGCGGAACGTCGAGGAAATCCTCATCAAACTGGCCGAGCAGCGAGACAGGCCAGGAGGTCAGCCCGGCGTTCTCGACCACGAGCCCTTCGTCCTCCAGGAGTGACAGGCCGGCTTGTTCTGCCGCCGCCGTAGCTCCGTCGCGGATAGTCTGTTGCCGTTCCTCCTGATCCACGATCACATGGCAGGCGCGCATTTTCTCGACGTAATCGGCGGCGCCCCCGAGCGTGATCGGCCCAGGATGGTGGAAGCGATGGCCGACCGTCGTCGCGCCCGAGATGATTCCGGCGACCTCGACCGGCACGATCTCCTCGCCGAGCATCGCGACAATGCCGTGCAGCGGCCGCACCCAACGCAAGTCGCCGCTGCCCCAGCGCATCGACTTGGGCCAGTGGAAGTCGGTTATGATGCGCTGGACCGCTCCAGCAAGAATCTGCGCGGCGGACAGTCCCGGACGCTCGACCACAGCAAACCAGACGCCTTCGCGCTCTTCCAGTTGCTCATGCTTGAGGCCCGTCTTGCGCAGGAATCCGTCCAGTGCCTGCTGCGGGGCCGAGGTGCGAGGGCCCTTGATCTCCTCGCGCGTGGCTTCGGTCGCCTCCGCCACATCGCGCGCTATCAGCGCGAGCCGCCGCGGGGTCGAAAAGACGTCGATTGCTCCGGTCGCGAGCCCCGCAGCCTCGGTGCATTCCGCGAACAGCCGCGCGAGCTCGTTGCGCGCTCCCGCCTGCATCCGCGCGGGAATTTCCTCGGACAGCAATTCGAGAAGAAAATCGGCCATCAGGTGGCGCGCTCCAGCCAGGCGCCGCAAGCGCCCTTCGCGAGGTCGCGCACGCGACCGATATACGCCTGCCGTTCGGCGACGCTGATCACGCCTCGCGCCTGGAGCGTGTTGAAGACGTGACTCGCCTTGATCGCCTGCTCGTACGCCGGGATCGGCAGCTTCGCCTCGAGGCAGCGTTCGCATTCCGCCGCCGCCTTGCGGAAGAGGTCGAATAGCGCATCGGTATCCGCGACCTCGAAATTGTACGCCGACATCTCTCGCTCATTCTCGAGGAACACATCAGCGTACGTGACGCCCGCGTCGTTGAACTTCAGGTCGAACACATTGTCGACGCCCTGGATGTACATCGCGAGCCGCTCGAGCCCGTAGGTCAGCTCGCCCGTCACCGGCCGGCATTCGAACCCGCCGACCTGCTGGAAGTAGGTGAACTGCGTCACCTCCATCCCGTCGCACCAGACCTCCCAGCCCAGGCCCCAGGCGCCCAGCGTCGGGCTTTCCCAATCGTCCTCGACGAAGCGGATGTCATGCTTGAGCGGGTCGATCCCGATCTCGACGAGACTGCCGAGGTAGAGGTCCTGCAAATTCTCCGGACTGGGCTTCAGCACCACCTGATACTGATAATAATGGCCAAGCCGGTTCGGGTTCTCGCCGTAGCGGCCGTCGGTGGGGCGGCGGCACGGCTGGACATACGCGGCGCGCCACGGCTCCGGCCCCAGCGAGCGCAACACCGTCGCCGGGTGGAATGTCCCCGCCCCCACCTCCATGTCATAAGGCTGGAGGACCACGCACCCCTGCCCTGCCCAATAATGATGAAGCGTGAGGATCAGATCCTGGAAGCTCAGGCTCAAGCGAAACCCCGTGCGGAATTCAATGCGCGCGGCTTTGGCGCATGGCCTCCTACGGGGCAAGTGGAGGTTCAGCTTGCCGCAACTACGCCCCCATGCGAACGCCTCGACGAAAGGCTTTTGAATCCATGTTGAAAACACTCTTCCGGCGCGTTGCTGTCGCGCTTGGGCTTGCCGGCTTCATCATTGCCGCGCCCGCAGCCGCGAGGCCGCCGCAAAGCGCTCGTCCGGCACTCTGGCAGGTCTCGGACCCAGACACGACCATCTACCTGTTCGGGACGATCCACCTGCTCCCGGATAATTTCCAATGGCGGACGCCCAAGATCGACGAGGCGGTTCAGCGCTCGCAACAATTGATCGTCGAGACCATCGTCGATGAGAAAGACCCCACAAAGCTCATGTCGGCGATGGCAAGCCTTGCGTTCAACACGCCGAATCTTCCGCCGCTCGCGATGCGCGTTCCGCCCGAGAGGAGGCCGGCCCTGGCTGAAGCGATCAAGAAGAGCGGATTCCCGCCGCAGGCTCTCGATCGAATGGAAACCTGGGCCGCCGCCTTCATCCTGCTGGGCAATCAGTTCCGCGACATGGGGCTGAAGGGCAATGACGGGGTCGAATCCGTGCTGCGCAGCAGCTTCACCAGTGAAGGCAAGCCGATCGGCGAGCTCGAGACCAATCTTCAGCAGCTGAGCTTTTTCGACAAGCTGCCCGAAAAGGCACAGCTCGCGCTGCTCGAAGGCGCGCTGGACAAACCCGAGGAGGCGACCAAGGACTTCGGCGGAATGCTCCAGGCATGGTCGGACGGCGACGTCAACGGCATCGCCCGAACGTTCGATCGCGATCTGGCCGCCTCGCCCGATCTGGAGCAGGCGCTGATCCACCAGCGAAACGCCAACTGGAGTCGCTGGATCGAGCAGCGGATGACCCAGCCGGGTACGATCATGATCGCCGTCGGCGCTGGCCATCTCGCCGGAAAAGACTCGGTGATCGCCATGCTTCAGAGGGATGGCTATCGCGTCCGCCGGGTCGAATAGGCTCGGATCAGGCCCGAACTGCCTCCATCCATCGAGAAAAGTTCACGAATCGCGGATTTCGCTAGACATTCCTTAACGACTCGGTGACCATATTCGCCTGGTGTCGGGCTGGGGGGTCTGATGCGCGAAGTAGATGAAATGCGGGGCTTTTCTCGCCACGGGTGAGTTGCGCCGAGCTGCTTCCGCCGATCTGCCGATCCCGTTCGCCTGGGGAGGGTGACGGATGGTCAATTTGCTCATCGCCGCAGCGCTCGCCGCCGCAATGCCCCAGGCCGCGCCTCCCGCCGCTCCGGTCGAACCGGCGATGTTCGTGGTCCATGATGCGGACACCACGATCTACCTGTTCGGCACTTTCCATGCGCTCGACTCCAAGACGCAGTGGTACAGTCAGGACGTCCGCAATGCGTTCGAAAGCTCTGACGAGCTGGTCCTCGAAACACTGATTCCGGAAGGCCCGGGACCGGTCATTCCTGGCAAGCCGGGGCTTCCCATTCGAGCGCCCACGGTCGTCCCATCCGCATCGTTCCTCGCGACTGCTCGCATGGCGATCAACGCCGGGCAGTCGCAGGGCATGCAGGTCGACAATGGCGCCGACATGATTCTGCGGCACATCGCTGAACAAGAGCGCAAGCCGGTCGAAGGCCTCGAAACTCTCGAATTCCAACTCAACATGTTCAACAGCCTGCCGCCGCCTGCAGCGAAGGCTCAGCCGAAGCCTCGACCCGGCCAGCCAGCTACCGAAGAGTCGATGCAAAGCCTGTCAAAGACCATGGCCCAGATGGAATCCGCCTGGAAACGCGGTGATCAGAGCGTGTTCGTGAACATGCTCGACCAGCTCGACCAGCAGTCTCCGGATACGTACCGTCTGATGTTCACCGAGCGGAATGCGCGCTGGGCCGACTGGATCGCGGCCCGTCTCCAGACTCCGGGTACTGTCTTTATCGCGGTCGGAGCGGGCCATCTCGCCGGCAAGGACAGCCTGCTCGTGCGGCTCGCCGAAAAAGGCATCGCCTCTCAGCGGGTCTACTAATTCCTCCCCAGCAAGGGGAGGTGGCAGCCCGAAGGGCTGACGGAGGGGCCATGAGCGCTGCGCAAGGACCCCCTCCACCAGCTTCGCTGGTTCCCCTCCCCGTTCCGGGGAGGATTGCTTGCTTTTCTAACCGGTCTCGCATAGGGGCGCGGCTCCCGGCCATGGTCATCCCTGGAGGCGTGGCGCGGGCATTTTAGCAATCGGAGACATGCCAAATGAGCGAACAGCTGACGCTGCCCGCCGAGGCGCGTGACCGGGCTGGCAAGGGAGCCTCCCGCGTATTGCGCCGCGAAGGACGGGTGCCCGCCGTGGTCTACGGCGAAAAGATAGAACCTCTCTCGATCCACGTCGAGGAGAAGCTGCTTTCGAGAATGCTCTCGACCGGTCACTTCATGAACACGGTGGTGATGGTCGAGGTTGCCGGCAAACCGACCCGGACGCTGCCGAAGGCCGTGGATTTCCACCCGGTCAGCAGCCGTCCGATCCACGTCGATTTCCTGCGCATTTCCGAGCACACAAAGGTGCACGTTGCGGTGCCCGTACGCTTCGACAATGAAGAGCACGCGCCCGGCCTGAAGCGCGGCGGCGTGCTCAACGTCGTCAGCCACGAGCTCGAGCTGGTCTGTGACGCGGCAAGCATCCCGAGCGAGATCCACATTTCCCTGGAAGGCCTGGAGATCGGCGATTCGGTTCACATCAGCCAAGTGAATCTGCCGAGCGGAGTCACGCCTGCCAACCAGGACGAGGACTTTACGGTCGCCACGATCGTCGCCCCGTCGGCCATGAAGGCCGAGGAAGAGGAGGCCGCGCCGCCAAGCGAGGTCCCGACTGTCGAGGGTGAGGAAGAAGGCGAAGGCGCAGCAGAGGGCGAAAGCCAAGAATAGTGCTCCTCCCCTCCCGCTTGCGGGAGGGGCCGGGGGTGGGCATGTCCTTGCTCATGCTTGTGGCGCAAACCCACCCCTCCGCCGCTTTGCGGCTCCTCCCCTCCCGCAAGCGCGAGGGGTGAATGCAGCTGTGGGTGGGCCTCGGCAATCCTGGCGCGAAGCACGCGCTTCACCGGCACAATGTCGGCTTCATGGCCGGCGACATCATCGCCGAGGTGCACGATTTCGGGCCTTGGCAGAAGAAATTCCGAAGCCTGCTAGCGGAAGGACGCATCGGCCCTCATCGAATCCTCCTCCTGAAGCCGCAGACCTATATGAACGACAGCGGCGACGCGGTTCAGCAGGCGCTGCGCTTCTACAAGCTCGACCTCGATGATCTGACCGTCTTCCATGACGAGCTCGACCTGGCGCCGTTCAAGGTGAAGGTACGCGTCGGCGGCGGCCTGGCAGGACACAACGGCTTGAGATCGATTGACGCGGCGCTCGGACCCGATTTCCGTCGCGTGCGCATCGGCATCGGCCATCCCGGACCCGGCCGAAAGGACCTCGTCACCCCGCACGTGCTCGGCAATTATTCGAAGGCCGAGATGGAGCCGCTGTCCGACGTCCTCGCCGCGGTCTCGGCCGAGGCCGAATGGCTCGCCGACGGCGAGGATGCGCGGTTCATGAGCGAAGTGGCGCTGAGGTTGCAGCAGGAATAAGCAACCACTCTGCTCAATCGGTCCAGCCGAGCCGCCTCTTGGTCGCTTCGATCATCGTCTTGAATCGAGGTAGGCCTCTGAGAGGGACCAGGTCGGGATCGGTCAAGACTCCGCGGAAGAGGCTCGGGGTGACCGTCTTCAGGCTGCCCTCGAGCAGATCGAGGGCGCCTTCATGATCTTCCAGGTGACGCGCCATCGCGCAGGAGAAATTGTATTGCATGATGATGTTGTCAGGATCGACGAGAAGCGCACGATCGATCCATTCGCGGAATCGCTCCGCCTCTCCGAGGCGCGCCAGACCGGTGGCGCCCATCGCCAGAGCGGCGCCGTTCTTCGGATCGCGCTCAAGCACGCGTTCGGCATTTGTCACAGCCATCCTGGCTGCATGTAGCGAAGCTTCGCGATCTCCGAGTTCATCGTAACAGGAGGTCAGCATCCCCCATGAATGGAAATCCGCTTCGGCGATCGAAGCGGCCTTGCGGAAGTGCCGTGCCGAATCCGCATAGCGGTTTTCGAAATAGAAAATGATCCCCGCCTCGTGGTGCACTTCCCACGACTCGGGGCCAAGCTGAAGCGCCCGTTGAAGCACTTCATTGGCTTCCTCGACTCTTCCCTGCTCGTGCAGGTGGCGTGCCTTGACCACGCCTGCTTCCGCCATGTTCGGGTTCAGAGCGAGTGCACGCTCCGCCGCAGCAAGCCCGTCCAGCTCGCCTTTTTGATGCACGAAATGGAGGATACACTGGACAATGGCGAGAAGACCCCACGCACGCGCATAGTTCGGGTCGATGTCGATTGCCCGCTGACAGATTCGGACGACCAGCTCGGCCTGGCGAACATCTCCCCAATTGCCGGTCACCCAATAATTGTTCGCCATCAGATAGAGATTGTAGGCCTCGACGCTGGTCGTGCCGCGCTGCTCGATCGCCTTTTTCTCTTCCGGTAGCAGCTTCACCTTCAGCGCATCCACGATCGCTTTCGAGAGCTCGTCCTGCAGAGCGAAAATGTCGGTGAGGTCTCGATCGTAGCGCTCCGCCCAGAGATGATCGCCGGTTTGGCCATCGATCAGCTGCGCCGTGATCCTGACCCGCCCGGCCGCCTTTCGGACACTCCCCTCGAGCACATGGCTGACGCCGAGCTTCCTCGCGATTTCGCACACGTCGACCGCTTCGCCCTTGAACGTGAACGCGGTGTTGCGCGCAGTCACCGCAAGCGCCGAGACTTTAGAAAGATCAGTGGTGATGTCCTCGCTGATCCCGTCGCTGAAATATTCCTGCTCCGG
>DASUIC010000045.1:0-3954 GCA_036273215.1 Sphingomicrobium sp.
GAAGCTCGGTCCGGTCGACGTGAGGCTCGGCTACGAGGGCGAGTTCGGCGGCGGGATCACCAGCCACAGCGGCAACTTCAAGTTCGTCCTGCCGCTCGGCGGCCATGTCGCGGCGCCGCCGCCACCGCCGCCCCCACCGCCACCGCCGCCACCGCCACCTCCCCCGGCGACCCAGACCTGTCCCGACGGCTCGGTGATCGCGGCCACCGCGACCTGCCCGCCGCCGCCACCCCCGCCGCCCCCACCGCCCGTCGAACGCGGCGAGCGCGGCCTCTGAAAACGGTCCTCCAGCAACCTCGGCATCAGAGCATATGCAATACCGGCGCTTCTGACTTGTAGGTCATTCCTGTCTGCCCGCCCGAGCGCGTCCATCCCGGCGGCCGGGCCGCGTCAAATACAAGTAAAGTTACTTTCGAAAGTGGCCGCCGCCGCTCGCACCGAATTCACGCGAGCCCTCTTGCCGCGCGCGCGCTCGTGCGAGATACTTTGTCCGGGCAGCAGGGGGTAAGAAGATGAACAAAGTCAGCGTGCTGGCCGCGGGCGTGAGCGCGGTCGTGTTGGGTGCGGTTGCCTTTGCGGCGCCGGTGAAGAAGGCAGAGACCAAGGCTCCGCCGCCGATCGCCACCTATTGGATGGACGTTTCGACGACCAGCGGGTTCGGGGCAGGGATGATGGGCGGCGGGCGACCGAACATGAGCCAGGTCATGGCCATGATGAACGGCGGCGGCGGCTCGGTCGCGCATTCGCTCGAGCTTCGCTTATCCTCGCGGGAGAAGCCGACAGGCGCTCCGCAAGCGCAGCATTTCATTCCGGCCGGGCTGGACATGGGCGCCAGCCTTCCGCTCGTCACGCCGGAGATGCTGCGGACGCCCGAGACTCGGGAATCGTCCGAGCCGACGACCTATGAGAAGCCGAAAGGCCGGATGCTGATTTACTGGGGCTGCGGCGAGCATGCCGCTGCTGGAGAGCCGCAGGTGATCGACTTCGCAAAGATGAGCGAAGGCGAGATGCCGGAGAACCTGCGGGCATTGACTAAGATGGCGCAGATGATGGGCCGGATGTCGGCGCGCGAGCCGACGGCGGACAATTCGCCCGGATTCGGCGAATGGCCGAACCAGCGCGATTCGCGTGCGGTCCCCGCCGCGGGTTCGCTGATCGGCGCGCATCGGGTCGAAGCCAATTATGCGCCTCCCATCGACTTCTCGCTCAGCCAGGGACAGGACTTCATGCCGGGCTTGGGGCTGCACGAAGCGGGAACCATGCCGTCGGGCGCCGACAATCTGATGTGGCAGCAAGCGGCGCAGGCGACCGGCTATGCGCTTGCGATGTTCGGACAGGGCCGCGGCGGCGACATCGTCATCTGGACTTCGGCCAAGTCGGCTTCGCTCGCTCCGGCGTTCGACTACCTCTCGCCAGGCGAGGTCAAGCGCCTGGTCGCGAGCGGAGCGGTGCTGCCGCCGTCGACCAGCCAGTGCACCTTGCCGGCGGAGGTCGCGAGCGCGGTTCCGCAGGGCATGGTGATGGGCATCGGCTACGGTCCCGAAGCCTATTTCTCGGATTCGCCGAGAGCGCCCAAGTGGGGCGTTCGAGTGCGCTACAAGTCGACCGCGATGCTGATGCGTGGGATGAGCGGAATGATGGGGGACGAGAGCGGCCGGGCTAGCGAGCAGCCACAAGCCCAGCCGCAGCCGCAGAAGAGGCGCGGCGGCCTTCTCGGCGGAATTCTGAGTTCGATCCCGCACTAAAGAGCAGCTGAAGGGGAGCGCGTCTCTCCTTCAGCTCTTCAGCCGGACTTAGCTCGCCGTGACGGCGTGCACATTGTCGTCGCTGTTGCGGTCGATGTAGAAATTATACGGGTCCACACCGGCGAAGGTCGGCTTGGCCGCGGTGTGCAGCGTCAGCTTCTGGACGCCGCTGTGGATCGGCTGCAGGCCCATCACGATGACGTCCTTGGATGAGAACGCGCCCAGGCCCGGGCGAGCGGTGAACAGGCCGACCTCGATCGGCTCATTGAGATTGGCCTTGGTCTCGTTGCCCTTGCCGTCGGCGTAATATTTGTCGGCGGCGATGGTCAGGGTCGTGGTCCAGCCGGTCGGGTCCTTCTTCGTGACCGCGTCGGTGACCTTGAGGTCGTAGATCGTGATCTTCTCGAACAGGTCGGTGATCAGCTGCTGCTGCGCAGGCGTCTTCGCTTCCTTGCGGAACTCGGCCACGAGGTCGACGGAGCGCGGGTAGGGAGGGCCCTTGAACTTCCACTTGGCGAGGAAGCGTGCGAGCGCGCGATCGACTGCGTCCTCGCCGAGCCGCTGCTGGAGCAGGTACATGACCACCGCGCCCTTGCGGTAGTGGATGTACTGCTGGTCCTCGACCCGCTCGAGCGGGAGCTCCTCCACTGCTTCGGTCTTCCGGCCACTGAGATAATTGTCGAGCTCATATTTGAGGAATCGGCGGATCTTGTCGGGGCCATAGAGGTGCTTCATCACCATAAGCGCCGAATATTGTGCGAGCGTCTCGCTCATGCTCGTGTCGCCCTGCATGTCGGCGCCGACCACCTGGTGCGCCCAATATTGGTGCGACATCTCGTGGGCGATCACATAGGTGGTGAAGTCGATCTTGGTCGGGTCGTTGGTGTTGGCGTTGAAGCCGATCGTCTCCGAATAGGGCATCGTTCCGGCGAACGCCTGGGCGAAGCTCTGATAGCCGGGGAATTCGACGATCCGCGCGTAGTTGAACTGGTAGGGACCGAAGTGCGACCGGTAATAATCGAGCGCGACCCCCATCGCGTTCAGCATCTTCGCGATGTTCCAGTCGTGGCCCGGATTGTAGAAGACCGACAGGCGGATGCCGTTGTGCATCCGGCTCGCGACCTTGTAGCGGGCCGACTGAATCGAGAAGAAGTTGAGGATCGGCGCGGGGCTGACGAAGCGCGCGGTCCTTCGGCCATCCTGAGTGACGTCTGACACCCGGTCGCCGGGAGCGATCGGAGTCTGATCAGCGCTCGTCGACAAGGTGATGTCGCTCATCACCCAATCGGCGTGGATGTAATTCTTGCCGACCGCGCTCATGTCCTCGAGCTTGGGCGGGCGAAGCTCGTCGGGCAAATGCTGGCGGCGGCGCTTGGCGCGGTCGGTGAGCAGGCTGCTGCGGTTCATGCCGATGATCGGCGCGAAGGCGTTGTTCCTGACGAATGTGCCATTCTCAATGATGTCGGTCGGCGGCTGGCCGGCGACGAATCCGCGATGCCAAATCTGCGACTTCCAGGTCAGCGTTGCCTTCGCTCCGGGAGGCAGCGGCGTCGCGAAGCGGTAAATTCGATAGCCGAACTTCGGGTCGTCGTAGATCAGCCGGGCGCCGGCGATTGCGAGTTGCAGGAACTTCGCATCGGGATCGCCGCGGCGGACATGCACGTCGCGGATCGGAGCGTTGGTCTTGTTCTGCAGGTCGTAGCGACCGTCGACTGACAACCGGCGCTTCTTCGGGAACAGCTGCACGTTCATCGTGACGCGCGTGATCGCGGGCATCGGCAGCTTTTCGAATTTCAGATATTTGCGCTCATAATCCGCCTGGTATTTTTCGAGATCGTCCGACGTCTGGTACCGGTTGAGGACCTTGATGTTGTAGTAGCCGTAGGCGCCAGTGCCGGCCATCGCGAGGACCGCGACGACGATGATCGCGAGCGATGCGGCCGAGGTGTTGCGGCCGATCCGCTTCAGGCGACCCGGAAGTGCGACATCGGTTCCCCGCGGCCACAGCCAGTGCGCGAGCACGACGAGGATCACGGCGAAGCACAGCCAGTAGAATTCGAATACGGCGGAGCCGAACCAGAAGCTGCCCTGCCCGACGAAGTCGCTCAATGGCACCTGCGGGCCGCCGCCGAAACGGTAGAGCGGGTCCGAATAGCCCATGTTGGTCAGGAAAATGCCACCGACGAAGTAAGCGAAGAGCACCGCCCAG
>DASUIC010000046.1:0-7748 GCA_036273215.1 Sphingomicrobium sp.
CTCGACGAGACCGACAGCGGCCTCGACATCGACGCGCTGAAAAGCGTCGGCGCGGGCATCAACCGGATCATGCGCGCGCCGGACAAGGGCGTGCTTCTGATCACGCACTACCAGCGGCTGCTCGATTATGTCGAGCCCGACCGGGTGCATGTGATGCTCGACGGCCGTATCATTCGCAGCGGCGGGCCTGAGCTAGCGCGGGAGCTCGAACGCGAGGGCTATGCGGAGGCGGCTGCATGAGGTTCCTCCCCATTTTGCAGAAATGGGGAGGGGAACCATCCAGCGCAGACTGGATGGTGGAGGGGTACTGGCGCCGAGTCAGTCACCCCTCCACCATGCTCCGCATGGTTCCCCTCCCCACCGCCTGCGGCGGCAGGGAGGAATTGCGATGACCGCGCCGTTCCCCACGCACCGCCAGGAGGAATGGCGCTACGCCGACCTCGATGCGCTGAAGCCGGTGTGGGAGCAGTTCGCCGAGCCGGTGACCCTGATCGTCGGTGCGGGCGAGAGCTTGGAAGAAATCTGGCTTCCGGTCGTAGATCACGTGCAGCTGCGCCGCGTCCAGATCGCGCTGGGCGAAGGCGCTAACGCTCGCATCTTCGCGCTCAACACTGCGCCGGTGTACGGCCGCATCGAACTCGAAGTCAGCCTCGAAGCAGGCGCGGAATTCGAGCTGTTCGGCGCCAACATCGGCGCCGGCCTTTCGACCAACGAGATCGTCACCAACGTCAAGCACATCGGCGTCGGCGGCCGGTCGCGCCAGGTCGTCCGCTCGGTGCTCAACGGCAAGGCGGTCGGCTCCTACCTCGGCAAGGTCGAGGTCGCGCGCGGCGCTCAGAAGACCGACGCCGAGCAGTCGGTCAAAGCCATGCTGCTCGACCGCGGCGCGACCGCCAACTGCAAGCCGGAGCTCGAGATTTTCGCAGACGATGTGAAATGCGCCCACGGCGCAAGCGTCGGCGAATTGGACGCGATGCAGCTGTTCTACGCCGAGAGCCGCGGGCTCGACACGGCCAGTGCGCGGGCGCTTCTGCTCGAAGGTTTCGTCATGGGTGTGTGGGAGAGTGCATCTCACGGCGACGCGATCCGCGAAGCCGCTCGCGAGGCGCTGAGGAGAGTGGTGTGATGGAGAACCCCACCGTCACCCCGGACTTGGTCCGGGGCCTGCCTGCCTCGGCCGGAGAAGGTGGGTCCCGGGTCAAGCCCGAGATGACGACATTGCACGTCCGCGATCAGTTTCCGGCGCTCGGCGACTGGCACTATCTCGACAGCGCCGCGACGGCGCAGAAGCCCCAGGCGGTCATCGACGCGATTACCCGCGCTTACTCGCGCGATTACGCCACCGTTCATCGGGGCGTTTACGAGCGCTCGGCATCGATGACCGATGCGTACGAGCGCTCGCGCGCCGCCGCGTCGAAGCTCGTCGGCGGGCGGCCGGACGAGCTCGTCTTCACACGGGGGGCGACCGAAGCGATCAATCTCGTCGCCCGGACGCTTCCGAAGGATGGGCGCAATCGCGTCCTGCTCTCCCAGCTCGAGCACCATAGCAACATCGTCCCGTGGCAGCTCGCCGGCTACGAAGTGGATGCGGCGCCGCTGACTCGCGAAGGCCGGATCGATCTCGATGCGGCCGAGCAGATGCTGACCGAACAGCATCGCGTGGTCGCCTTCGCGCACGTCTCGAACGTGCTCGGCTCAATCCTTGACGCAAAGCGCGCCGCCGCGATCGCCCATTCAAAGGGCGCACTCCTGTTGCTCGACGGCTGCCAGGCGGTGCCGCGGCTGCCCGTCGATGTCGCGGCGATGGGCGCCGACTTCTACGCCTTCTCCGCGCACAAGCTTTACGGGCCGACGGGCATCGGCTGCCTCTGGGGCCGCTCCGAGCTGCTCGCCTCGATGCCGCCGTGGCAGGGGGGTGGAGCGATGATCGACACCGTAAGCTTTGAGCAGACCACCTTCCTCGATCCGCCCGCGCGGTTCGAGGCGGGCACTCCGCACATCGTCGGTGCGGTAGGCCTCCACGCCGCCGTGAACTGGGTCGAGCAGCTTTCGCTCGACGCGATCCACGCGCACGAATGCGCGCTGGTGGCAGAGACGCGCGATGCGCTGCGCGGCATCGCCGGGGTGACCGTTTACGGCCCTGAGGACAGTGCCGGGATCGTCAGCTTCAATGTCGATGGGGTGCACCCACACGACACCGCCACCATATTGGACGATGCAGGAGTCGCCGTCCGGGCCGGGCACCATTGCGCGCAGCCCTTGATGCGCTGGCTCGGAGTGGAGGCGACCGCGCGGGCGAGCTTCGCCGCGCACAGCGACAGCTCGGACATCGCGGCGCTGGTCAAGGGAATTGAGCAAGTGAAGCGGGTGTTCGGCGGATGAACGAGGAGCGCAAGATCGAAACCGAAGAGGTCGATTCGGTCGCTTCGCCGCCGCGCGCCCGAGTGCCCGAGAGCGTCGAACGCAAGCGCGACTATCTCGCGGGCTTCCTTGCGGGAGAGGCAGCGGAAGAGTCGAAAGGCGGCGTCGGGAGTGACCTTCAGGCTGCCGTCGTCGAGGTTCTGAAGTCGGTCTATGATCCTGAAATTCCAGTGGATATATACGAGCTGGGACTCATCTACGACGTGGACATCAGCGAAGATGGCGACGCGACGATCACGATGACCCTGACGACCCCGCACTGCCCGGTCGCGGAATCGCTTCCGAACGAGGTCGAGCTAAGGGTGTTGTCGGTCCCCGGCATCCGGGACGCGGTCGTCAACCTGGTCTGGGCCCCGCCGTGGGACCCGTCGAAGATGAGCGATGAAGCACGATTAGAATTGGGAATGCTGTGAATAAAGAAACGAAACTGCGCGCGCGGCCTGCCGCGATCACCCTCACGCCCGGCGCCGAGGTGCGTATCGCCGAGCTGATGGCCAAAGGCCCCGAGGGCGCGATCGGAGTAAAGCTGTCGACTCCTCGCCGCGGCTGCTCGGGGCTGGCCTACTCGGTCGATTACGTCACCGAAGAGCAGCCGTTCGACGAAAGAATCGAGACGCCGAGCGGCAACTTCTATGTCGACGGCGCCTCGGTCCTCTACCTGATCGGATCGACCATGGACTGGCGCGAGGACGATTTCGCGGCGGGGTTCGTGTTCGACAATCCGAACGCCAAGGGTGCCTGCGGCTGCGGCGAGAGCTTCACCGTCTGAATATCCGGGAGGAACATGGAACAAGTTACAGGCCGCACGTTCGATCAGGGGGAAGCTGTCGAAACGGATGAGAAGACGTTCGTTGAGTGCACGTTCGGACCGGCGACGCTCGTCTATCGGGGAGGCGAACATCCCCTTTTTGATCGCTGCGCGTTCGGCACGGACGTCAGCTGGACCTTTCTGGGACCGGCGCTGAAGACGATCCAGTTCCTGCAGCGGATCGCCAACGATCAGGGCGGCGAACATTTCATCGCCGACATGTTCCAGAAGGGCAAATTCTTCGCCGACGAGGAGCCCGCCGGAGCGGCTTGACGTCAGTCAATCCGGTCGTTTCACGCGCGCTCGATCGCCGCGAGCGCTTCACCCCGGCGGACAGGAGTGCTATTCCTCAGCCCCGCACAGGAGGTGACCGATGCGAGTCCCCGGGGCCCTGTTTGCGTTGACCATCTGCATGTTCTGCGGCGCCGCGGCGGCGGAAAGCAGCCATGGCGGCAGCCGGACCTCCAGTGCGAATCCATCGTCTCATTGCGTCCGGACGCGAAACTATCTTGCAGTCGATCGATCCGCGGGCCGCCTTGCTCCCAGAAAGCTGACGGAGCTTCCGCCCGCGACCGCATACATGGCCGTCTACCGCCAAATCGGTGGCTGCGACGCTCCGCTGACGATGGCTAAATATCGAAGGTCCGGCCGACCATAGATCATTTGAGTTCGGCGGGCCGAAGCCAAAGGGGGAATTCGGCATGTCACGTGCGCTCAGTCTCTTGTTCGCGATCGTCTGCTACGCGATTTTCTTCGCCACCTTCCTGTACCTGATCGGGTTCGTCGGCGACCTCTCGTTCATGCCGAAGACGGTGAATGCGCCGCCGTCATCGATGGCGCCCGTCGCCGCCGCGGTCGTCGACGTAGTGCTGGTGGCGATCTTCGGTTTGCAACACAGCATCATGGCCCGGCCCGGGTTCAAGCGCGGCTGGACCCGCATCGTGCCGGCGGCGCTGGAGCGCAGCGTCTATGTGCTCGCCGCCAGCATCGCGCTGTTGATCCTGTTCTGGTTCTGGCAGCCGATCGACAAGGCCGTGTGGACGGTATCGCCCGACATGCGCTGGCTCGGCACCTTGCTCTGGGTCATGTTCTGGGCCGGCTTCGGAATCGTTCTGGTCAGCACCTTCCTGATCAACCATTTCGAGCTGTTCGGGCTTCAGCAGGCCTGGTTCAACTTAAGCGGACGGCACGCCGAGGCGCCGGCGCTTCGCCAGCCTTTCTTCTACAAATGGGTCGCCCACCCGCTTTACGCGGGCTTCTTCCTCGCTTTCTGGTCGACCCCGCACATGACCGCCGGTCACCTGTTGCTCGCGATCAGTCTGTCGATCTACATGCTGGTCGCCATCCGCTACGAGGAGCACGACCTCGCCGGTGTGTTCGGCGACGATTACCGGCGGTACCGGTCGGGCGTCGGAATGCTGATCCCGCGCTTCAGGCGAAGCGCCTAGCCGCGGATCAGAAGTTCAGGCTGAAGCGCAGCGCGCCGCCCAAATCGTCGGGCGAATTGGCGATGTGCCCGGGATCCTTGCGGTAGAACAGGTTCGTGCCGAGCCATGCGTTTCCGTCGAGCAGCGTCTCGCCGTAGCTGAGCTCGCCGTCGACCTCGCGGCCGCTCGGGCGAAGCGACATCGTTTCCATCGTGTCCATCGCCGTGCCGGTGACGTAATCGTACGACGTCGGAAGCATCATCGCGAACCCGCCATGCTCGACGCGCAGCGGCTGGGCGATCCGGAACGCAAGCGAATCATTGTCGCAGAGGAGCCCCTGCTTGGCGAGGTCGATCGAATAAGCGCCGGTCTGGAACCTGCCCGACGCGAAATCGGTCCAGCCGTGGCGCGCGCTCAGCGAGCCGGTCCAGCCGCTGCCGAAATCGTGCCGCGCCTTGGCGTCGAGGAACAAGCTGCTCGATCCGCCGCCGCCGAGCACTCCGCCGAGGCGTCCGCCGAGCAGAGTCTGGGTCTCCTGAAGCCGGCTCATCCCGACCTGCAGCCAGTTGCGTCCGAAGGCTCGGTCGACCGCAACGCTCGACCAGCGATAGGGAGAGCCGGTGGCGGTCGTGCGGACGTCCTGCCACACGTCGCCATTTTCGCCCGAAAGCGTCACTCCAAAGCGGCCGAACTGATGGCGAAGCGCAATGCTTCCCTTGCGGCTGGCCATGAAGCCAGGATTGCCAGTGATGTCGTTCGCGACGAGAAAGGCGCCGGGCTGGACTCCGGTCAGCCGCCGCTCCATCTCCTTCGCTCCGCCGGCGAAGCCGAACGCGATCGCGGTCTTGCTGTCGAGCTTCGCGATCGCCGACCCGGCGATCAGCTGTGATTTGCGCAGGTCTTCTGGGCCGATGTTCATCGCACCGACCGAATAGGCGCCGCCGAAGTCGTGCCGCTGGTTGACGGTCATCGCGATACTGAACGGCCCTGCATTCGCGCTCGCGACCTTCACGTCGTTCTGGAGCGAGCGCGAGAGCGGGTGATCGATCGCGGCCTGGCGGATGGTCTTTGCAAGGTTCAGCACATAGGCGCGCTTGTATCCGTCGAGGATGATTGCCCCCAGCGGATGCTTGGCAAATGCGTCGCCTGCCACCGGCGGAGCATCGCCGTTGCTTCCGGTTACCGGCGTCTTCGAATCGGCCATGGTGGTCTGGCCCTGCGGAGCGAACGCGCGCGCGAGGTCGAGCTCGCCGTTGCCGTAGACGGGGTCGATTCCGGCAGCGCCGAGGTCGTCGGCGGTGTTGAACAGGATCTGGACGATCTGTTTCCCCGTGAGATTAGGGAAGGCCTGCGCCATCAGCGCCACCGCGCCGCTGATCGTCGGCGCTGCGAAACTCGTCCCGTCCCAGATGAATTGCGCGCCAGTATTGTCAGGGGCGCGGTCGTGAAAGCCGAGCGCTACCAAGTAGAAGTCAGCTCCGGTTCCGGCTTGGTCGGAGAAGGTGGAGATCGTCTTGTTGCTCGTGGTCGTTCCGATCGAGCCGGCAATGATCACGCTTCCAGCAAATTGTTGCGCCGGGGTCAGCGCGAAAGGATCCGGATTCGGCGTGCTGTCGTTGCCCGCCGCGATAACGATCACGATTCCGGCGCTCACCGCGCGCTGCATCGCGAGGAGCAGAGTCGTGCTCGGCGCTGAGCCGCCGAGCGACAAATTGATGACTCTGGCGCCAGCGACCCGGGCCGCATCAATTCCCTGAGCGATCGCGAGGTCATCGAAAGTGCAGCCGCCCGAGCTGGTGCAGCTTCCGGGAGTGTCGGCGCGCTCGCTGACGATGGTCGCATCCCACGCTACTCCCATCGTGTTCTCGTTGTTGCGCGCAGCTGCAGCGACGGCACTCACGGCAGTACCGTGGCCGCCTTGATCGCTGACGCCGCGCCCGGCGCCGGTCACGTCCCCGCTCGCGGGATCTATGCGGCCGGTGAATTCGTCGAGAGCGGCATTGATGCCGCTATCGACAATCCCGATCTTCACGCCCTGGCCGCTGGCGCCCGCGTTGTACGCAGCGATCGCGTTCGCCTCCACGGCATAGTTGGAGGCCTCATATTCGGCGGTGTCGAAATTGGTGGTCGGGGTCGGAGTGGGTGTTGGGGTAGGCGTAGGCGTAGGCGTGGGTGTCGGAGTTGGCGTCGGAGTCGGCGCACTTGCCGGCGGCGGGATGAATCCGCCGCCTCCGCCGCCGCCGCCCCCGCCGCAGGCAGACAGGCTGAAGGCGAGCACCACCGCACACGCAGTCGTGCCGAGAAGGTGCTTCGTCATTGCCGTCTCCGCTCAAGCCGTTGAAAACGCACGGCTTCCCAATTGTGCTTATGGTTTACGATTCCTTTCAATTTGCTTAAAGCGGCAAAGTGGCTACGGCCATGTCCGGCAGATGGACCCGCGCTTCGCCCACATCCGCGACTGGATTTTCGACCTCGACAATTGCCTTTACCCGCCCTCGACCGGGCTATTCCCGCTGATCGACGAGCGGATGGGCGCCTATATCGAGCGCCTGCTGGGCTGCGACGCGGCCGAAGCGAGGCGCGTTCAGAAGGCGCATTTCCACGAGCATGGGACCACGCTTCGCGGCCTCATGAGCGATCAGGGCGTCGACCCGCATGATTTCCTGACAGACGTCCACGACATCGATCTCGCGCGAGTCGCTTCCGACGAGCGGCTCGGCCGGCTCCTCGCCTGTCTTCCAGGACGCCGCTTCGTCTTCACCAACGGCGATGCGCCGTACGCGCGCCGGGTGCTGCAGGCGATCGGGGTGGAGGATCGTTTCGACGACCTTCACGACATCCATGCCAGCAGCTACCGCCCGAAGCCCGACCCGTACGGCTACGCGCTGCTGTGCGAGCGGTTCGGAATCGATCCGGCGCACGCGCTGCTTGCCGACGACATGGCGCAGAACCTCGCGCCGGCCAAGGCGCTTGGAATGACGACGGTGTGGCTCGACAACGGCTCCGAGCGCGGCGATCACAATCTCGACGATGAGGTCATCGACCATCGGATCGGCGACGTCTCCGACTGGCTCGAAGCGATTCTGGGGGAT
>DASUIC010000047.1:0-10714 GCA_036273215.1 Sphingomicrobium sp.
GCTGCGCCCCCGCTTCGCCATGCGCTTACGATTAAGCGGTTTTCCCCAAGAGTCTATTCAACTTCGACCCCTCTCCCCGTGCGCGAGCGGGTGAGGGGGGCGCTCGCACAAAAGTCCTTTCCTAATAGGATTTCGTCTGCTCCACGCTCGCCGATGAACAAGTCCGAGCTCGCCGCCGACCCCGATCTCACCATCCCCGCCATCCCCGTGGTCTGCGACGAGTGCCGGGCGAAGGGCATGGCGGGCGACGGCCGCTTCGCCGGAGTCCCCGACATCCTCGATTTCGATCCCGTCCCGCGCCGCGCCCGAGCCGACGGCTGGAAGCCCGAGCACCAGCGCGCCTTCATCGCCGCGCTGGCCATCACCGGCTCGCCGAGGCAGGCCGCGCGCATCGTCGGCAAGCATGAATTCGGCGCCCAGACCCTGCGCACCGCGCGCGGCGGACGCGGCTTCGCCGCCGCTTGGGAAGCGGCCGAGGACATCTATCGCGAGCGCGAGCACATGCGCATCCACGCCAACTTAGCCGAGCTCGCCGATCAGGCCGCCAACTCAAGCGAGCCGTTCGAGGGCCGGGGAGCGGGCGCCGACGACGACTACGACGATCCCTCGCGGGGTCGCGACATCAAGGAGATCACCGCGCGGCTGGAGAAGGCGATGGAAGCCGTCCACCGCCAACATTTGCGCAAGCTCGCCCTCGACCCCGAAAAGCGCCACGCATGGGAAGTACTCAACGGCCCCGTCGACTGGGACAATCTCGGCGGCTGGACGCTGAGCCAACAATATGGCGACCGCGAGGGGACGGGGGACGAACTGGAATGAGCGTCAGGACATTCTCATTGAACAGCGCCGAAGCCTATGAAGCGCTGTGCCCGCGCCAGGACCGGCCGTGGATCCCGAACGGCGCGCTGCCGCGCGAGCCGCGCGCGCGGGACCGCGAGGTCATCGTCGAGGCGAACGGACGCAGCCCGTGCTCGTCATCCCGGACCCGATCCGGGATCCGCCTTCCTCGCTGAATTAGTGAACTGTCACCGTAATGCCGTGGATTCCCAACGGCGCGCTGCCGAGGGAGCCGCGGTGGCCCCGCGGCGACAGCAGTGTGTCGGTGCGGGCGGAGACGGATGCGGAGGCGGTGGACGCGCTCCGCGAGTGGATGCAGCATGTGGATGCCGGGCGGATTGGAGGCGAGCGTTAGGTAGGCGCCGCGCGATCAGCTCAAGGGCACACCCTTGAAGCAATGCTCGCGGTGCCAGCGGAGGAATGCCAGATCGGGATTGTCGCGCAGGCTCTCCGGGAATTGAGCTCGTCCGCTCGGCCGGAGAATCTTCCGAACGCCATCGACGTCATTGATGTGGTTCGACAGTAATATCGTCGCGTCGTCAGCGACGGTCAGTAAGCCTCGGTCGAACATCCAATGCACTGTTCCGGACAGTGCGAGGCCGTTCTGAACCACGTCCGGCCCTTTCGCTTCGACTGACTTTATGTGCGCCGCTTCGACTTCGGCACGGCCGCCGCCGTTGATGAACTGGAAGCCGGTGAAAGCGCAGCGGCGATCATAGGCTTTCAGCACGCGCGTCCTGAAGATGCGATCTCGGATCGTCCGTCTGGTCAGCATCTGAACGCGATCCTGCTCAAACTCGAACGGCGCCTGCTCTTCCGCTACCCAGGCGGCTGTTTCCGTGTGGGAGCGCGGCAGCAATTCGTCGTGCGCATCCAGCCCAAGACCGACGATCCGGTTGAAATCTTCGTCTGGAATTGGGCGAACGGCCGCTTGGGCGCGGCCCGATACATTGCCGGCGTCGTTGAGCACACTGCGCTCTGGGTAATCGCCGCCTGACTGGAAGGGCACATTGTGATCGAAGTCGAGGTATGAGTTCGGGTCGATGATAGCGAGGTGCATCCCGGGCCTTCTCGGATCAGGCGTGATCCGGTCAACCTTCGCAACGGCATGGTAGCCTTTTCGGCCAGCCTTCACCGGCTCCATGTAGATGACCCAGTCGCCGACCATCTGAGCGGCGCGCGAGAAATACGAGTCGGGGAACTGGTACACCGACCAAGGCCGATCTTCGTAGCGTGAGTCTTCGCGGTAGAGGAAAACGGCCTTGGTCATTGCGAGATGGTGCAGCCGGCTAAGTCGTTGAGCAAGAATCGAAAAACAAGAAACTTGCTAAATCTCTGATTCTGTTTGATTCTCTCGCCGCCGAGCTAGGAGAAAGATGGCGCAGTCGTCAAAGATCGAATGGACGGACGTAACGTGGAACCCCGTTGCGGGCTGCACGATTGCGAGTGCTGGCTGCTCGAATTGCTATGCGATGCGAATGGCGGCGCGACTCGCGGCGATGGGCAGCGAGAAATATGCGGGACTGACGCGCAGAAGTGGCGGCCGCGCTGTATGGACCGGGAACATTGCACTGGACGTGAAGGCGCTCAGCGCCCCTTACAAATGGCGAAAGCCACGCAAGGTTTTCGTCAATTCGATGTCCGACCTCTTCCATCCGAGCGTACCTGACGAATTCATCGGTCGCGTCTGGCGAGTGATGCTGGAAACCCCGCAGCACACCTACCAAGTGCTTACGAAACGTCCCGACCGCATGCGTCGGCTTTTGTCCGATCCATCTTTCGGATCACCGCCGAACATCTGGATCGGCACCAGCGTCGAAGATCGCGCCGTCCTTCGTCGCATCGACGACCTTCGAAGCATTCCCGGCTTCATCAGATTCATTTCGTTCGAACCGCTGATTGGTCCAGTGGGAGCTGTCGACCTCACCGATATCGATTGGGCCATTGTGGGCGGGGAGTCCGGGCCGCGTGCACGACCAATGGAGCCGAGTTGGGTCCAGCAAATCGAGGATAGGTGCCGTGCCTACGGCACGGCATTCTTCTTTAAGCAATGGGGTGGAACGAACAAGAAAGCGACTGGCCGGACTCTCAACGGCCGGACTTATGACGAGATGCCGGCTCATGCGCTTTGAGAACGGAGGCGTGTAGTCTTTTGATCAGTTGAAGCGCCTTCTCAGAGTGGTTGTTGGTCATGCAATAGAGCTGGAAGTAGTCAGGCACGTTGCGGACGGTCAGCGACTGAGGCGGAGACACCCAGCAGAATATGCTCTCGAAGCGTTTCCTGGCGTATTCGCCTATCGCTTTTAGAGTGGCAGCGGTTTCAGTTTGATCCGCTTCGGTTCCGAAGAGACCTGTTTGCCCCGGGATTGTTCGAAAAAACTCACCGCGCCAGGTCGCCTCTCCAAAGAAGCGATCGAGTGCTGCCGCCTTTCCTTCATCTACCCTGTCTAAACTTGGTCCAAGCTGCTGCCGAACTGCTTTGGCTGCGAATAGAAACCAAACATCCAATCGCTCTGTTTTTGCGATGAGGCGAAGCGTCTTCCAGGCCACGTTCATCCCGTACGGATCGAGGAAGACGATGCCTCGCTGCTTCCACGCCGTATCGCGGCCTGTCCACAGGCGATTGGCGACGATCTTCTTCACGCACTCGTTGCCATCACCCGGAAAGATTTGAACATCCCGGCCGGCATACTCAGCCTTCAGGCGCTGAAGGGCTTCAACATGCGTCGTCTTTGTATCTGCAAAGCGATAGTGATCGAACGGCGGTTCTACTTCTAAAGCTAGCTTTGCACTTCCCGCGAAGCGAACGAGTTCTTCCTCGAGCGCCTTGCCTTCCAATAGCCCGCCTCCAAGGCGCCTCTCCACACGCTCGCCCGTGCCAGCAAACGGATCGATGTACCAGTTTTCGAACGGCTTGTTTTTGAGAGCGGTCTGGAATGCTCGGGCATACGCCGTGACAATCGCCAGCTTGGATTCGGTCCACGCGCCGCCAAATGAATGTTCGACAGTATCGGCCATCTTCTCCCCTCCGAGAGCTACACGAAGTGACCGAGCACAGCAGGGCTACGCAAATTCAACTGCGTGCGTCAAACTTAGGGAAAGCACCTCAACCAGACAGGGGATTCAATCGGATCGATCGTGACTCTAACCCTTGTCCCCCATCCTGAGCGCGGCAATAAACGCCTCCTGCGGAATGCTCACAGGCCCATACTCTCGCATTCGCTTCTTACCTTCCTTCTGCTTCTCCAGCAGCTTCCTCTTCCGCGTCGCGTAGCCGCGCCTCTACTTCCGCGCCTTCCTCTTCGCATACTTAGCATCCCGCCGCGCCTTCCTCTCCGCCTCGCTCTTCGGCGCCGCCGCCGCCGCTTTCGCCGCCGCATCGGCCGCTGCCGCTTCGTCGGAAGCCTTGCGGTCAGCCTTCTTGGTCGCGGCTTTCTCGGCCTTGGCCGCGGCGCGCTCCTCGCCGGCGGCGAAGCGCTCGGCGGCGACCTGCTCGTCGACCGGGGGGCGGGCGCGATATTGCTCAAGCGCCTTGTGCTTGGCCTCGGCGGCCTGGGCGGCGCGGTCCTGGAATGTGCTTTTGTAGGTCATGGGCGTGGGGGTCTTTCGGTTTTGAGGCGGTTGCAGTGGATAACGCGTGAGGCTGGAAAGAAGGCGGGTGGATCCCGGATCAAGTCCGGGATGACGGGGGTGATGACCCTTTAGGCGTCGTCGCCCATGCGCAGCGCCGCGATAAACGCCTCCTGCGGAATGCTGACGCTGCCGTACTCCCGCATCCGCTTCTTCCCCTCCTTCTGTTTCTCCAGCAGCTTGCGCTTCCGCGTCGCATCACCCCCGTAGCATTTCGCCGTCACATCCTTGCGCAGCGCGCCGATGGTCTCGCGGGCGATGATCTTGCCGCCGATCGCGGCCTGGATCGGGATCTTGAACAGGTGGCGCGGGATGAGGTCCTTGAGGCGCTCGCACATGCCTCGGCCGCGGGCCTCGGCGTTGGCCCGGTGGACGATCATGGAGAGCGCGTCGACCGGCTCGCCGTTGACAAGGATGCTCATCTTGACGAGGTCGCCCTCGCGGTGGCCGATCTGGTGATAGTCGAAGCTCGCATAGCCGCGGCTGATCGATTTTAAACGGTCGTAGAAGTCGAACACCACCTCGTTCAGCGGAAGCTCGTAGCGGAGCATCGCGCGGGCGTGGGCGCCGGTGCCGACGTAGGTCAGGTCTTTCTGCACCCCGCGGCGGTCCTGGCAGAGCTTGAGGATGCTTCCGAGATATTCGTCGGGGACGTAGATGGTGGCGTCGATCCACGGCTCCTCGACCGCCTCGATCAGGCTCGGGTCGGGCCAGTCGGCGGGGTTGTGGATGCTGTGGGTTTCACCGCCGCGCAGGCGCACTTCGTAGACGACTGACGGCGCGGTCGTAATCAGGTCGAGGTCATATTCGCGGGTCAGGCGCTCCTGGATGATCTCCAGATGGAGCAGCCCAAGAAAGCCACATCTAAAGCCGAAGCCGAGCGCGGCGCTGGTCTCCATCTCGAAGCTGAACGAGGCGTCGTTGAGGCGCAGCTTGTAGAGGCTGTCGCGGAGCTTCTCGAAATCGGCGGCGTCGACGGGAAAGAGGCCGCAGAAGACGACGGGCTGGACGGTCTTGAAGCCGGGGAGGGGGGCGTCGGCGGGGCGTCTGGCGTCGGTGATGGTGTCGCCGACTCTCGTCTCGGCGACTTCCTTGATCTGGGCGGTGATGAAGCCGATCTCGCCGGGGCCGAGCTCGGTCAATTGCTCGATCTTGGGGCGGAAGCAGCCGACGCGGTCGACGAGGTGGGTGGTGCCGGCGGCCATGAACTTGACCTGCTGGCCTTTCCTGAGGCTCCCGTCGATGACGCGGACGAGGATGACGACGCCGAGATAGGGGTCGTACCATGAGTCGACGAGCATCGCCTTGGTCGGGGCGGCGGCGTCGCCCCTGGGCGGGGGGATGGTGGCGACGATAGCGTCGAGCACTTGCGCGATTCCGTCGCCGGTCTTGGCGCTGGCGAGGACGGCGTTGCTGGCGTCGAGGCCGATGATCTCCTCGATCTCCTGCCGCACGCCCTCGGGGTCCGCGGCAGGGAGGTCGATCTTGTTGATCACCGGCAGGATCTCGTGATCGTGCTCGATGGATTGATAGACGTTGGCGAGAGTCTGCGCCTCCACCCCCTGGGCTGCATCGACGACCAGAAGCGCGCCCTCGCACGCGGCGAGCGACCGCGACACCTCGTACGCGAAGTCGACGTGGCCAGGGGTGTCCATCAGGTTGAGCTCATGGCCCTTCCATTGCAGGCGGACGGTCTGCGCCTTGATGGTGATCCCGCGCTCGCGCTCGATGTCCATGTTGTCGAGCACCTGGGCGGTCATCTCACGGTCGGTCAGCCCGCCCGTCGCCTGGATGAGACGGTCGGCCAGGGTCGACTTGCCGTGGTCGATATGCGCGATGATCGAGAAATTGCGGATGCGCGAACTGTCAGTCATTGCACCGGGCCGCTAGCAGGGCATTGGGCGAAGGGCGAGGGCGCTGCGCCTCACCGCTCCTCCTTATATCCCGCCTGAGCGTAGATGCGCGGCTGCGAAGAGTCTTCGCGTGGCGACCGCCGCCTTGGCGGTCTTGTCTGCCCCGCCTCCCGCGGACGCGCAGATGCTGCCGACGGGCGCTCTTCCCCGGTCCGCTGTTCCCGCGGCCGGGCAGCGGATCGCTCTGTCCGAGCGGCGGATCGCTCTTTCCGTCGCCCATTCCTCTGCAGAGCGGAATGCGCGGCCCACATCGCCCTATCCGAATTCGACAAACCGGCGCCGAAACTCTGCAAGCGTTTGCAATCCATTTTGTTGCCGCTGAACGATTCGCCGGGTGCCCGGCACTCATTATTGCGGAATGGGAGTGCCGACCCATGGGGATTTCTCGATTTGCGTCGAGCGAAGCTGTCGTCACGTTTGCGACCAGCACGATCACATCACGCATACCCATCATTGACACCGACCTCCGCACCCTCGGACCCAGGCGGGGCACACCGCTCTCGAGCGGCTGAGCCGGGGGACGCTCGTCGGCCGTCGCCGCCGTGTTTGCGTACCGATCAGTCTATCGAAAGGGGATCCAAATGGACGTGGTGAAGTGGCGCGGCGTGCTTTTTGCAAGCGTATCCTTGGCGACGGTCGGCCTCGCAGCGCCGGCTGCGGCGGCGACCACGCCGGGCGTCGATCATGACGTCGTCGGCAAGAACGCCGCCGACCTGCTGACGATCAGCCTGCCGGGCGAACCTGTGGCCATTCACGGCGACGTCGAACATGGCACGACGTCGGCGAACGCGGCCCTCGACTTCGGGGGCGGCCAGATCGTTCAGATCGGCTTCGGGAGCGGAACGGGGACAGCCTCGGGAATCGGCGATGTGACGATCGAGAACAGCGGCTCCGCCTTGTTGATCGCGTCGGCGTTCGCATCGGATCCGGGCGGTCCTGCGCAGGCGTTCGCACGGGGTCTGCAGGACCTGGTGCAGGTCGGCGACGGCGTCGCTCATGGAACGGCGCTGATCGACAATATGGGCACGCTAGAGGCCAAGGCCGCCGCCGCGGCGAACGGATCGACGGCGGCGGCGAACGTATTATTCCACAGCGCCATCGTCCAGCAGGCCGGAAGCAATGACGCCGATGCGGGCATCGTCAATTCGGGCACGCTCCAGATCCTCGGAAGCGCGGCTGCGACCGCCACCGCCGGAGCGGCAGCAGCCGCCGTCATAATGGACGGTATCCATCAATCCGTCAGGGGTCTCGATACAGGCCTGGCGCACTTCACCAACAGCGCCAATTTTCACGTCACCGGCATCGCGCACGCGAATGGAGCGACGAGCGCATCGGCGGTCGCCACCGTCACTGACGGCCTGTTGCAGAGCGCCAGCGGGAGCGGCTCCGCTTCGATCCGGATCGAAAACAGCGGGCTGATCAGCATCGATGCAATTGCGCTGGCCAAGGCGAACGACTCCGCGGGCGCGGCCGCGGTCGTCGACGCGGGGCTGGTTCAGCTCGGCCGGTCGCTTGGCGGAGACGATTTGGTCATCGACAATTCGGGAACGTACGAGGTGGAGGGCGTGGCGTCGGCCGACGCGGGAGCTAACGGCTTCGCGGCCGCCACGGCGCTCGCCGATTGGTTCTTCCAGTCCGCCTTCGCGCAGACGCAATTCATCTTGTTCTCGTCGGGGGGCGTCGGTGTATTCGAGACCCAGGGCGATATTCCGCTCGGCCCCGCATCCGCGAAGCTCTCCAACACCGGCGAGATGACGCTCGTCGCAAGCGCGCGTGCGCACGGCCAGTCGGCGTTCGCCTTTGCGGCCGCAACCGGCGGGAGCCAAACCGCGGTGGGGTCGCCGGCCTCCGCCTCGATCGTGAATTCCGGGAAGATCGACATCCTTGCACTCGCGCAGGCCACCGCAAAGGAATTTGGAGGCGCGATCGCTTTTGCCAGCGGCTTGCACCAGATCGCGAGCGCCCATTCGAGTCAGTTCATCGCGTCGTCGGTGTCCGGATCGGGACACGTCCTGTCGCTGTCCCGCGGAGCCGGCCCTGCCAGCGTGTCCCTCGTCAACAGCGGAACGATCGATGTCATCGCACAGGCGCACGGCATCGTGACTGGCGCGGGAGCGAGCAGCTTCAGCAGCCTGATCGACGCCGCCGCCACAGCCGAAGTTCCAGTTGCCATTGAGCAAGGAGCTTTCGGCACCAGCGCCCACGTCGCGCTAGTGAATAGCGGAACGATTCGCGCTGCCGCGACAGCGACCGCGACCGGACCTCAAAACATCGCTGCGCAGGTGGACGAAAAAGGGGTCAATCAGACCGCAGTCGCGAGCGGGGTCTCCGCAATGGCGGTCTTCACGCCAAACGCCCTCACCTCTAGCTTCAACATCTTGGTCCAGGGCCCTGCGAGTGTCGAGGTGACCAATTCGGGAACCATCGATGTGACCGGCTTGATCAAGGCGTCCGGAGGACGACATGCAATGTTCGATGCCCGCGGGTTCGGCGTTTCGCAGATCGCGCTCGGCACAGCCGCCGTTGCGGCGGTGGTCAATGAGGGCAACATTACCGTTGCAGGCAGCGGTCAGATCCAAGGAGCGACCGAAAACGGCTTCTTCTTCAATAGTGGAATCCATCAGAGGGCACGCGCAACCCGCGACGCCGTGGTGACCGTCCGCAACTCCGGCTCGATCGACGTGCTTTCCCGCAGCGTCGGGTCCGCAAGCCTGGGCGCAGCGCTCGATACGGCCATCGCGAACGGCATTGGACAAAGCGCGACCGTCGCGACTCCTTTCGAGGCGTCGCCTTCGGCGTTCGGCACTGCCACCGCGAGTTTCGAGAATAGCGGAACCTTGTCGGTTGAAGCGGATGCAAAGGCGAATGGCGCAACGTTTGCCGTCGGAGCAGCATTCGCGAGCGGGGTCCGGCAGGTTCCGATATTCGGCACGATAAACGCGGAGCTCGACAACAGCGGCAAGATTTCGGCGCTCGCAATTGCGAGCGCCGAAGCTACGGCCGGCCCCGCGCTCGCGACGGCCAATGCTACCGGCTATTTCGTCGAAGCGGCCAACGTCGTCGCCGACGTCGTCAACAGCGGAACGATCGAGGCTTTGGCGAGCGCCCATGCCGGGGGAACCGGCGGAAGCGCATTTGCTTTCGCCGTCGGAGTCAGCGTCAACGCGCTCAGCCTTGGCGCTCCGGCGACCTTCGGGAAGATCTCTGGCTCGATCACCAACAGCGGCCTGATTCAGGTCGCCGCCAAGGTGGATTCGGTGAGCAGTGGAACCGTCGGCGCGGTCGCGACCGGCATTTTCCTGAGCGCTCCGGTGGGCGCCAGCGCGACGATCACCAACAGCGGCACAATCGATGTCACGGCGATCACTGCGCACCTGGACAATGCCCAAGCATGGGGGATTCACGTCTTCGATTTCGCACCGGGAGTGCCCGACGACGCCGACGATGTCCTGACGATCAACAATTCGGGGACGATCATCGCGCGTCAAAGCAGCGATAGCGGGACCACATTCAAGCATGGTCTCGCAATCGATGTAACAGGAGCGCCGAATCGGACGGTCATCAACCTGCTGGGCGGAGGCCAGATCTACGGCGACATCGCGGTGCAGTCGGGCGACGCGATCGACGTCAAGGCGGGGAGGACCTTTTTCGATGGCGTGATCAATCCATCATTCCTCCCGGCGGGCGGCGTAACCGCGGCCGATCTCGACAGCGGGCTTGCCGGGGTCGGCACTTTGAATGTCGAGGATGGCGGAAACCTCATCCTCGCCGATCCGCGGATCACCGGCAATGCGGGGATGTTCGACGGACCCGCTTTTGCCTTCGTCGACACGCTCAATGTCGCTTCGGACGGCACGCTGACGTTCCAACTTCAGCCCGGGTCCGGCGGGTTGCAGCCCGTCGGCAGTTACCCGCAGGTGTTCGCCGATACGGCGAACCTTGGAGGAACGCTGGTCGCCGACATCACCACGCCCAACCGGCTCTTCGCGGGCAGCTACGAGTGGCAGAATGTGATCGACGCCAATGTGCTAAGCGGCCAGTTCGATCAATGCGTGCTCGGCGGCCCATTCACCGGCTCGCTGCTGCTGAAGCTCAGCTGTACCAATGACAGCAACGCCAATGTCGACCTGTCGCTAACGCGGGTCCCGTTCGATCAGGTTGAAGGTCTCAACCGGAACGGTCTCGCCGTCGCCACGGGTCTCGACAGTTTCTTCAACGTGAACCTGACGGGTGGAGCTGCGAACATGTTCCGCGACCTGTTCCTGTTCACGGACCAGGGGCAGTTCAACACGGCCTTGAACGAGCTTTCGGGATCGGCGTTCGCCAATTATCTG
>DASUIC010000048.1:0-12214 GCA_036273215.1 Sphingomicrobium sp.
GCGGCGCGGACGGGGCGAATCGGGGACGGCAAGATTTTCGTCATGGAGGTCGAGCAGGCCGTCCGCATCCGCACCGGCGACCGCGGGGCGGACGCGATTTGACGAGCAAAGCTCGTCACCCTGAACTCGTTTCAGGGTCCATTTCCGAGAAGGTCTGTGCGCGTCTCCGCAATGGATGCTGAAACGAGTTCAGCATGACGTTCTTCCTTTCACCTATCGGTCACGGCTAAGAACGGCAGGCGTGAACGAGAACCGCCAGATGCTCGCCTCGATGTCGCCGGACGAATTGCGTTCGTCGATGCGCACGCTCGGCTACCGCACCCAGAACGACCTCGCCCAGGCCATCGGCGTGTCGCGCTCGGCGGTCAGCCTGTGGCTTGAGGGCAAGGTTGGGGTGCCCCGCCCCGTCGCCATGCTGTTGCGGATGCTGGTCAATGCCCAGCGCCGCGCCTTTTAGCCGCGCTCGGGGCTTCCCTGCGGCGCTGCTGGAGCGGGCGCCTGCCCTGCGCGCTGCGCCTTCAGCTGCGCGCGCACCTGCTGCCGCTCTGCGACCGTCACGACGCCGTCGTGGTTCAAATCGTCGCGGTCGAACTGGGCGAGCTGCTGCGCCTCGAACTGCTGAAGCGTGATCGACTGCGTGTCGCGGAAGATCCGGTCGACCATCCGCTGGCCGCGCTCGCCGTACTGGGCGGCGGCCTGCTCGGCCTCCTGGCGGGTGATCGTCCCGTCATGGTTAGTGTCGAAGCGCTGGAACATCATGTCGGCGCGCTGCTGCGCCTGGGCGCGCGTCATGTCCTGCATCATTCCCCCGCGCATTTGCGCGATGGCGCCGGTCGAAAGCGCGATCGCGCCGATCGCGAGCGCGATAAGAATCTTGTTCATGGGCATATCCTTTCGGCGGCGGGAAGTGCGTTCGACTGCGTGAACGACCGATTTATGCAACGACGGCAGACCATTACATCCGTGTCATGAGATCGCTTGCGTCCCGCGGCGGTGGCTCGCAATGAGCGGCGCGATGCTAGACCTCGACGACCAGCAGCAGGCGGCGCGCGACTGGTTCGAATTGCTGCGCGATCGCATTTGCGCGGCGTTCGAAGAGATCGAGCGCCAGGAGGGCAGCGACGCCGCTTTCCTCTACACGCCGTGGGAGCGCACCGACACGACCGGCGAACCGGGCGGGGGCGGGGTGCGCGGGCTGATGACGGGGAAGGTGTTCGAGAAGGTCGGGGTAAACGTCTCGACGGTCGGGGGCAGCTTCGCGCCCGAGTTCGCGCAGAGCATCCCCGGCGCGGCCGAGGACCCGAGCTTCTTCGCCACCGGGATCAGCCTCGTCGCGCACATGGCCAACCCGCACGTGCCCGCGGTGCACATGAACACCCGCTTCCTGACGACCACGAAGCGCTGGTTCGGCGGCGGCGCCGACCTCAACCCGGCGATTCCTTATGAGGAGGATACGCAAGCCTTCCACGCCCGCCTGCGCGCCGCCTGCGCCGCGCACGACCCGACCTTCTACCCTCGCTTCTCCAAATGGGCGGATGAGTATTTCTGGCTCCCGCACCGCGGCGTCCCGCGCGGAGTCGGCGGCATTTTCTACGACCATCTCGAAGGCCATTTCGACGCCCACTTCGCCTTCACGCGCGAGGTCGGCGAGGCGTTCCTCGACATCTTCCCCCAGCTGGTGCGCAAGCGCATGGCGACGGCGTTCGACGACGAGGACCTCGACCGCCTGCTCACCTTCCGCGGCCGCTACGTCGAGTTCAACCTGCTCTACGACCGCGGGACGTTGTTCGGCCTGAAGACCGGCGGCAACATCGACGCTATCCTGATGAGCCTTCCGCCGCTGGCGAAGTGGACGTGATTTGTTCGCTCCTCCCTGGGAGCGCAGCTCGTGGGGTGGGGAACCGCCGAGCTTCAGCTCGGTGGTGGAGGGGTTTACCGGCGGTGCAAAACCCCTCCACCATTGAATCTTCGTTCAATGGTCCCCCTCCCCATCGCTTCGCGATAGGGAGGAGCGAATGACCTACGTCGCTCTCTCCGGCTCCGAAATCGCGGCGGTCGTCACCTATCTCGAAATGCGCGAAGCCCCGCACCGCGACCTGCCAGCATCGCCGCTCTCGCTGAAGCGCATCGAGCAACCCGACCCCGACCGCTATCGCGACCTCTTCCGCCTCGTCGGCGCGCCCTGGCTGTGGTTCTCGCGCTTGCTGATGGACGATGCCGAGCTGAGCTCGATCATCCGCGATCCGGCGGTCGAACTCTATTCAGTCACCGACGAACAAGGCCGCGACTCCGGCATGCTCGAGCTCGACTTCCGACAAGCCGGCCAGTGCGAGCTGGCCTTCGTCGGCCTCGTGCCCGAACTCGCCGGCAAGGGCCATGGCCGGTGGTTCCTCGCGGAAGCCGTCCGCCGCGCCTGGCGCGAGGGCGTCAGCCGAGTGCACGTCCACACCTGCTCGCTCGACCATCCGGCGGCGCTTTCGGCCTACCGCCGCGCCGGTTTCGTTTCCTGCAAGCGCGCGATCGAGCGCTTTCCCGACCCGCGGCTCATCGGAATCCTTGCCGTGGACTGCGCTCCTCAGATCCCGCTGCTCGGCACCGACGGCGGCGACGCGGCCTGACCCGATCGCTGCACGTAAATCCGCGCGATCATCACGAAGAACAGCACCGTCAGGGTCGCGCTGACCAGCTGGCTGACGAGCGCCACCAGAAGGCTTCCGAGCGTCAGCGGCCCAAGATCGCCGAACATCGTCTGCGCGAGCAGCCCGAACACCGCCTCAACCGCATAGAGCAGGCACAGCGCTCCGATCGCGAACAGGATCAGGAATGCGAACAGCCGCCACCAATTTCCCTTTGTGAGGTCCCAACTCCGCCGGACGATCGCAATCGGGCCGACCGATTCCGCACCCGCGATCGCCGATGCGAGGATCATTCGCACTGCAAGGAAGAATCCGAGAAGACTAAGCAGGATCAGCGCCAGTCCAATCGCCGGCGAAGGGTGCTCGGCATTATTCCCGAGCGAAGCATAGAGCAGCGAACCGATGATCAGGATCGGGATGACCCAAAGAAAGACCGCTGCGATGTAGGGAAGCAGCCGTTTCGCGCCATGGACGATCGCCTCGCCCACGCTGACGTGAGGCCCGATCGAGAGCCGGATCACTGCAAGCTGCCCGGCAAGCGAAACGATCAGCGCGATCGCCGCAACCACCATCCACGCGCCTGCCGCCGGCATTTCGCCCGCATTCTTCGCTTCGGGCACCACGACGCCCAGAATCACTCCGGGGAGCACGAACAACGCCAGCGCCACGGCCACGAACAGCCGGCCGTCGCGGGCTAGCACCATCCGCGTTTCGTCCCATGCCTGGGAGAGAGACAATTTGTGCATGGGTGCTCCCGGATTGAGTTGCGCGCCTTATGGTGATGCCGCTGCGTCCGCGCAACGGCGCTTGCTCGCGGTGACCAACCGACCCATGTGCAGCTGCGTGGAGATACCACCGGAGATCGAATGGCGCGAGAGCGAGCGGCAGGTGCCCTACGAGGAAGCGCTCGCCTTTATGGAAGAGCGCGTGGCGGCAATACGCGCCGGGACCGCGCCCGAATGCGTCTGGCTGCTCGAGCACCCGCCTCTGTTCACCGCCGGCACCAGCGCCGATCCGGCGGAGCTCTTCAATAGCGAAGGTTTCCCTGTCTATCAGGCGGGCCGCGGAGGGAGATACACCTATCACGGGCCCGGACAGCGGGTCGGCTACGTCATGCTCGACCTCGAAAAGCGCGGAAAGGACGTCCGCTGCTTCGTCCACGGCCTCGAAGGCTGGATGATCGCAGCGCTGGCGGAGCTGGGAGTGCCGGCTCACCGGGCGCCCGGACGCATTGGAATCTGGGTCGGCGAAGGGCCCGGCGAGGCGAAGATCGGGGCGTTGGGAGTGCGCGTGAAGCGATGGGTGACGCTCCACGGATTCGCCCTAAACGTCGCTCCCGACCTGTCCCATTTCTCGGGCATTGTGCCGTGCGGGATCAGCGATTTCGGGGTCACCAGCCTCGCTCAATTGGGGAAACAATTGGCCCTTCGGACTGTTGATGGCGCCTTGAAGAGGAGTTTCCCGCCGTTTCTCAACAGTTTGGAACGGGCGTGCAAAGAGTCTTGATGGATGCTCCTGCTTCAGACTATGGTTCGCGCGATTTGCGCCTGGGGTGACCCTTGCAGATCGCAATAAATAGGGAGTCTTGAATGCGTGCTCTTATCCTGGTCGCTGGTGCGGCCCTGGCGGTTGCGGCTTGCAGCAGCAACGACAACGCCAACAACACCATGAACGTCGATGAGAACCTCACGACGACCGACATGAACGCGACCGACATGAACGCCACGGACATGAACGCTACGGACATGAACGCGACGGACATGAACGCCACGGACATGAACGCGACGACGACTACCACGACGACGAACACGACGACCAACAACGCGATGTAATCGTGGAGCGCCTCCGAATTTCGGAGGCGTTGGCTTTTCAAGAGGCTGCCGGTATTTCCGGCAGCCTCTTTTTTTGACTTCCCAGTTCCGGAGCCTGCCGATGCGCGCGCCGCGCCTTATCTTCTTCGCCCTTCTCGCCCTCGCAGCCTGCAAGAACAACGACCAGGTCGACAACAGCCAGAACGTCGGTCAGAACCTGACTGCCGAGAACATCGTCTCGAACGATGTGACCGCGATCGACGCAGTCACCGGCGACGCCGCGAACATGGCGGCCGATTCCGACGTCAACGACCTCGGCAACATCTCCAACGAGACCGGCAACATCTCGTCCTTCCCGAAGCCCAAGCCGGAAACCGTCACTCCGTCGGGCAGCAGCTCGACGAGCAAGCCGGCGCCGAGCCCGGTCACCAACACACCATCGAACGCCGTCACAAACGGCGAGTAATCCTCAAGGAAGCCCGATCACCTTGTGCGCCTGAAGCGTGAGGCGCCACTTCGGCCGCTCCATCGCCAAGGCCGTGGCCGCCCCGATCGCCTGCTCGCGTGTCGCGCAGTCCATCGGCTGGACGAGAAAATGATCGAAGTCCCAGCGCTCGAGCTCGATCGGGTCGATCCCGTCCTGCGGCCACACCAGCTTGAGCTCGTCCCCTGAACGCTGGACGATCTCCGTCCCGGCCTTGGGGCTGACGCAAATCCAATCGAGGTTCGACTCGACGGGGAGCGTCCCATTGGTTTCGATCGCCACTCGAAAGCCGCGGCGGTGAAGTGCATCGACGAGCGCCGAATCGAGCTGAAGCATCGGCTCTCCGCCGGTGACCACCACCAACCGGCGCTCCTTTCCCGGGCCCCAAAACGACTCGACTCCGTCGGCAAGTTCTTCGGCGCTGGCGAACTTGCCCCCGCCGGGCCCGTCAGTGCCGATGAAATCGGTATCGCAGAAGCGGCACTGGGCTCCCGCGCGGTCCTCCTCGCGCCCCGACCAGAGATTGCAGCCGGCAAAGCGAAGGAACACCGCTCGGCTGCCCGCCTGCACTCCTTCGCCCTGCAGAGTCAGGAAGCATTCCTTGACTGCGTAGGTCATGCGTAGACGGTCGGGTCTGCGATTCCCGCCTCCGCGAACCCCTTCGAGCGCAGCCGACAGGCATCGCAGCGACCGCAGTGGCGACCGTCGGGAAGCGGGTCGTAGCAGCTGTGGCTGAGCGCCGGGTCGAGCCCGAGCCGCTCCGCCTCCCGGGCGATCTCGGCCTTGCTCAACTGCTGAAGCGGCGCGTGGATCGTGAACCGGTCGCCTTCGACTCCGGCCTTGGTCGCGAGATTCGCCATCCGCTCGAATTCGACGATGAACTCCGGCCGGCAGTCCGGGTAACCGGAATAATCCAGCGCATTCACGCCGATGAAGATGTCGCGCGCGCCGCTCGCCTCGGCGAGCCCAAGCGCGAGACTGAGGAAGATCGCGTTCCGCGCGGGCACATAAGTAACCGGAATGCCTGAGCCGACTCCGTCCTTCGGAACGTCGATGTCGGCCGTCAGGGCCGATCCACCGAAAGCCCTGAGGTCCAGCGGAAGAACGATGTGGCGCTGCGCCAGGCGGTCGGCGATTTTTCGCGCCGCCTCCAGCTCGACCCTGTGCCGCTGGATGTAGTCGATCGTCAGCGCGACGACTTCGAACCCTCGCTCGCGGGCCAGTGCGGCGCAGACCATCGAATCGAGCCCGCCCGAAAGGAGGACGACCGCTTCCTTCACAGCTTCAGTCCGAGCCTCGGTCCTGCCCAGAACATGAGCGCATAGAGCGCCATCGTCACGACGACGACGATCGCCATCGCCGCCCAGAAGTTGACTCCCGAGCGCAGCAGCATCGGCAGCGCGATGAACAGAGGCACCGAGGGAATGAGGAACCAGATCGTGCTGACCGAAAGCTCGGCGACCCGCTCGTCGTCACCCGTGTCGCGCCATAGCCAAATCATGGCCAGAACCGACGTCAGCGGAAGCGAAGCCACGAGCCCGCCCCACGTCGGATACCGCCGGGCGATCTCCGAAACCGCCGCGACGATAACTCCTGAAATCGCCGCCTTGATGATGAGGTAGAGCACGGCGCGCCCTTACGGCGTCGCCCGCCGCAAAAGAAGGGCCGCCGATCCGAAGATGGGCGGCCCAGTGAATCGGGCTTGCACCCGATCGGGAGGAAAGCGTGCCAAATCCGGCACGACTCCTGCTTAGCTGAGCATGGTTAAACAGCGCCTTAATGGCGTGTGACAGAAGCGCTTTTCGGGCAATCGCCGACTCGCCGCGCCAGAAGGACATAGTTGAATGGCAGATCGCCCGAGACGCCCTGCGTGCTGATCCTCAACGAGCGCGGAGTGACGACGTCGATCTGGCTGCGGCCGAAGCCCGCGTGTCCGCAGCTATATTGGATGAGAGCGGAGTCCGCCGCGTCGCTGACGATCTCGCGAGCGCAATTGCGGCCCCGGTGCTCGAATTGCGCGAGGAGCGACACATCGGCGATGCACTGGCGGACCGGCGCGGTAAGCCCCGGCGCGCCGCTGATCTCCCAAAGGCCGCCGCTGATCGGAGCAAGCGCTCTGGGAGCCTGCGCCGCCGCAATGGACAACGCACCCGCTCCGCCCGCGATGAGAAGCGTCCGACTCTTGCCCCGAAGCATGGCTATTCCCCTTAGCACAGGACCACGACGCAGTGCAGACCGGCGCTGCTTCAGGAACTCAGCTCTTTCGGCTCGATCGCGAAGCTCGACGAGCAGAAAGCGCAATCCACGCGAATCAGCCCGTCGTCGCCGACCATCTCCGCGCGTTCGTCTTCGGGGAAGCGGGCGATGACCGATCGGACATAGACAGGGTCGCACCTGCACCCGCGGCTGAGCCGCGTCGCGGGAAGGGTCCGCACCTCATCCTCCTCGTGGAACAGCCGCCAGATGAGGTCGTCGAGCGGAAGCTCGGGATCGGTCAGCTCGTCGGCCTTCACCGATCCGCCGAGGATCGCGACATGCGGCCAGTCGGGGTGGTCGAGCCGGGTGTGCAGCCGCTCCCGCCCCTCCTCGCCTTCGGGCAGATGCTGGAGCAGCAGGCCGCCCGCGAACCAATGCTCGCCGCGCTTGTCCGCGGCCAGCCGGACCAGGCTCGGGATCTGCTCGGACTGCGCGAAATAGCTTTGCGCCGCTTCGGCCAGGTCCTTGCCCTCGAGCGGCACGATGCCCTGGTAACGCTCGTCGGCCAGCGGCTGGTCGAACGTGATCGCGAGATAGCCGTCGCCGAACAGCTCCTTGAGCGACGGTTCGGCCGAAGCTTTCTCGAGCCGCTCGGGATCGTGCCGGACGTATCCACGCAGCTCGCCGCCGAGATAGTCGCAGACCAGCAGGTCCACGATCCCGCTTTGAGTCTGCGCCTGGAGCGTCAGCTGCCCCTGCGGCTCCTTGAGCAGCGAGCCGAGCAGCGCCGTCAGCGTCAGCGCCTGGGCGAGCAGCTTTTCGATGTCCGGGGGATAGGCGTGGCTCGCAAGGATCGAATCTACCGTGCCCGCAAGCCGCGCGATACGCCCCCTCGCGTTGCGCGAAGGAATGGCGACGCCGATCGCGACGTCGGTGAGAAGCTCAACTGAAGGCATGGGAGGAAGATAGGGAGGGCGCGAGCGGGGGACAACGCCAAGCTCCTCTCCATCGCGCAGCGATGGGGAGGGGGACCATCGAACGAAGATTCAATGGTGGAGGGGTCTTCGTGCGCGGCAGAACCCCTCCAACACTGCCTTCGGCAGCGGTCCCCCTCCCCACGAGCTGCGGTCGCAGGGAGGAGCTTACTCAAGCCGCCGCGGCGGGCACCTCATATTCCGCCGCCGCCGCCGACAGCGTGTCGACGAACTCGCGGATGTGCTCTTCCTCGATCACCAGTGGGGGCAGGACGCGCATGACGTTGTCGCCGGCGCTCACGGTCAGAAGCCCCTTCGTGCGCAGGTAGTTCACGAACGCGCGGCTGTCGGTCTTCATCTTGATTCCGAGCATCAGCCCGACCCCGCGGACGCTGTCGAACAGATGGTCGTGGTTGGGGATCATCTGCTCGAGCGCGCTGCGCAGCCGCTCGCCTTTCTCGCGCACGTTGGCGAGGAATTCGTCGTTGGCGATCACGTCGAATACCGCCTGCCCCGCCGCCATCGCCAGCGGGTTTCCGCCGAAGGTCGATCCATGGGTGCCGATGACCATGCCCGCCGCCGCTTTCTCGGTCGCGAGGCAGGCGCCCATCGGGAAGCCGCCGCCGATGCCCTTCGCGGTCGCCATGATGTCCGGCGCAACGTCATAAACTTGATAAGCGTAGAGCTGTCCGGTGCGCGCGACCCCGCACTGCACCTCGTCATAGACCAGCATCAGGTCCTTTTCGTCGCACGCCGCGCGAAGGCCGGAAAGGAACTCGTGGGTCGCCGGCCGGATCCCGCCCTCGCCCTGGATCGGCTCTACGAGGAAGCCGGCCGTATTCTCGTCGATCGCCGCAAGCGCCGCGTCGAGGTCGTTGAAATCGACCACCGTGAAGCCGGTCAGAAGCGGCGCGAACCCGTCGCGGAGCTTGGCCTGGTCGGTCGCGCTGATGGTCGCCATCGTCCGCCCGTGGAAGGCGTTCGAGAAGGTGATGAGGTTGTGCTTCTCCGGATGGCCCTTGGCAAAGTGGTAGCGGCGCGCGGTCTTGATCGCGCATTCGACCGCTTCCGCGCCAGAATTGGTGAAGAATACCGTGTCGGCGAAGGTCAGATCGACCAGCCGCTGAGCGAAGGCCTCGCCCTGTGGGCTTCCGTAGAGGTTCGAGACGTGCATCAGAGTCGCGACCTGCTCCTGCAGCTTTTGCGTGTAATAAGGATGGCCGTGGCCGAGCAGGTTGACGGCGATCCCCGCCGCGAAATCGAGGTATTTCTCGCCCTGCTCGCCGTAGAGATAAACGCCCTCGCCCCTGACCGGCCTGACCGGCGAGCGCGGATAAACGGGCATCAGCGGCGTAATGGCCATAAGACTGCGGCTCCCTTGACTGGATGACCACGCCTATAGCCAGCGCGCCCTCAAAAGAAAAAGGGCGCTCCGGAACTCCGAAGCGCCCTCTCTTCGAGACGGTGCTCCCGTCTAGTAGCGGCGATAGCCGCCCGGACGGTTGTTGTTGTCCGATGCTTCGCGCTGCACTCGATATTCCAGGCGGCGCATGCGTTCTTCGATCCGCTGCCTCTCGCCCGGCTGAATGCCGTTGCCGGAATCGCGGTAGATGCTGCGGCGGAGATCCATCGCTTCGCCGTCAAGGTAGCGCGCTTCGCGGCCGGAAAGCACTCGGCGGTACTCTAGGTCGCGGATCTGGCGCTGGATCCGGTCGACCCGCTCGCGCAGACCGTTGCCGTAGCCGACGGCATCGCCGCGGCCGTAATTGTTGTAGGGCCGCGGCGCGTATTGCGCTGCAGCCGGCGCCGCGACCGCCAGCGCCGAAGCCGCGACCGTAATCGAAATCAGGAACTTACGCATTGTCACTCTCCCTATCGGTGGTTGTGCAACGCATGTGCGCCGATTCGGTTGATGCGGGTCTGAACGCGCGCGTTATCAGCCGTTCAACTTGTTTAACGCACGTAATGTTCCGTTCAGCTCTCGAGCCGCCGCAAGCGGTCAGCTCAGAATTCGTCGCCGCGGTCGAAAGGGTCGTCCCACCGATCGACCGGCGGTGCGATATGCCGGTCCATCTGCTCGAACGCGTCCGGGCGGTGCATTTCGTAGGCGTGGCGATCGTTGAAGCGATCTTCGTCGCCGCGCGCGAACGCATGGTCCCAGAGCGCATCGTCGGACGCGCCGCGCACCCTCTGCTGAATCCGGCTGATGGCGAGTTCGACGTCGGCCGCATCCCGCGCGGTAAGGCCGATCAGCCGCTCCTCGATGATCCGGGACTGCTGGCGCAGGTCGCGCGCTTCCTCGCTGCCCATCAGCCCCTCCTCGCGGAGCAGCTCGATCCGGTTCCGAATGCTGTCGAGCCGCGCGCTGAGCGCCATTTCGAGAGGGCTGCGGTGATAGGTCCTGGCGGGCGCTGGAGCAGCTGAGCGTTGCGCCAGTGCGGGCGAGCCGACTGCGAGCGCGGCTCCGGCCACAAGCAATGGAATCAGACACTTACGCATGGATCGCCTCTGCCCGGCATTTGAGCCCGAGTCTCACAAACAGCAAGTGTAGGCCGCCGAACGGTATCTGTCAGTTCTTGATCTTCCAGCCGCTTTTGAGGAGCGCGTAGCATAGCGCCCACAAGAGTAGGTTCAGCACAAGCAGTCCCACGCCGCCGATCCACAGCGGCGAATCGCTCACTCCGAGGAAGCCGGTGCGAAAGCCCGAAATGACATAGAAGAACGGGTTGGCGTGGCTGATCGCCCGGAACGTCGGGGCGAGCTGCTTGACCGAATAGAAGGTGCCCGACAGCAGCGAGAGCGGCGTGACGACAAAGTTGGTCACCGCCGCGGCATGGTCGAACTTGTCGGCCCAGAGCGACGTCAGGAGCCCGAGGAAGGCGAGCAGGAGCGCGCCCATCAGTCCGAACCAGAACACGAGCTCGGGCCGGCGAAGCTCGACCGACACGCCGGGCCAGAGAAACATCGCAAGCCAGACGGCGAACCCGACCAGGAACGCGCGAGTGACTGCTGCCCCGACCAGCCCTGCGATCAGCTCGCCGGTCGAGAGCGGCGGCATCAGATAATCGACGATATTCCCCTGGATCTTCCCGACCAGCAGCGAGAAGCTCGCGTTGGCGAAGGCGTTCTGCATCATCGCCATCACGATCAGGCCGGGAGCGATGAAATCGGCGAACGGGACCCCGAGCACCGTCCGGCCCGCCCGCCCGAGGGCGACCGTGAAGATCGCCAGATAGAGGAGCGTCGTCACCGCCGGCGCCCAGACGGTTTGCATCTGGACCTTGAAGAACCGCCGAACCTCCTTGATATAGAGGGTCTTGAGGCCTCCCCAATTGACCCCCTTCAGCACCGGCTCGGCCGGGGCGTGGCGCACCCAGAGCGCCTGGGGACCGGTGACGGGCTGGTCGTTCACGGCGCCGCGCGTATCGGTTGGAAGCGCGGCCCGCAAGCAACTGGAGCGGATTTAAGAATGTCCTGGACTGATGAGCGTATCGAGCGGCTGAAGAAGATGTGGCACGAAGGCGCCACCGCGAGCCAGATCGCCGACGAGCTCGGCGGAGTCTCGCGCAACGCGGTGATCGGCAAGGCGCACCGGCTCGGCCTCGAGCAGCGTCCTTCGCCGGTGAAGCCGGGCGAGGAGCATGAGGGACACAAGCCCACTCCCGCGGCCGCGTCGCCGAAAGCCGCGCCGAGAGCCGAAGCGCCAAAGGCCGCCCCAACTGCGCCCGCCTCTGCGCCGCAGCATGCGCACCCCGCTCCGCATCGCCCGAGCGGGCAGGAAATGCAGTACCGCTCGATCGGCCCCGGCGGCTTCATCCGCCAGGGTCCGGGCGAGCAGCAGGCGCCGATCCCGCCCGCTCCGCCGCGCCGGCTGGTCCCCGCCAAGCCGAGCCCCGAGGTCGCCGACAAGACCGGCCTCCTCGACCTCAACGATCGAATCTGCAAATGGCCGATGGGCCATCCGGGCGAGCCCGACTTCTATTTCTGCGGCGCTCCGGCGAACCCGGGCTTTCCCTATTGCGTCGAGCATTGCGGAGTCGCCTACCAGGCGCAGCTCCCAAGGCGCGACCGGCGGCCGCCGCCGCCGCTGCCGTTCGGCGGGCCGAGGGTTCG
>DASUIC010000049.1:0-5938 GCA_036273215.1 Sphingomicrobium sp.
GGTCCGTCCCTTGCGCCCCGCGTCTTGGAAATGCGTCTTGGCGGCCGAATGAGCAGCCCTGGTCATCGGCTCACGCGAGCGGTCCGAAAGTATGTTTGTCACTCCCATCCGCCGCAGGTCGGCGATAAGACGATCGAACGATGGATAGCCGACTTCGATTTGATCGATGTCGATGACCGGATTGGCGAAGCCCGCGCTGGAAAGGAGCGGGGCGACAGCTGCGGCCTCGATCCGCGGATGAACGTGCGGCGAAGCCGTTCCAGAGGACGAGTCGGCCGCACGCATCGCCGCGCGAAGCCGGGGGAGCGTATTTCCGCCGGAGAAGGCGCCAATGAACAATCCTCCGGGACTCATCGCATGGCCGATGAGATTTAGCGCGAGCGGCAAGTCATTGGTGCTGTCGAGCGTCCCGATCGCGAAGACGAGATCGTACGCGCCGGCTCGCGGCTCCCACGCGTCTTCTACGATGATTTCACCGCCGGCAGCGTGAGCAAACAAAGAGCCCGGATCGCGCACCTCCGTCTCTGCGAGGATTCTGGCGAGCCGGGCAGGCCACTGCTGGTTCGGACAGCCGATCAGGAGCGCGCGCTCGAACCGACGGTTCGTCAGCTCGACGCGCTCCAAACAATCCTCGAACACTCGCTCATAGAGAAACAGCTCTGCGCCGAGCCGCGCGGCGCGGTCGCGGCGCATCGCGCGCAGATTCATGTCGAACAGGGCCGCCACTCGGGTGCTTGTGCGATGGCGGCGCGGGAGCGACAAGCGGGCATGCTTGTTTCGCGCGTCGGCAGGGTCGTTCGAACCTGCGCCAGGTGGGCGCTCGATTTCGCTCTGCCGCCTCGCTGCGCCGGCTGCGGCACCATCGTCGAGGACGTCCACAGCTTCTGCGCCGAATGCTGGAGGAAGATCGAATTCTTCGGGGAAGGAGGCTGCTCCAGCTGCGGTATCCCGCTACAGGCGACCGACGAGGGAACTTGCGCCTTATGCCTGGCAAAGCCGCCGCGAATCGCGCGGACTCGCGCGGCAGTGGCCTACGACGAGCTGTCCCGCAGCCTTGCAATCCGGCTGAAGTATGGGCGCAAGGTGGCGATCGCACGAACGATGGCGCGATACATGGCTCCGCTTGTCGGGCGCGATCCGGACGCGGTGCTCATACCGGTGCCATTGCACCGCACGAGGCTCTGGCGGCGCGGCTTCAATCAGTCGGCGCTGGTGGCGCACGAGCTTTCGAAGATGCTTGGCATCGCCGCGGACCCGCTGGCGATCAGGCGAATCAAACGGACTCCGCCCCTCAAGGGCATGAGCCCACTCCAGCGGCGCAAGACCGTCGCCGGCGCATTCAAGGTGCGCGACCGCTCGGCAGTAAGCGGCCGTACGGTGATCCTCGTCGATGACGTGCTGACCACCGGAAGCACCGCCGACGCCTGCGCTCGAGTGCTCAAGCGTGCAGGGGCATCGCGTATCGAACTGGTGAGCTGGGCGAGGGTGGTGAAACCTTCCCAATTGATGCGTTGAAGATTGTGCCTAAGTATCGCTTGGGAGGTGGCGCGTAGTGCCGATCGTCGAAATCTACACCAAGGTGACGTGCCCATATTGCTGGCGCGCCAAGCATTTGCTGAGCAGTAAGGGAGTCGAGTTCACCGAGATCAAGGTGGACTGGGGAGGCGAGGAGAAGCAGCTGATGGTCCAGCGCGCCAACGGCCGGACGACCGTCCCGCAGATCTTCATCGGCGAGGTCCATGTCGGCGGGTGCGACGATCTGTATGCGCTCGACCGTGCTGGCAAACTCGATCCGCTGATTGCGGTCTGACGTGACCCGAATCGCGGTCTTCCAGTCGAACACGGGAATCGATCCCGCGGCCAACCTGCACGCGCTGGAACGAGCCATTGAAGCCGCCGCGGAGGGCGGGGCGGAGATTCTCTTCACGCCGGAAATGTCGGGGCTGCTCGACCGAGAGTCGTCCCGCGCAGCTGGAAAGCTCCGGCCTGAGCAAGACGAACCGGTCCTCGCGGGATGCAGGGAAGCTGCTCGTGAGGCAGGCATTTGGCTGCACCTTGGCTCGCTCGCGGTGCTCGTCGACAACGGCAAGGTTGCGAACCGCGGCTTCGTCATCGACCGCGAGGGGAATGTCCGCGCCCGTTACGACAAGCTCCATTTGTTCGACGTCGACCTTCCGACCGGCGAAAGCTGGCGCGAATCGAACGTTTATTCGGCGGGCGCGGGTGTCGTGCTCGTCAATGGCACGCCCATTGGAAAGCTCGGCCTCAGCATTTGCTACGACCTCCGCTTCCCCGGCCTATTCGCTCGGCTCGCCGAGGCGGATGCGGACGTCATCTCGGTTCCGGCCGCGTTCACGGTGCCGACCGGCCGAGCGCATTGGCATATCCTGCTTCGCGCGCGCGCGATCGAGGCGGGCTTGTTCATCGTCGCCGCGGCGCAGGTCGGCCGCCACGAGGATGGCCGCCAGACGTTCGGCCATTCGCTCGTCGTGGACCCGTGGGGCGAGGTGCTTCTCGACATGGGCGAGGAGCCTGGCGTCGGCTTTGCCGAAATCGACCTCAAGCGCATCTCGGACGTCCGATCTCGAATACCGGCGCTTAACCACCGCCGCCCTATCCCCGAGGCGGTGACTCTATGATCGTCTTCGATCTTCAATGCCGCGATGGCGGAGAGACGTTCGAAGCATGGTTCCGTTCGAGCACCGAGTACGAGGAGCAGCGCGAGGCGGGGCTGGTGCAGTGCCCGTTCTGCCAGTCGCCGAACGTGATCAAGGCGCCCATGGCGCCGAGCGTGCCGAAAAAATCATCCCAAGCTCCGCTCGCGCGGCTCGCGGCCATGCAGGCGGAAATACTCAAGGATTCGCGTTGGGTCGGCGACAAGTTCGCCGAGACGGCGCGTGCGATCCACAGCGGTGAGGCCGAGCGCGAGCAGGTCCACGGGCAGGCGACTCTCGAACAGGCCAAATCGCTGGTCGACGACGGGATCCCCGTCGCTCCGCTTCCGCTCCCGGTCGTGCCGCCGAACCAGGTCAATTGATCGGCTGCGCCGCAACCCCTATTCGCAAATTCAGCGACCCCGTAGCTCAGCAGGATAGAGCATCAGATTCCTAATCTGAGGGCCACAGGTTCGAATCCTGTCGGGGTCGCCAGCTTTGGTGAGGGCACGCTTATGGCGACGACACATTCGGGACCGAGCCGACCGGGAATGATGGACCGGATGTTTGTGGAGCACCCGCGCTCGCTCGGGATGAGCTGGGCGGCGCATGGCGCCGGCGCCGTCGTAATCGCGGTCAAGCTGGTCGGAGCCGGTCTCGCCTGCCTCGTTCACGCGGCAGTGCCGGGGTGGTTCACGCAGACGGCCGGCAAAACCGTCGACGACATGCACCAGCACATGACTCGCCGCAAAGCAGGAGCGTCCAACCCGGAGAACTGGCCGGATTATGAAATCTGACCGGCGGCTTCCGGTTGCGATCATCGGGGGCGGATTTTCAGGGACGATCCTTGCGGCACAACTGGCGAGGCGGGGCATCGACTGCGCGCTGGTCGACGGAAGCGGCCGACTGGGCAAAGGAGTTGCTTACTCGACGACCGAGCCCGCGCATCTGCTCAACGTCCGAGCGGAAGGGATGAGCGCCTGGGCAGGCGACCCGGGCCACTTTGCCCAACATTTTGAAGAGCAAGGCGGAGACCGGCGCGGATTCGCTCAGCGCCGCCTGTTTGCTCGCTATCTCGCCGGCATATTCGAGGAGGCGGTTGCGAGCAGGCATCTGGAACCCATCCAGCGGTCCGCTGTCAGTGCGCAACGACGCGATGGCGCCTGGCACGTCGAGCTGGACGACGGGTCTGCAATCGAGGCGCAGAGTGTAGCGCTCGCGATCGGCAATCAGGAGCCCGGTTCACTTCCGGCCCTCGCCGGCGCGGGCGATCGATACATCGCCAATCCGTGGGGATCGGACGCGTGGTCGGCGGTCCAGGATCTTGCCGGCAGCGGCGGCGCGGCGCTGCTGGTCGGGACAGGTCTGACAATGGTCGACCTGGTGCTGTCGCTGGACGCTGCCGGTCATCAGGGCGAGATCGTCGCGGTGTCGCGGCGCGGGCTCGCTCCACGCGGCCATGCTGATTTCGAGCCTGCTCCCGTCGAACTGAAGGACGTGCCGCATGGCAATGTCGGCGGGCTCCTCCGCTGGCTGCGCGAGCGCGGGGCGCAAGTCGGCTGGCGAGCCGCGATCGATAGCCTGAGGCCGCACAGCCAGACGCTGTGGCAGAGCCTCGGAACCGAGCAGCAAAAGCGCTTCCTTCGCCACGCGCGGCCGTGGTGGGACGTGCACCGTCACCGCATCGCGCCTGAAGTCGCGGCAACCGTTGCTCGGCTGATCGCCGAAGGGCGGCTGCAGGTCATGGCAGGGCGGATCGTTTCGGCGTCGCCGCGCGAAGATGGCTTGGACGTCGAAGTCCTCCGCCGCGGCGCCGCTGGGCCGCGGCGGCGCAGCTTCGCTTATGCGTTCAACTGCACCGGCCCGCTGCATTCCATCGAACGCACCAGAGACCGACTGCTTCGCTCTCTCCTCGACAGAGGGGAAGTCGGCCCGGACGCGCTCGGAATCGGATTGAACGTCGACGAAAACTCCCGCGCCGGGGAACGGTTATGGGCCCTCGGGCCTCTAACCAAGGGCAACTATTGGGAGATCATCGCGGTGCCTGACATTCGGGAGCAAGCGGCGCTCGTGGCGGAGGATATTTCGAGGGAGGTCGACAAGTGAGTCCCGCCGATCCTGTCAATGGCGACCTCGTCGAGAGCGCTCCGAAGGTCGATGTGCCGGCGGAGGTCGAGGAGGCGATCCGTACCCTGATTCGCTGGACCGGCGACGATCCCGACCGTGAGGGCCTGCTGGACACGCCTCGCCGGGTGGCTCGCGCCTGGCACGAATATGCGAGCGGCTATCGCGAAGATCCGGCCAAGCATCTCAGCCGCACGTTCGAGGAAGTCGGCGGGTATGACGAGATCGTGCTTTTGAAGGACATCCCATTCCAGTCGCACTGCGAGCATCACATGGCGCCGATCATCGGCAAAGCAGCGATCGCCTATCTTCCGAACGACAGGGTGGTCGGGATCAGCAAGCTGGCGCGGGTGCTGCACGGGTTCGCGCGGCGGCTGCAGGTGCAGGAAAGGCTCACGGCGCAGGTTGCGGACGCGATCTGGGAGAATCTGCGGCCCAAGGGCGTCGCGGTGGTGATCGAAGCGACCCATGCCTGCATGACAGCGCGCGGGGTGCGCACACCGGGCGTGATGATGACGACGAGCCGGATGATGGGCACCTTCCGCGAGGACGAGCGGAGCCGCCGCGAGGTGCTCGCGCTGATGGGCTACTGACCGCCTGACGAAGAGCAGGCGGGGCGACCCCGCTGGCCTTAGGATCGCCCCGCGATGGCCGCACGCGAACCGTCATCATAGACGCTCCGAACGGCTCATCCCCGTTGCCGAGGTGGTGAATGGGTCAGCTATTGGCTTCCATGCCGTGCTTGATCTGGCTGATCTGGTCGTGGCCGGATTTGACCGACTGATAGCAGCGTTCGACGACCGAACGGGCTTCACCGCTCAGCGTGTCGCCATTCAGCGCCGCTTCGAATTTCTCTTTGAGGTAATCCTCGCCACGCTCAACTTCGTTGATGATCGATTCGTCGTTGCCGCCGGTGACTGCCGATTTCGCATCCTCGAAGCGCTGGTGCGCCTTGCCGAGGAAAGAGCCGCCGTCTTCGGGGTCGCCGCCGAGCCGCCGGACCTCGTCGCGCAGCTCCTGAACCACGCGCTGACGGTCGTCGGCGCGCTGGCGGAAAATCTCGCGGAAACGCTCGCTCTGAATGTCCTTGGCGGAGTTTTCATATCCCGTGATGCTGTCGATGGTCGTGGCGATCAGGGTGTTGAGGGTGCTGATCTCGT
>DASUIC010000050.1:0-15545 GCA_036273215.1 Sphingomicrobium sp.
AATGCTCCACGCACGGCATTGCCCACCGCGCCCATGTGCGGCTTTACCCGGCAATGTGCGTCGAGCGCGCAGTCGTTGCGCCCCTCCGAGCAGACGGTCATGGCGATCGGTCCCTCGACCGCCTCGACGATGTCCGCGAGGCTGATCTCCGTCGCGGGTTTGGCGAGCGCGAAGCCGCCGCCGATCCCGCGAGCGCTCGACAGCAGCCCGCATCCGGCGAGCTGACCCATCAGCTTCTGCGCGGTCGGAAGGGGCACACCGGTCTCCGCCGACAGTTCGGTCGCGCTGAGGCGCGCGCCCGCGGGGCGGCGGGCGGCGGCGGTCATCAGAACGACCGCATAATCGGCAAGATGGCTCAGGCGCATGTGAATTCGGAGCTTTCCAGTCCGATTTGACGATTGGGGTGCTGAAAATCAACCCCAATCGTCACCCTGAACTTGATTCAGGGTCCATTTCCGAGACCCGCGCTCCACGGCAGCAATGGATGCTGAAACAAGTTCAGCATGACGGTATGGGATAGGCGTGCCACTCTATCCCCTCTTCCGCCCGTTCGCGTTCGCGCTCGATGCCGAGCGGGCGCATCGCGCGACGATCGGGGCGCTGAAGCTGATGCCCTCGACGCTTCCACCGAGGTTTCCCTCCTCGCTCCATTCGACAGTCGCCGGACTCGAGTTTCCGTCGCCGGTGGGTCTTGCCGCGGGGTTCGACAAGGATGCGGAGGCGCCCGAGCGGATGCTTCAGCTCGGTTTCGGCTTCGTCGAGGTGGGGACGGTCACGCCGCGGCCGCAGAGCGGCAATCCGAAGCCGCGGCTGTTCCGGCTGCGGGAGGACAGGGCGGTGATCAACCGGATGGGGTTCAACAACCTCGGGCAACCGGCCGCGTTCGAGCGGCTACAGCGGCTAACCCATGTTCACGGGATCATCGGCGTGAACATCGGCGCGAACAAGGATAGCGCAGATCGCATCGCCGACTATGTCGCGGGGGTGCGAGCGATGAGCCCGGTCGCGCGGTACCTGACGATCAACATCAGCTCGCCCAACACGCCGGGGCTTCGGCAGCTTCAGGACGAAGGCGCATTGCGGGCGCTGCTCTCGGCGATCGAGGAAGCGCGCGATCCCAAGGGGCCACCGATCTTTTTGAAGGTTGCGCCGGACCTCGGCGAAGGCGAGCCCGACCAGATCGTCCGGGTCGCGCTCCAGCACCGGATCGACGCAATCATCGTTGCCAACACCACCGTTTCCCGGCCGCCCCTGAAATCATCGCGCGCGGGTGAACAGGGCGGCCTGTCCGGCCCTCCGTTGAAGCAGCTTGCGCTGAAGGCGCTTTGGGATTTCCGAGCGGCCTCCGGCGGCGAAATCCCGCTGATCGGCGCGGGGGGCATTGCGACCGCCGACGACGCGTGGGAGCGCATCCGAGCGGGCGCGAGCCTGGTCCAGCTCTATACAGCAATGGTCTACAGGGGACCGGGGATTGCGCGGCGGATCGCGGCCGGTCTCGCCGAGCGCCTGAAGCGCGAAGGAATGGCCAACATTGCCGACGCGGTCGGGAGCGAGTAGCCCGCCGCCCATGCGTTTGGGTCACTTATTCCTCATCGCCGCAGCACTTGCACTTGGAAGCGGCGCGGCCCCGACCCTTTCAGCGCCAGCGACAGTCCGCGGGATGGTCAGCGCCGCCGATCCGCGCGCGGCCGCGGCTGGAGTCGCAATTTTGCGCGAGGGTGGAAGCGCGGCCGATGCGGCGTTTGCGACATTGCTCGCGCTGAACGTGGTCGAGCCGCAGAGTTCCGGCATCGGCGGCGGCGGGTATCTCGTTTATTCGGAGCGCAACGGGCCCGCGGTGACGTTCGACGGACGCGAGAAGGCGCCGACGGCGGCGACCGGCACCTGGTTCTTCAAGAACGGACGGCCGATGCAGTTCCATGACGCCCAGCCGGGCGGCAAGAGCGTCGGCGTTCCGGGCAATTTGCGCATGATGGCGCTAGCGCACCAGCGCTACGGCAAGGTGCCGTGGAAGGCGCTGTTCCAGCCGGCAATCCGGCTCGCGCGCGACGGGTTCAAGGTCACGCCGCGGCTCTACAATTCGCTGCTCAAATATCCTGCGACGGGTGCGCTCTCGGCCGAAGCGCGCGCTATCTTCTATCAGCCGGACGGACAGCCCAAGCCGGTCGGAACGCTGATCCGCAATCCGGCCTTCGCCGCCTACCTGCAGCAGATCGCGAGGCTCGGCGCGGACAGCTTCTACGTCGGCCCGAACGCGCAGGCGATCGCCGCCACGGTCACGCACGCGCCGCACAATCCGGCGCCGATGACCACCGGCGACATCGCCTCCTATGAGGCCAAGGCGCGGCCGCCGGTGTGCGGCACCTATCGCGCGGACCGCATCTGCGGCATGGGCCCGTCCTCCTCCGGCGGGTTCACGGTGTTCGCGACCTTGAAGCAGCTCGAGCGGTTCAACCTCTCGGCGCTTGGCCCGCATAATCCGACCGCCTGGCACCTGATCGCCGAATCCGAGCGGCTCGCCTACGCCGACCGCGACAAATATCTCGCCGACGAGGATTTCGTGCGGGTGCCGCTCGCCGGCCTGACGGACCCGCGCTACCTCGCCAGCCGCTCGGCGCTGATCTCGCCGACGGCGACGATAGCGAGCGTCCGCCCCGGCTCGCCCGCCGGCGCGGAAGTCACCTGCACGCCCGAGCCGCAGCCCGAGCGCGGGACCTCGCACTTCGTCGCGGTCGACCAATGGGGCGACGTCGCATCGGAGACCTCGACCATCGAAAGCAGCTTCGGCTCGGGTCTGATGGTCAACGGCTATTATCTCAACAATGAGCTGACCGATTTCAGCTTCGAGCCCGAGAAGGACGGCTGCCCGGTCGCCAATCGGGTCGAGGGCGGCAAGCGTCCAAGAAGCTCGATGAGCCCGACCATCGTCTACGCTCCCGACGGGCACGTCGTGCTGGCGGTCGGAGCGGCGGGCGGGTCGACGATCCCCGCGCAGGTGGTGAAGGTCATCGTCGGCGTTCTGGATTTCCACCTGCCGCCGCAGCAAGCCATCGCGCTTCCGATGATCTATGCGCCCGCCGACACGGTGTTCGTCGAAAGCGGGACATTCCTGGAAGGCATGATCCCGCAGCTGCAGGCGCTTGGGCACGGCAGCGTCAAGACGCTTCCACCCGGCACCTTCAAAGCGAACGCGATCGAATGGCTGAACGGCCACTGGGTCGGCGGGGCGGACCCGCGGAGCGAGGGCGTCGCGCTTTCGCAATAGGTCGAACGGGGGGAATTTGGCTCGGCAGCTCGAACATTTCGACAATCTCCTCTCGCTATTCCTGACGCGGGCGACGGAGAAGGGCGACAAGCCGTTCCTCTGGGCCAGGCGCGAGGGCGAGTGGCGATCGACCAGCTGGGCCGAGGCGGCGCGGCAGGTGGCGGCGCTTGCGGCATCGCTGAAGCGGATCGGGCTGCAGCCCGGCGACCGCGTCGCGCTGGTCAGCGAGAACCGGCCCGAATGGCTGATCTCCGACCTCGCGATCATGGCCGCGAGCTGCGTCACTGTCCCGACGTACACCACCAACACCTCCCGCGATCACGCGCACATTCTCGAAAATTCCGGCGCTCGCGCCGTCATCGTCTCAAGCCAGAAGCTGGCGACCAACTTGATCCCCGCAGTGCTGACATCGAACGAATGCCAGCATGTGATCGCGATGGAGCCGCTGCGCGGGCAGGCGCCCGACTGGATCAGCTGCCATTCATGGCAAAAGCTCGCGTCGGGCGATGCCGACGTGGACACGTTGAAGGCGTCCGTCGCGAGCGTCGGCCGCGATGACCTCGCCTGCATCATCTACACCAGCGGCACCGGCGGAGCGCCGCGCGGCGTCGAGCAGCATCACGGCGCAATCCTCCACAATCTTGAAGGCGCGACTGACATCATTTCGACCGACTTCGGCTGGGGCGACGAGGTGTTCCTGTCCTTCCTCCCCGCAAGCCATGCCTACGAGCATAGCGGCGGCCAGATGTTCCCGATCGCTCTGGGCGGGCAGATCTATTACGCGGAGAGCCTCGAGAAGCTCGCCGCCAACATCGAGGAGGTGCAGGCGACGATCATGGTCGTCGTTCCGCGGCTGTTCGAATTGCTCCGGGCGCGGATCATCAAGTCGATCGAGGCGAGCGGCGGCATTTCGAAGGCACTGCTCGATCGCGCGCTGAAGATCGGCCGGGATAAGGCTGCAGGGAAGCTGAGGCCCTGGAACCTCCCGGTCGATGCGCTGCTGTCGCTGACGCTCCGCCGGAAGGTGCGCCACAAGGTCGGACGACGGCAGAAGGCCTGGGTGTCGGGAGGGGCCCCGCTAAATCCCGAAGTGGGCATGTTCTTCCAGTCGCTCGGGATCACCTTCCTTCAGGGCTACGGACAGACCGAGGCCGGACCCGTGATCAGCTGCAACCGGCCGAGCGCGGGAATCCGCTTCGACACCGTGGGGCCGCCCGTCAAGAAGACCGAAGTGCGGATCGCCGAAGACGGCGAGATCATGGTCCGTGGCGAGCTGGTCATGCGGGGTTACTGGCGCAACCCCGAGGAGACCGCGCGGGTGCTTAGGAATGGCTGGCTCGGCACCGGCGATATCGGCCATTTCGATGAGCGCGGACGGCTGAAGATCACCGACCGCAAGAAGGACATCCTGGTCAACGACAAGGGCGACAATGTTTCGCCGCAGCGGATCGAAGGCATCCTGACGCTCCAGCCGGAAATCGCCCAGGCGATGGTCTATGGCGACCGCCGTCCGCACCTCGTCGCGCTGCTCGTGCCGGACGCGGAGATCGCGTCTACGCCAGACGTCCAGGACCGTCTCGAAGCTGCCGTCGACCGGGTGAACCGCGACCTTTCAGTGGTCGAGAAAGTCCGCCGGTTCATTATCGCGGACCAGCCTTTCTCGATCGAAAACGAGCAGCTGACTCCGTCGATGAAGATCCGCCGTCACGTCATCGCAAAAGCCTACGGCGACCGGCTCGGCGCGCTCTACGGCAGGCAAGGCGCCTAGTAGCGGCTCGGCCCCGTGTAGGGGATGAAGTCGCCGAAGGTGCAGCTTCCCGCGCGATAGTGACTGGTCGTATCGACCAGGCCGGCAATGTCGCCGCGGCACAGCTGCGCGGTTCCGACTTGCCTCGTGACCAGCGCATAACGTCCGTCGTAGTTGTCGCATCCGCCTTCGAAATGATTGACATAGACCCGGTTTCCCGGCGCCTTGAACGCGACCGTGTCGGCGTCGAGCCAGCGCATGTCATAGGCGCGGAAGTCGGAGATGCAGCTGACCGGCGGCCCCGCGACCTTGCCGGCGAGAAGCTGGCTCGCTGTCCTTGCCTGGCCGGTGGTGACCGGCGGGGGCGGGGCCGCGTTGCACGAGGCGACGACGCCGCCGAGGAAAAGGAGAGGAACGCAGCGCATGGTGACCTCCTCAATATCGACTGGCGTCAGGCGCCCTGACGCACATAAGGAATGAAGTCGCCCCAGGTGCAGCTCCCAACCGTGACGTGGCTCAAGGTGTCGACCACCTGGACGACGTCGCCGCGGCATGGGCCCACCTGCGCATACTGGCGCGACACCAGTGCAGTGTGGCCCTGTGACAGCTGCGGGCAGCCACCCTCCGGATGATTCACGAAGACCCGCAGGCCATCGCGGAAGGCCACGGTGTTGTCATCTACCACGATCATGTCATTGGCCTGCCGCGTGGGAAGGCAGGTCATCGGCGCCTGGGGGACGCGTCCCGCGAGCAGCTGCTGATACTGGATTTGCGCCCGGGCGCTTGGCCCTGGGGGCGGGTCCTGAGCCGACATGGTGCACGATGCGAGTGCGGCGCCGGCCAGCACGAGAAAAATGCCACGCATTTCGACCTCCTCGAGAGTCATGCGGCAATGGCCGCATGGGACGCCCGGGCTCATGAACGGAAGCTGTCTTTCTCCCTCCTGAGCCGAGCGAATTCCTCGCAGTTAGTAGCCCGAACGAAAGGATTGGTTTCGCGTTCCTGTGCGACGCTGGTCGGAAGGGTGATTTCACCGTGGTCGCGTAGCTGCTGAACTTGGGCAAAGCGCTCGGCGAGCGCTTCGTTCGACGGCTCGGCGCGGACGGCGAAACGAGCGTTGGCCAACGTATATTCGTGCGCCGGGTAAAGCCGCGTCTCTTGCGGCAGATCGGCGATGCGCGACAGCGATCGGTACATCTGCTGGGCAGTGCCCTCGAACAGGCGGCCGCAGCCCATCGCGAACAAGGTGTCGCCGACGAATGCTATGCCGTCGGCGTCGAAGATCAGCGCGAGATGATCGAGCGTGTGGCCCGGCACCTCGATGACGCGCCCGACATGATCGCCGATACGCACTTCGCGGCCTTCGGCGAGCGGCACATCGAGCGCGGGAATCTTGCCGTGCGCGGGCGCGGATACGCGCGCTCCAGTAGCCCGCTTCAGTGCGAGGTTTCCGCCCGTATGGTCGGCATGCCAATGGGTGTTCCAGATTTGCGTGATGGTCCATCCGCGGCGTCCGGCCCCGGCAATGACAGGCGCGGCTTCGCCCGGATCGACCACCGCCGTCTCGCCGCTCGCCTCGTCGTGGACGAGCCAGATGTAGTTGTCGGTGAAAGCCGGGACGGGGACGATCTCGAGCATCACCATTGGCCCGTGTTGGGCATCGAGCTCCAGGGTTCGGCCGCGTCGAACGCGCCGCCTTTCTGGAGCAGCTCGACCGAGATTCCGTCTGGCGATCGCACGAATGCCATGTGACCGTCGCGCGGCGGCCGGTTGATCGTCACTCCCGCGTCCATCAGCCGCTGACACGTGCCGTAAATGTCGTCGACCTGATAGGCGAGGTGGCCGAAATTGCGGCCGGCTGCATAGCTGCTCTCGTCCCAGTTCCAGGTGAGCTCGACCTCGCCGCCCTCGTCGCCAGGAACACCGAGGAAGATCAAAGTGTAGCGGCCCGCTTCATTGTTCACCCGCCGCCGCTCCTCGAGGCCGAGGAGTTGAAAGAAGTGGATGGTCGCCTCGGGATCGCTCACCCGGAGCATCGAATGAAGGAAGCGCATGCGGCGCTACTTAGACGGTTGCGGGTCCGTTTTCACCGTCGGTGTGACTCCGAGCATCTCGACGGCCTTCGACGCCGCCTTGCCGATTTCGCCGTTGGGATCGCTTCCTGCCGCGCGCATCCAAAGCCCGCGCGCCTTGTCGTCGTCACCGGCAAGGTCCGCGACATGACCGGCCTCGAACAGGATCGCGGGGTCGGACGGTGCCAGGACGAGCGCCCTGCCGATCGAGGTCTGGGCAGTCGCGAGGTCCTTTTCGCGGATCGCGAGCGCCGCGGAGAAGTACCAGTAGAACGGGTCGTCCGAGATCGTGGCGGCGGCTTCGTTGAGCTTGGCGCGCGCAGTTGTCAGGTCGTCCTGCGCCTCGGCGGCACGGGCTCGGTCGAGAAGAGCTTCGCCGTGCTGCTCGGCTTCGAGGCCGGGCATGGCGAGGGCCTTGTCGAGGTCGAACGCGGCCTTGCCGGGCTCGTTTGCAGCGATCCACATGTTGCCCGCAGCGGCGAAGAGACGCGCGGTCTTCGGGTCCTTGTCCGACGACACCTTGGCGGCTTCCTCGAAATTTTGCGCGGCCGACTCGGAATCGCCGGCATCCTTCGCCTCGAGCGCCCGGCAGACCAGAGCGTCGGGGGTGATGAGGTCTGGGCATTTCGACGCCTGCGGTGCGGCAGCTGCAAGAGCGGCGGCGGCGAGCAAGGGGATCATCGGGAAGGCTCCAATAGCGCGGCTACCGTGCGCAAGATCGCCTCGATCTCGTTCGGCTCCGACAGGCGGTGACCCGCGCCTTTGATGGTCAGTAGCTGGACATCCGCTGAACGGAGCGCGCGCATGGTGCGTAGCGCGATCTCGAGCGGCACCTCCTGATCGTCGCTGCCTTGAATCAGGCGCACGGCGCAATGGACCGCGATTTCATCGTCCAGCAGACGGAGCCGCTGACCCGATTCCCAGAAAGCGCGCGTGAAGATGGACGGCTCGGGTCCGTAAGGGTTCGGCTCTTCAATGCGTCCTTCCTCGGCCAGCGCTACCTTCTGCTCCGCAGTGAACCCCCATGCGGTGAAGTCGGGCGCCGCGGCGATGCCCACGACCGCGCGGACCCGCTCGGCGCGGTGCAGCGCCGCGTGAAGCGCGATCCAGCCGCCCATCGACGAACCGACGAGGATCAGCGGCCCATCGGTGAGGCCATCGATCGCGGCGAGTGCCTCTTCGAGCCAAATCGCAAGCGTTCCCTCTTCGAAACTACCCGCGCTCGAGCCGGTGCCCGAATAATCGAAGCGAAGCATCGAGAGGCCCCGCGCCTCGGCGAAGCCGTCTAACGCGAGCGCTTTGGCGCCCTCCATGTCCGACGCGTAGCCAGGCAGGAAAACAATCGTCGGAACATTTCCGCTCCGAAGCCGATAGGCAATCGAACGGCCGCCGACGTCCAGGTGCGCAAGCTCGGGCTCACTCATGACTCGGCCGTCTAGCGGAGGAGCGACTCAGGATGAAATACCGCAAGCTCGGTGAGAGCGACCTCGAGGTGTCGGAAATCTCGCTCGGGTCCTGGCTTACCTATGGAGTCGGAGTCGAGGCCGACAAGGCGCGCGCCTGCCTCGACGAGGCGTTCGAACAAGGCATCAACTTCATCGACACCGCCAACATCTACGGCAGGGGCGCGGCAGAGAGTTTTCTTGGGCAGGCGCTGCAGGGCCGCGGACGAGACAGCTACGTGCTCGCGACCAAGCTCTTCTTCCCGATGACCGAGAGCGACCGCGGGCTGTCGCGCCAGCAGGTCGAAAAGCAGCTCGACGCTTCGCTGAAGCGGCTGAAGACCGACTATGTCGATCTCTATCAATGCCATCGCTACGACTGGAACACGCCGCTCGAGGAGACGATGGAGGCGCTGACCCGAGCGGTCGAAAGCGGAAAGGCGCGGTACATCGGCTTTTCGGAATGGCCTGCGGATCGGATCGGCCTGGCGATCCACCTCGCACGCGAGCGGCATCTAACGCCGTTCGTCTCGAGCCAGCCGCAATATTCGCTTCTGTGGCGAAAGCCGGAGGATCAGGTGATCCCGCTTTGCGCGGACAACGGCATTTCGCAGATCGTCTGGTCGCCGCTGGGCCAGGGCGTGCTCAGCGGCAAATATGATCCCGACAAGCCGCCGCCAAAGGATTCGCGCGCCGCCGACGACAAGATGGGCGGCTGGATGGACGACCTGATGCGACCCGAGGTGCTTCGCGCCGTTCAGCAGCTGAAGCCGATCGCCGAGGAGGCGGGGCTGACGCTGCCGCAGTTCGCGCTCGCCTGGGTGCTTCGCGAGCCGAACGTCGCTTCGGCGATCATCGGCGCCTCGCGCCCCGAGCAGGTGCGCGAGAATGCCGCCGCTTCGGGGGTCGTCGTCGACACGCAGCTGTTCCTGCGCGCCGAGCAGATCGTCGATCAGGCGATGACCAAGGTTGAAGCATAAGCAGGAGAAGGAGGCGAATGATGGCAGCGATCACCCGCACCGCAACGGCGCGCTACGACGGAACCGGCAAGGACGGCAAAGGCCAGCTCTCGACCCAGTCGGGCGTGCTCAAGGACACGCCCTACGGCTTCCACACGCGCTTCGAAGACGGGCCAGGGACCAACCCCGAGGAGCTCATCGCAGCGGCGCACGCCGGCTGCTTCACCATGGCTTTGTCGTTCGCTCTGGCGAAGCAGGGCATCACCGACGCGCGGCTCGAAACCACCACCCGCACGACGATCGAGCAGCAGGGCGAGGGATTCACGATCAGCCGCTCCGACCTCGAGCTTCGGGCCGACGTCCCCGGCCTCGACGAGCACCGCCTTCGCGAGCTCGCCGAAGACGCGAAGAAGAACTGCCCCGTGTCCAAGCTGCTCAAGGCCGAGATGGACCTGACGGTGAGCGTGAGCGCCGAGGCTTCGGCTTAGAAGATTGAGATCTCCGCCACAGTTGTGCGGCGGACTGTCCAAGTCAGATCGCGCCCGAGCTGCGCCTCGACGGGGATTCGAAAATGTCCTCGATCGGAAGGTTGAACAGCTCGGCGATTCGAAACGCGAGCGGGAGCGAGGGATCGTATTTTCCGGTTTCGACCGCGTTCACGCTCTGGCGCGAGACCTCGAGCTTGCCGGCAAGATCGCTTTGGCTCCATCCGCGCTCGGCGCGAAGCACCCGAAGGCGGTTGATCATGCTCAGCATCCGCCCGGCTGACCGAACACGAAGCGGTTGACGAGCTGCCCGATGGCAAGGCCGATCGCCCACACCGGGAAGACGGCCCAGAGCCAGAGGTGCGGCGCGAGCCCGAACATCTCGAGGAAGCCCCAGAGCGTCGAGCTCACGAGAACGAGACCTGTTGCCACAAGCGAGGCGCGGACCATCCGCAGGCGCTGATATTCATCGGTCTCATCGATAAGCAGGCGCGCCATCGCCCAGACGATTCCGATGATCGGAATGGCGGGAAGCAGCGCCAGGACCCACAGCAACGGACCCGTGATCGAGAAGCGCTCGGTCACGCCGATGGTCAGAAAAAGCGCGAGCACATAGCCGAAGCTCATCACCAGCGTGCGCCGGTTGTAGGTGCGCATCGCCGCCGTGGCGCAGCCCGCAGCGGCCTGCATCCGCTCGGCCGAGCGCACCATGGGGACCAACAGCAGCATCGGAATGGCAACCGCCACAAAAGTCTCGATCGTGTCGAGGCGGCCCGAGCCGACGAGCCCCGAGGCGAGACCCATCGAGACGACGAACGCAGCCGCCCAAAGCATCGTCGTTCGTCTGGCATTCGATTTGAGCACGAGCGCATTCATATCAAGCGTCCTTTTCTAACAGACAAGGACACTTTACAGTCGGTCCAACATATTTGTCAAGGGAACTGGACATTATATATATGACGTACCAGCGACTTGATGATACAGAGACCGAGACAGGCCGGCGCCCAATCTCTCTCAGTCCGGGGGAGATTGTTCACTTGCACGAAAACCGGAAAGTGTTCCGTCTTCGTGTTCTACAAGAACAGCGGGCCCATCAGCCTGAGCTATCGCAACGCTTACGGAACCGCTCTCGCCGCCTGTTAGGTGAACCACGAGAACAAGGCCCTCATTCAGGATCATCAGAACATGGTGACTGAGGAGCGCTCCGAAGCGTTTAGCCCAGCGATCTAATGCGTCCATGTCATATACCTTCGCGCTATGCTCCAGTGCGTGCCGCAAGTGTCCGCGGTGAAGGACGCGCGCACATTTTTTGTAGTGACGGACCAAACCCCTCTTTGTGAGGTGGCCTCTGGAGTCGACATTCAGTTGAATACCGGCGTCGGAACGGTTGATGATGACGTGGTGCGGAAATGCCTGGGGGTTGGTCCTAGACAATTCGAGCAACGCGAGTTCGGTATTCCAGCTCGTCATGAGGTCGTCGCTAATGCCGTAGGGCCGGTGAGCCGCAAGAATCGCCAGTGTCATAAGCTCGCAACTGAGGCGGAACTGGAGGAAGGCAAACTCCGCTTGCATGAAGGCATCATGGCGCTTCGGCTCCGCGCGGAGAAGACCCACAACGGCCTTGATCGCCCCAAGTCTCATTTTGATTTCTTCCATAAAGGCGCGGTAATATGCGACCGCTTCATCCACACCGGGATGCACCGCCGGAAGTCCAGGATCGTCACCCATGACTACGCCCTCTAAGAACGCCGACAGCGACAGACGGCGCGACGAATTACTCCGCCGCGCGCTGGCGACTCCGCCAATCAGCAATGAAGAGATAATCCGGCGCTCGAAGCAAGCGCCGCGGAAGCGGGCCTAGTCGTCTTTCGGCGGCAGCGTCAGAGGTAGGACGTTTGCGCGCGTTAGCTGGTCGATGCTGTTGATCAGAAGGTATCTGGCCACATCGCCGAGATTCGATCCGTAACGCCCCGAATCCCGTAGCAATTCCAAACATCGGTACACATCGTCCGGCAGCGACGGATGAACCTTCTTTGGTGGAGTCGTGTTTTTCGGACGCCCCGGTTTGCCCATAGGTCAGCCTATAAGTCTATTTCCGGTCACCAACAATTCACCAGTTAGTGAATAATAATTCGCCTTGACGATTTGGTAGGCTTGGCGCAGTACACACGAGGAAAGGGCGGCTCCCTCTTTCGAGAGAACCGCCCTGACAAGGGTGGGTGACGGACTGGAATCGAACCAGCGACCTAACGGGTACCAACCATTCGCTCTACCACTGAGCTACCGCCACCGCCTTATTGGGCCAGCAGCAATGCTGGCCCATTCCATTTGGTGACTCAGATCAGCGCCAGAGTCTAGGCTCTGCCACTATCCGTTGTGGATAAAGTGAAATGTTCGCGGTTTGCCCCCGCAACATCTAGTAACGCCTTCGCCGCGTACCGAAGAACGGCGGCACTCGGTAGTAATCAGGCGATAGCAGGTCTGCGGTAGGTGAGGCGCTTTCCGCGCGCACCTTTGATTGCCACTGCGGTGCGCTCCGCGTCGTCGTAACCGTTCGCCGCACGGAAGGTGTAGCGGAAGTCAAACTCGTAAAGGTAGCGTTGTAGGTGCTGCGACCCACAGTGCTGATAGATGCCCTTCATTCCGCGCTTGAAGATCGAAAAGAAGCCCTCAACCGTGTTCGTGTGAACGGTGCGATCCGTCGCGGAAACGTATTCATCCTGCGCGTGGGCAACACGACCGTGCGCCGCGAAATCCAGACCGGGACGCCGGTAGAAATGCGCTTCGTCAGTCAGCAAGCGGCTCTGGCGATCGATGTTCGTGAACAGGATGCGGCTGATCGTGTCCATGTTCAGATCGTCCGTCACATGGAAGCTGCGAGCGCGGCCCGTCTCGCGGTCCACAAGCGACACAACCTTGTTCATGTTCCGGATGGGAGTGCGGTTGAAAGGCTTGGACTTGTCGCGGCCGATGTAGGTTTCATCAGCTTCGACGCTGTGGCCCAAGCCACCCATGCCAGCAGTGCCGAGCTTCATCGCTTCGCGGATGCGATGATGCATGAACCAAGCCGACTTATACGTGATGCCAAGGGCGCGGTGGAGCTGATGGGCCGAAACGCCCTTCTTCGAGCTGTTCACCAGCGCGAACGCCATAAGCCACTTGTTCAGCGGGATTTTGCTGTCCTCCATCACCGTTCCAACGGTGACGCTGAACGGCTTTGTGCAGGCGTTGCACTTATAGACGCCAGGGCGCGTGCTCTTGCCCTGAAGCTTGGTGATGTTCTCGACCGAACCACAGTGCGGGCAAGTCGGCCCGTGCGGCCAGTGCAGCTTCTCAATATGCTCGCGGGCCTTGTCGGCGTCGGCATAGATCGGGTCGGTCAGGTTCATCGTACTCGCCTCTCTGAAAAGACAAGTACGCTTTCCCGTCGAGTACGTCAAGTATATAATTGCCATGGAACTTTACTGTCGAGGCGCCGCATCCCTGCAGATATCGTACAGCGCGTCCCACTGCGTCCGGGTGAGCGCCGGCTGGTAATGCGCCTTCGGATCGAAGCTCGCCGCGAACTTGGCGGCGCGCGTGCTGCTTGCGGGATGGCTCTCGAGGAATTGCGCGCTGTACTGCGGCGCTTCCTTGGTCAGGCGCTGGAACAGCTCGGCCGTGGGCCTGGGCGAGATGTTCGCGCGCTTGAGCATTGCGATGGCGTCGGAATCGGCCTGCGCCTCGTTCTGCCGCGTGTAGCTCAGGGCGACGATCTGCTCGGCGTTTGCTCCGACGTTGCCCGCGAACAAGCGTATGAGAGCACCGATTCCGAGCTCGCGAAGAAGCGCCTCGGTGACGTGCCGGCGCCGGACATGGGCGACTTCGTGCGCGAGCACTCCGGCGAGCGCGTCGGGGTCGGTCTCGGTGATCGCCGGCTTGAACACGACGATATAGCCGCCGGGGAGCGCCGCCGCGTTGAACGCGTGCACGTCGAGCGCCGCGACCTTGATTCCGTCGGGACCGTTGGTCGCGCCGGGAGCGACCCGCTCGACCAGCGCCTCGAGCGCCCGCTGCCCTGCCGCATTCCGGCAGCGCAAGCTCCCGAAGTCGCCGACCATCGCGCTTCCGACATCGCGTTCCCAGCGCATAGGAACGTGCGGCGCGAGCCAGTGCGGCGCAGTATAGCCGATCCCGACCACCGCCGCCGTCAGCAGTCCGCCGACTATCAGGGCGGGGACGAGGCCGACGCGGTCGATCCAGCGCCCGTACCGCTCGCGGCGGCCGACCAAGGACGAAAGCCCTGCCTCCGCATCGGGCGGAAAGATCAGCCGCCAGCCGGGAACATCGGTCCGGCCGAGCCGAAGCGCGGCCGCTCCGCCGTCGATCCGCCTGAGGAGCGATCCCTCCACGCGCTCGCTCCAGCCGCTGTCCTGGCGAAGCTCGAGCGAATGGGAGTCGAGGGTTACGCGCACATCATGAGGGTGCGCGGTTACCCCGTCGTAGAGCTTGGCCTCGATCAACGGCTCAGATCGCTCCCACGTCGAAGGCGTCGGCGAAGCCCTCCGCCTCACGCGGTGCGTGGGTGGTCGACTGGGTCAGCGACGAGACGTCGATCGTTCCATAGAGGCGCAGGTGGCGCACCATGAAGGTCCAGTTGCGATAGCCCCAGTAGGTGATTCCGAAGCCGAGGGTGACGACCGCAAGCGCGAGGTTGCCGAGGAACAGCCCGAGCCACTGCAGCGTGGTGGCGTCGAAGCTGAATTCGATGTCGCCAAGCGAGAGCGCCGCGGCCGCCTTGCGATAGTAAGCCGCGTACCAATTGAGAGTCATCAGCGGGATGCCGATGTAGAAAAGCAGGATGATCGTCAGGAACACGACGCCGAGTCCAGCGAGCGCGCCGCTACCGGCCTTGGCGCCGCTCAGTCCGAGCATACCGAGTGCGATTGCGCCGAAAATGGCTCCGCCAATCGGGACCAGATAGACCAGCGCCCACCGCAGCTTCAGGCCCTCGCTGTCGAGATTGGACCGGAACTGCAGCGGGCCGAAGCTCATCGCCTTCCAGCGCGCGTTCCACAGGCGGGTCGCCGCCCAGGGATAGACGATGAACAGGCTCATGAAGCTGAGCGCGATCCGCCCGAGATACTCGCCGCCGTAATTCCAGCCTGGGTCGTCGCTTCCGCCGCGGATCCCATGCCACCAGCTGCGCGACAGGCGATAGCGGAGCGCCCGGAACCTCGCGAAGCCGCTGAGATAGATGAACGCGATCTCGAACAGAAATACGACGCCGAACGCCGCATCCGCCTTTCCGTGGGCGATCAGCGCGGGAAACAGGAACTGGAAGAAGAGGAAGAAGGGCGCGAGGATGCAGACGACGATCAGGAAGCCCAAGAACATCTCCTTTCCCGTTCCCGTCCACTCCAGGCAGTCGTCGATCACGACGGTTCGCGACCAGAGATAGCGGCGCTGCCGGGCTGCAGCCCAGAAGCGGTAGATTCCGAGCGTGCAGATGAAGAGCAGCGCGTTGGTGACGGCGATCGGCAGATATTCGCGCCAGTCGCCCGTGAACTCGATGCCGCGGCCCTCCGCCGCCGGC
>DASUIC010000051.1:0-2010 GCA_036273215.1 Sphingomicrobium sp.
TGACGACAGGGCACTGACGCCAAAACGCGGTGAGCGCCCGCTAAACCTCCAGCCTGTCCCCTTCGCGCGCGACGAGCGTGTACAACGCAGGCATCAGGAAGATGACGATCGCGAGGCAGGTGATCAGGCCGCCGACGATGACGATCGCGAACGGGCGCTGGGTGTCGGTGCCGACCCCGGTGGCGACCGCGGCGGGGAGCAGGCCGAGCGCGGCGACGAGCGCGGTCATCATGATCGGGCGGAGCCTCAGAATCGCACTTTCGCGGATGGCTTCGCCGATCGGCATTCCGCCGAGGCGGAGCTCGTTGACGTAGGAGATGTAGACCAAAGCGGTCTGCACCGAGACTCCGAACAAGGCGAGGAAGCCGATGCCCGACGAGACCGAGAAGGGCGTCCCCGTCAACCACAGCGCCAATATCCCGCCCACGGGCGCGGACATGAGTACGCCGACGAGCGCGATCGCCGGGAACTTGAAGTTCCGGTAAAGGAAGAAGAGCAGGAGGAAGATCAGCAGCAAAGTCAGCGGGACGATCGTGATCAGCTGCGCGCGCGAGGCGGTATATTCGCTGTATTCCCCGCCCCAGTCCGCCCGGTAGCCCTGCGGCAGCGGCACCTTCGCGGCGGTCTGCGCCATCGCGTCCTGTACCGCGCTCGCGAGGTCGCGGCCCTCGACCGAGAACTGCACGCCGATGAAGCGGCTGTTGTTCTCGCGGTAGATGAAGGACGCGCCGTTGGTCACCGAAATGTCGGCGAGCTCTTTGAGGGGGATGTGCTGGCCCCCAGGAGTCGCGACCAGGATGTTGCCGATCGCCACCGGGTTGTCGCGATACTGGCCTTGGAGCCGGACGAGCAGGTCGAACTCCTTCTCCTGCTGCACCACCTGGGTCGCGACGTCGCCGCCGATCGCGGTCTGGATCAGGCTGTTGATGTCGTCGACGTTGATGCCGTAGCGCGCCGCTTTGCCGCGATCGATCTTGATGGTGAGGCTCGGCTGGCCGAGCTCCTGGACCAGGGTCACGTCGGTGATCCCGCGGACATGCTCGAGCACGGACTTGATCGCCTTGCCCTTCGCCTCGAGCGTGCCCAGGTCGGGCCCGAAGATCTTCACCGCGAGCGCGCTCTTTAGGCCGGTCTCGGCCTCGTCGACCGCGTCCTCCGCGGGCTGGGTGTAATCGAAACTGATGCCCGGAAAGGAGTGGAGCTTCTTGTCCATCGCGGCGATCAGTTCCGGCTTCGTCCGGATCGAGCCGCGCCATTCGGAATATGGTTTCAGGCCGACAAAGAATTCGGCGTTGAAGAATCCGGTCGCGTCGGTTCCGTCGTCCGGCCGGCCATGTTCGGAGGCGACGACCGTCACTTCCGGAAATGAGGCGATAATCGCCCGGATCTGTGGAACGATCTTTGCCGATTCATCGAACGAGATGGTGTAGGGCATGGTCGCTCGCACCCACAGCGCACCCTCGTCGAGGTGGGGCATGAACTCGGCGCCGACGTCGGCGAAGATCAGCAGCGAAAGGCCGAGCAGGAGCGCCGAGAGGCCGATGGTCGCTCGCGGGCGGGCGAGGCTGTGGTCGAGGCCGCGCACATAGCCGCCGCGAATGCGCTCGAAGATGGCGTTGCGGCGTTCGCGAACGCCGCTGCGCATCAGCCACGAGCAGAGCACCGGAAGCAGCGTCAGCGTGACGATCAGCGACCCGATCAGCGCGAAGATCATCGTGTCGGCCATCGGCTTGAACAGCACCCCCGACGGGCCGGAGAGGACGTAGATGGGCAAGAAGCTGACGACGATGACGATGACCGAATAGAAAAGGGGGCGGTCGACCTCGGCGGCGGCGTCGCGGATGATCGAAAGGAGGTTATCGGGCCGGTCCTCGGCGACCGCCAGGCGCCGATAGATGTTCTCGACCATGATCACCGCGGCGTCGACCAGGATGCCGAAATCGATCGCGCCGATCGAGAGCAGGTTCGCCGATGCGCCCTGGAGGTCGAGGCAGGCGAAGGCGAACAGCA
>DASUIC010000052.1:0-3672 GCA_036273215.1 Sphingomicrobium sp.
GCCGGTGAACACCTGTCCCGGCTTGATGATCTCCAAGCAGTTGCCGCAGGCCGCCGAATAGCGCGCGAACTCGTCATGCGCCCAGTTGAGCGCCGCGCCGATGCCGCGCTTGGGGTCGGTCTGCGAAGAGAGCGTGTGCCGGGTGCCGAAGCTGACCAGGGTCGCGATCGTGTGATGTAGCTGCGCCTGGCTGACCGGCGCAACCATCGCCCGCAGCTTCGCATCGACCGATGATGCCGCGCGATGCGACGGCGGTGCGGCACCCAGCAAACTGACACACATCAAGATCGCGAGCTTACGCATCCGACTCTCCCCTTTGTCCCCTCGGCAACTGGCATTTGCTTGCGGCGGGGTCTAGGGGAGCGCCAACCCCAAACCAGCAAATCGAGGCGTATCCCCATGTTGCGCACCATCGACCATTTCATCGGCGGCTCCTCGTTCGCATCCGGCGAGCGACAGGGCGACGTGTTTGACCCGAACCAGGGCCAGGTCCAGGCGAACGTCCGCTTCGGCACCGCGTCCGACCTGCAGAAAGCGGTCGATTCCGCCAAGGCCGCTCAGCCCGCCTGGGCCGCGACCAACCCGCAGCGCCGAGCCCGGATCATGTTCAAGTTCCGCGAGCTGGTCGAAGCGAACATGGACGAGCTCGCGCATCTGCTTTCGTCCGAGCACGGCAAGGTTCTCGCCGACGCGCGCGGCGACGTTCAGCGCGGTCTCGAAGTGATCGAATATGCCTGCGGAATCCCGCAGGCGCTGAAAGGCGAATATACGCAGGGGGCGGGCACCGGGATCGACGTCTATTCGATGCGCCAGCCGCTCGGGGTTGTCGCCGGGATCACGCCGTTCAACTTCCCCGCCATGATCCCGATGTGGATGTTCGGGATGGCGATCGGCTGCGGCAACGCCTTCATCCTGAAGCCGTCGGAGCGCGACCCCTCGGTCCCGAATCGGCTCGCGGAGCTGATGAAGGACGCCGGGCTTCCGGACGGAATCCTCAATGTCGTCCACGGTGACAAGGAGATGGTCGACGCGATCCTCGATCACCCCGACGTCGCCGCCGTCAGCTTCGTCGGAAGCAGCGACATCGCTCAATATATCTACGCGCGCGGGACCGCGAAAGGAAAGCGGGTGCAGGCGATGGGCGGCGCCAAGAACCACGGAATCGTCATGCCTGACGCCGACCTCGACCAGGTCGTCAACGATCTCGCCGGAGCCGCGTTCGGCTCGGCGGGCGAGCGCTGCATGGCTCTTCCGGTCGTGGTGCCGGTCGGCGAGGAAACGGCCGACCGGCTGCGCGAGAAGCTCATTCCGGCGATCGGATCGCTTCGCGTCGGAGTCTCCACCGACCCCGAGGCGCATTACGGTCCCGTGGTCAGCAAGGCGCACAAGGAGCGGATCGAACATTACATCCAGATGGGCATCGACGAGGGCGCGGAGCTGGTCGTCGATGGCCGCGGCTTCATGCTCCAGGGGCATGAGGAAGGCTTTTTCGTCGGTCCGACCTTCTTCGATCACGTCACCCCGGACATGAAGACCTACAAGGACGAGATTTTCGGGCCCGTGCTGCAGATGGTCCGGGTGCACGACTTCGAGGAGGCGGTGCGCCTGCCCTCCGAGCACGACTATGGCAACGGAGTCGCGATCTTCACCCGCAACGGGCACGCCGCGCGCGAGTTCACCCATCGGGTCAACGTCGGAATGGTCGGCGTCAACGTGCCGATCCCGGTACCGGTGAGCTATCACAGCTTCGGCGGGTGGAAGCGCTCTGGCTTCGGCGACATCGGCCAGTACGGCCAGGAAGGCATGCGCTTCTGGACCAAGAACAAGGTCGTCACGCAGCGCTGGCCCGATGGGATCGTCGACGCCCACGACAAGGCCGCGTTCCACATCCCGACCTTCGGTTAGGCCCCCGGGATTGAGCTTACCCGGCGGTCGAAGCGGAGATGTAACGAAACCTCGAAGCGCCCACGGCGGTTGAGCGGGCATGAGAGTCCTGCCTCCAATTGCGCTCGCCTTGGTTCTTGCCGGGTGCGGCACGAACAGCCCGGTCGCCAGGCAGGCGAACAATACGGCGAACCTGATCGCGGTGGTCAACCAGGCGAACGCGGTCGCGAAGGCGGCGCGTGCCGGCGACCGAAAGGCGGTTCCGCCGGGGGCGCCGGTCGCTCCGACTGCTGCGCCACCGATTGCCCCTGCGCCCGCCAGGTCAGGGAATGGTACGATCCCGGCGGCACTGCAGGGGCGCTGGGGTTTGACGCCTGGCGACTGCACCGTGCCGTTGAGCAAGGCCAAGGGACTGATGGTGGTGGCTGGCAACGAGCTGAGCTTCTACGGCTCGCGCGCCGTCCCCACCGCCGACGCGGTCGCGCGGGCCAACTCGTTCAATGCGGACTTCCGCTTCAGCGGGGAAGGGCGGACTTGGGTCAAGTTCGAGACTTTGCAGCTCAATGGCGATAAGCTCGTTCGTACCGAGAGTAATCCAGCCGCGGGTTTCACCTATGCGCGTTGCCAATAGCCTCCTCATCGCTCTCGCGCTCGCTCCGCTCGCGGCGTGCCACAAGAGCCAGCCTGCCGACCAGAATATCGCGGTCTCCAACCAGACCGTCGACATGAACGGGACCATGGCCGACATCGAAACACTGCCGCCCGACGAAAGCAGCACGACTCCGACCAACCAGCTGGAAAACGGCTTCGACAATCCCGATGTGAACGATCTCGGCAATGCCGGGAACTCCCAGTAACGGAGAAAGCCATGCTGACGCTCTATTATTCGCCCGGCGCCTGCTCCCAGGCGCCGCACATCCTGCTTCACGAGGTCGGTCTCGAACATGACGCCGTGCGCGTCGACCTCAAGTCGCACACGCTCGAAGACGGCAGCTCCTATTATGACGTGAACCCCAAAGGCGCGGTGCCGGCGCTGCGCACCGACAGCGGCGAGGTGCTGACGGAGAATGCCGTCATCCTCCAGTTCATCGGCGATCGAGCGAGCTGGCCAGAGGTGTTCCCGCCGCTCGGACAATTCCGCCGCTACCGGGTGCTAGAGCTGCTCAACTTCATCACCACCGAGTTGCACAAGCGCTTCGGATTCCTGTTCAACCCGAACGCGACCGACGAATTCAAGCAGTTCGTCATCGCCGACCTCAAGAAGAAGCTCGACTATATCGACAACCGGCTCGGCTCGGGGCCGTTCCTGATGGGCGAGGAACTGACCCTTCCCGACCCGTATCTGTTCGTGATCACCGGCTGGACGGAGAAGATGATCGGGCTCGGCGGCTGGCCGAACCTGAGTGCGTTCCGCGAACGGATGATGCAGCGCGATTCGGTCCGCAACGTGCTTCGCTTCGAAGGACTGCTCCAGGAAGAACCGGCCGACTAGCAGATGGCGAAACCCGTCTGCGTCGTCGTCGGGGTTGGCGAAGGCAACGGTGCCGCCCTCGCCCGGGCCTTTGCTCGTGAGGGAATGGCGGTCGCGCTGCTCGCGCGCGGCACGGACTACACGAACAGTCTCGCGGATGAGCTGGAGGACGCCCGCGCCTACGCGTGCGACGCGGCCGACCCGCAGAGCATCGCGTCCGCATTCGCGGCGATCAGAAGCGATCTCGGCGATCCGGCCGTGCTGGTTTACAACGCCGGATCGGGCGTTCGCGGCGATGCCGAGAGCATCTCGCTCGA
>DASUIC010000053.1:0-23286 GCA_036273215.1 Sphingomicrobium sp.
TCGAACCGGAATGACTCGCCGAAGTCGCGCTTCAATGCGTCGAGCCGCGCCTGCTTCAGCTTCGGGTCGTAATAATCGTTGAGATTGTCGATCCCGACCACCTCGCCGCCGCGTTGCAGCAGCGCGCGCGCCGTCGCCGCGCCGATGAATCCAGCAGCCCCCGTAACCAGAACAGCCATGGCGGTGTCTTAGGGGGTGCTGTGGGCAGCGCAAAGGTCTTAGAGCGGCAGCGTGAATCGCTCATGGACCTTCGCGATCGACCGCGGCGGCACCTTCACCGACGTCGTCGCCCGATCGTCCGACGGAGAGCTGCAGGTCGAGAAGCTGCTGTCCGACGATCCGCGCTACGAAGACGCTGCGCTGGAGGCGATCGGGCGCGTCATCAAATCCGCAGGCGGAAGCGTCGCCGAGGTCCGGATGGGCACGACGGTCGCGACCAATGCGCTGCTCGAACGCAAAGGCGAACGATGCGCGCTGGCGATCACGCGCGGCTTCGGCGACGCGCTGCGCATCGGCTACCAGGCAAGACCGGAGATTTTCGCTCGCCAGATCGTGCTTCCGACGATGCTCTACGAGCGGGTGGTCGAGATCGACGAGCGGGTCGCAGTGGATGGCGATGTGCTCCTTCCGCTCGACGAAGCGCAGGCCCGCGAGGCGCTCGCGAGCGTGCGCGAAGCAGGAATCGACTCGCTCGCCATCGTCCTCATGCATGGCTGGCGGCACTCGGCGCATGAGAAGCGGCTCGCCGCGATTGCGTTCGATCTGGGCTTTACGCAGGTTTCCGTCAGCCACGAGGTCGCGCCGCTGATCAAACTGATAGGCCGCGGCGACACGACGGTGGTCGACGCGTATCTCTCCCCAGTGCTGCGGCGCTATGTCGACCGGGTTGCGTCTGGCCTGCCGAGCGCGACCGCGCTTCACTTCATGCAATCCAACGGCGGTCTGGCCGAGGCAAGCAGCTTCCGCGGCAAGGACGCGATCCTCTCGGGGCCCGCGGGCGGAGTCGTCGGCATGGTCGCGGCGAGCGAGCCGCACGGCGCCGACCGCCTGATTGGTTTCGACATGGGCGGCACCTCGACCGATGTGTCGCATTACGCCGGCGCGTTCGAGCTTGCCGACGATAGCGTCGTCGCTGGTGTGCGAATCCGCGCGCCGATGATGCAGATCAACACGGTCGCGGCGGGCGGCGGGTCGGTCTGCCGGTTCGATGGGATGCGCTTTCGGGTCGGTCCGGAGAGCGCCGGTGCGAATCCCGGCCCCGCTTGCTACCGCAACGGCGGCCCGCTGACGGTAACCGACTGCAACCTGTTCCTTGGGAGGATCGACCCCGGACAGTTTCCGAAGCTGTTCGGTCCCACCGCCGACCAGCCGCTCGATCGCGAAGCTTCCGCTTCACGTCTGCAGGAGATCGCCGACCAGCTCGGCGGAGCGAAAAGCCTCGAGGAGATTGCCGAGGGATTTCTCGACATCGCCGTCGACAACATGGCCGCGGCGATCCGCAAGATTTCAATCGCCCGCGGCCATGACGTCACCCGCTACACGCTCGCCTGCTTCGGCGGCGCAGGCGGGCAGCACGCCTGCCGCGTCGCCGACGCGCTCGGAATCGAGCGGGTCCTGATCCATCCACTTGCTGGCGTGCTCTCGGCCTACGGCATCGGCATCGCCGACGTGAAGGCGATCCGCGATGCAAGCACTCTGACGCCGCTAGGCGAGGGCTTCAAAGAGGCGCTGGACCAACTGGAAAAACGCGCTTGCGACGCGTTGACCGAGCAAGGAGTCGACGCCGCGCGCGTTCAGCTCGATCGTCGTGCCCGGCTGCGGACGGCGGGCAGCGACACGACGCTGGAGATCGGCGTGGCGCCATTGGAGCGGATGCGCAGCAAGTTCTCCGAGCTTCATCGGCGGCAGTTCGGCTATATCGACGAGGACGCCGAAATCATTGTCGATGCGCTGGTCGTCGAAGCGATTGCTCGGACGGACGCTCAGCTCCCGATGGAAACTTCCAATGCGAAAAGCGAGGTCATCGACGGTCCCGCTCTGGTCTTCGATCCCACCTCGACCATCGTCGTCGAGCCCGGCTGGCGCGCGGAGCGCGTCAGTGACCGAACGCTCGTTCTTACCCGCGCGGCGCCGATCGAGCGCACCAAGGCGATCGGCACCGATGTCGATCCGGTGCAGCTCGAAATCTTCAACAATCTGTTCATGGCGATCGCCGAGGAGATGGGAGTCGCGCTCCAGTCGACGGCGACCAGCGTAAACATCAAGGAACGGCTCGATTTCTCCTGCGCGATCTTCGACGCCGAAGGGGCGTTGATCGCCAATGCGCCGCACATTCCCGTGCACCTGGGTTCGATGGGGGAGAGCATCCGCACGATCATCGACACGCGCGCGCAGGGACGGGACGGACGCGGAATCCGGCGCGGCGACTCCTATGTGCTGAACGATCCCTATCGAGGCGGCACGCATTTGCCGGACATCACTGTGATCGTGCCGGTCTTCTACGGCGATGAAGACGAACCTTCGGCATTCGTCGCTGCGCGGGGGCACCATGCGGACATCGGTGGAATCGCTCCCGGATCGATGCCGCCCGACAGCCGGAGTATCGCCGACGAGGGCGTGCTGATCGACAACTTCCTGCTCGTCGACGAAGGCCACTTCCGCGACGCGGAAATGCGGCAACTTCTCACGAGCGGCGAATGGCCGGCGCGCAAGCCGGACCGCAACATGTCCGACCTCAAGGCGCAGCTCGCCGCCTGCACGCGCGGCGCGGAGGTATTGGCGCAAACCGCAAGCGATTACGGGCCAGCGGTGGTCGCCGCCTACATGCGCCACGTGCTCGCCAATGCGGAGGAATCGGTACGGCGTCTCCTCGGCCGCCTCGATGACGGCGCGTTCGATTATGAAATGGACAATGGCGCGCACGTCCGCGTGAAGATCACGATCGACAAGCAGGCGCGGTCGGCGACATTCGATTTCACCGGCACGAGCGATCAGCTGCCGGACAATTTCAACGCGCCTTATTCGATCGTCCGCGCGGCGTCGCTCTACGTGGTTCGGACTCTGATCGACGACGCAATCCCGATGAACGACGGCTGCCTCAGGCCGATCAGCCTGATCGTTCCTGACGGTTCGATGCTCAATCCGAAATACCCGGCCGCGGTCGTCGCTGGGAATGTCGAGACCAGCCAGGTGGTGACCGATGCGCTGTTCGCCGCCACAGGCTGCCTTGCGCCGAGCCAGGGGACGATGAACAACTTCACCTTCGGCAACGAGCGGCACCAATATTATGAGACGATCGCTGGCGGCTCTGGCGCGGGACCGGATTTCGACGGCACGAGCGCGGTGCAGACTCACATGACCAACAGCCGCCTGACCGATCCGGAAATCCTCGAGACCCGGTTGCCGGTGCGCCTCGACCAGTTCGCGGTTCGCCGCGGCTCGGGAGGGCAAGGGACGCATCGCGGAGGTGACGGCGTTGTTCGCGCGGTGACGTTCCTCGAGCCGATGCGCGCCAACATCCTCGCCGACCGGCGCCGGGTGCCCCCTCGGGGAATCGAAGGCGGATCGGATGCGCAGCCGGGACGCAACTGGGTGGAGCGGACCGATGGCACCGTCGAGATGCTGAGCGCCACCGCCTCGGCCGAAGTCCAGCCTGGCGACCGCTTCGTGATCGAGAGTCCGGGCGGCGGCGGGTTCGGCTTCGACTATTCCTCTTCGTCGCGAAGCGATGGGGAGGGGGACCGCTCAGCTAAGCTGAGTGGTGGAGGGGCCACGTGGACATCCGGCCCCTCCACCATCGAATCTTCGTTCGATGGTCCCCCTCCCCACGAGCCTTCAGCTCGCAGGGCGGAACGAGAATGAACTATCTCCCCCTGCTCGGAATCGCGCTGGTCGTCCTCGGCTTCGCACTGCGCTTCAACCCGCTCCTCGTCGTCGCTGTCGCGGCGATCGTCACCGGCCTTCTCGGGCACATGCCGTTCCTCAAGGTGCTCGGAGTCCTCGGCCACGGGTTCAACGAAAACCGGAACGTCACCATCATCTACATCGTGCTGCCGGTCATCGGCCTGCTCGAGCGGTACGGGCTTCAGCAGCAGGCGCGGACGCTGATTCTCAAGATGCGCGGCGCCACCGTCGGGCGGTTCCTCGTCGTCTACATGGTCTTCCGCCAAATCTTCGCAGCTCTTGGCCTGACGACCGTGGCCGGGCCGGCGCAGACGGTTCGCCCGCTCGTCGCGCCGATGGCGATCGCGGCGGCTGAGAAGGAACATGGCCCACTCGACGAGGACACGGCCGAGCGGGTCAAGGCGATGTCCGCGGCGACCGACAATGTCGGCCTGTTCTTCGCCGAGGACATTTTCATCGCGGTTTCGTCGATCCTTCTGATCCAGGGTGCACTGAAGGCGTTCGGAATCCAGCTGACCCCGTTCGAGCTGTCGGTCTGGGCGATTCCGACGGCGATCTGCGCATTACTGATCCAAAGCGCGCGGCTGTTGTGGCTCGATCGCTCGTTGGCGCGTGACCACGCGGATACCGAAGCATGATCACGATCCACTGGCTCTACGTCTTCGCCGGCGCGGTGTTCGCGAGCTACGCCGTCGCGACCTTTCGCAATGCCGCCAATCCGAGGCGCCTGGGCAACGCTGCTTTTTGGTCGCTGGTGGCGCTCAGCTTCTGGTTCGGCGATTATCTCGGCGACGTCGGCGACGGAGTACTGGTGCTCGCCCTGGTCGCGCTCGCCGGAGCGCGCCTCCTCGGCCCGGCGGCGGGGCAGTCGACCAGCAATGAAGAGCGTGAGACGCTGTCGGACCGCTTCGGCAGCAAGCTCTTCATCCCCGCGCTGATTATTCCTTTCACCGCGTTCATCGGCACGTTGCTGTTCGACTACACGCCGCTCAAGGCCAGCGGGCTCATCGACCCGAAGGCGGTGACGCTCGTCCTGCTTGGTGTCGGAGTCATCGCCGCGCTGATCGTCTGCTATGTCTGGCTGAAGCCGCCCGCGATGGCCGCGGTCGACGAGGGCGGCCGCCTTGCGGACTCGATCGGATGGGCGCTGGTGCTTCCGCAAATGCTCGCAGCGCTCGGCGCGGTATTCGCCGCAGCCGGCGTCGGCACGATCATCGGCCACGCAGCGGGGAGCATCATCCCGCAGGGCAACATCTTTCTTGCCGTGCTGCTCTATGCGCTCGGAATGGTCGTGTTCACGATGATCATGGGCAATGCCTTCGCCGCTTTCCCGGTCATGGTCGCCGCGATCGGCTTTCCCATCCTGATCCAGCAGGACGGCGGAAGGGCGGCGGTGATCGGCGCGGTCGGGATGCTCGCCGGCTATTGCGGGACCCTGATGACGCCCATGGCCGCCAACTTCAACATCGTCCCCGCGGCGCTGCTCGAGCTCAAGAATCAGTACGGCGTCATCAAGGTGCAGATCGCGACCGCGATCCCGCTTCTGATCTGCAACATCCTCATCCTCTACATCGCGGGGTTCAAGCTGTGACCGAACTCGACGCCACACTTGCGTCAGACATGGCGCGAATTGCGCTTGGCCATGTCGCGAAGGAATATCCGCACAAGCTCGATCAGGTGCTTCTGAGTGACGACGACTTGGCTCCGCCGCGAGTGCTCCATCCGATCTTCTTCGGGAGCTTCGACTGGCACAGCTGTGTGCACGGCTGGTGGACTTTGCTGACTCTTCGGCGGCTGTTTCCAAGCATCCGCGAGACCGGACAGACCGACGACCTCGCTAGCGAGAGCTTCACCAGCGAGAAGGTCGGCGGTGAATGCGCCTTTCTGAACCGGCCGATGAGCCGCGGCTTCGAGCGGCCGTACGGGATGGCGTGGCTTTTGTATCTGCACCTCGAAGCGACACGGCACGAGCAGGGCTGGGCTCGACAACTCGAACCGCTGGCGCGCGCGTTCGCCGACCGGTTGCGCGATTATGTCGGCGTACTCACCTATCCGATACGTGTCGGCACGCATTTCAACACGGCCTTCGCGCTTGTCCTCTCGCTCGAATGGGCGGAACGGTTCGATGCGGCGCTTGCCGACCAGATCCGCGAGCGGGCGCGCGACTGGTTCGGAAACGATCGCGATTGCCAGGCATGGGAGCCCGGGGGCGACGAGTTCCTCTCGCCGGCGCTGATCGAAGCCTTGTGCATGGCGCGGACGCATCCGGCGCTGTTCCCGATCTGGTTCGAGCAGTTCCTTCCTCGCATTGGCTCGCGCGAACCAGCGACGCTCTTCACGCCGGCGATCGTCAGCGACCGTAGCGACGGCAAGATCGCACACCTGGACGGGCTGAACCTCAGCCGCGCCTGGTGCTGGCGAAGCCTCGCGCCGCTGCTTCCGGCCGAGCAGCGGGAGATCGCTGATGCAGCCGCTGATGAGCATCTCGCCACCGCAATGCCGCACCTTTCCGGCGACTATATGGGCGAGCACTGGCTGGCGAGCTTCGCGCTTCTGGCCTTGCTCGCTCGAGGGGAGTAATCCGCACGCCATGGCCGACGTCGACTCCGTCAACCAGCAGTTCAGCCGCTTCGATCAGGTGCGCAAGGCGCACACCTATCGGCTCGCCGAGAGCGACGCGGACGATTTCGACGAGGATTATCAGATCGCCACGCTCGATTTGGGCCGTTTCCTGACTGGCGATGGGGCTGAGCGGGCGCGCTTCGCCGACGAATTTACCCGTGCGTTAGAGGAGATCGGCTTTGCCGTTCTGACCAACCATGGCGTCGACCCAGCGCTCTATGACGAGGTCGCCGACACGGTCCACGAACTCTTCACCTCGACCCCGATGAGCGAGAAGATGCGGTTCCGGGCGGAACGCTTCGGGTCGGTCAACCAGGGCTATTTCCCGATCGAGGAAACCAGCGAAATCCACCCGGACCTCGTCGAAGGCTGGGTGTGGTGCCGCCGCGCGTTCGATATCCCCCAGGAGCGCGACACGTCGTTCGAGGCCGAGGATTATTGGCCGCGCGCCGAATATGAGCCGCGCCTTCGCAGGCTCGCCCTCGCGCACGAGCAGCTGTTCAAGCCGATCGCTCAGGCGATGCTGATGGGCCTCGGCTGCGACCCGCATCTGTTCGACGGCAAGCTGACCGAGACCAACTTCGGGCTTCGGCTCAATTATTATCCCCCGATGAGCGAGGAGCAGGACCGGTCGGGGGCAGGGCGGCTGCTCGGCCACGAGGACGTCGACCTGTTCACCATCCTCCCGGCCACCGAGATGGAAGGGCTTCAGGTGTGGAACCACCGCAGCCGCAAATGGGTGCGGATGAACGCGCCGCCGGGCTCGATCATCATCAACACCGGCGACTACATGCAGCGCATTTCGAACGACCGGCTGCCCTCGACCACGCACCGCGTTGGCAAGCCGCGCGACGGTTCGCATCTCGAGCGCGCGCGCGTGTCCTTCCCGATGGCGGTTTACATTTGGGAAGATGAAGTGCTGGAGGTTCTTCCCGGCCTCGGCGAGGCCAAATATCCGCCCGTGAAGGCGATCACGTTCCACACAAGAAGTACGAGCAAGTTCTACGGCGACGGATATGCCGTCGAGTCCGCTTAACTGCCGCTGGTCTCCCGCGCGTAGCTCTCGCCCGGCCGGCAGAGGATCGCGAGGCTGGCGTTCGCCGTGTTCGTATCCCCCGGAAGCGACTGGCAGATGGGCGTGCCCTCGAGCAAAGCATCACCCCCGATCGCCTGATAGGTATCGACGATGTTCTGAGCTGCCGTCAGCTTGGTCGAAACCAAAGTCTGCTGAGCGGCGTAATAGGAGCGCTGAGCGTCGAGCACGTTGAGGAACGGGTCGATTCCCTCGCGGTAGCGCGCCTCGGTCAGCAAATAAGTATCCGCCGTCTCCGCCTGCTGCCGCTGCCGGGCGGCGATCTCGTCGTTCATCGTGCCTCGGCGCGCGAGCGCGTCCGCCACTTCGCGGAAGGCGGTTTGAACCGTGCGCTGGTAGGTTGCCAGCGCGGCGTCGCGCTGCGCTTCGGTGAGCCGAACGTTGGCGTGGCCTGCGCCAGCCTGGAAGATCGTGTAGCTGGCATTCGCGCCCGCGCTCCAGCCGAACGCGGCGCCGGTGAACAGTTTCAGGAGCGCGCTGCTGGCGAATCCGAGAAGACCGGTCAGGCTGATCCGCGGGAACAGTGCCGCGCGCGCCGCGCCGATCTGCCCGTTCGTGGACCACAGCTCATATTCGGCCTGAACCACGTCCGGGCGGCGGAGCAGGACATAGGAGTCGAGCCCCGCGGGAACGGGCGTGATCTTGCCGAACGCGTCGTCGATCGAGTTGGAAAGCAGGCTCGGATCGATCGGCGCTCCGACCAGCAGCTGAATCGCGTTGACGTCCTGCGCCACCGCGGTGCGCTGCCGCGCGAGGTCCGCCTCGGCCGTGTCGAGGATCTGCTCCGCCTGATCGAGGTCGGTGCGCGGCGCGACCCCGCCTTCCAGGCGAAGTCGAGTCAGGCGGACGCTCTTCTCGGCACTGGCCGCGGTCGCCTCGGAAATCCGCAGAAGGCTCGCGTCGGCGGCATGCTGAAGCCAGGCAGTGGCGATATTTCCCACCAGTGTCAGCCGGGTCGATCGCGCCCCGGCTTCGGTGGCGAAATAATGTTGCAGCTGGACGTCGGTCAAAGACCGTAGCCGGCCAAACAGGTCGAGCTCGAAATTGGGGACGCTGACGCCGAGATTGTAATTGGCGCGAACGCCCGAGCTCGATCCGCCTGCGGAGCCGCCGCCCGATCCATTGCCGTTCGTGCCGCCGCCGGCGCCCCCCGTGCCGGTCCCGCCGGTACCTGTCCCGCCCGTACCGGTCCCAAAGGAGCTCGACCGGTTGCCGCTGAGCGTCACCCCGGCGCTGGCATTGACCTGCGGGAACTGGTTCGCGCGCTGGATGAGATATTGCTCGCGCGCGGCGGCGATGTTCGAAGCGGCCACCCGAAGGTCGCGATTGTTGGCCACCGCTTCGGCGATGAGCGTCTGCAGCCGCGGGTCCTGGAAGACCTGCTTGTACGACAGGGTCGGAAGCCCCTCTTCAGTCTGATAGAGATACGGGTCGCCCACCGGCCACGACGACGGAATTGCAGGCTTCGGCTGCAGGTTCTTTGGCTGAAACGACATGCACCCTGTCGCCAGCAAGGCCAGCAGCGCGACGGAACGCCTCATGTGGTCGCCTGCCGCCTTCTCTGGAACCGCCGATGCACGGCCTTGAGGCCATCGCGGACGCCGCGCCGCACCATCACGAAGAACAAGGGGATGTAGAAGATCGCGAGGATGGTCGCGGTCAGCATCCCGCCGATCACCGAGGTGCCGATCGCGATCCGGCTGTTGGCGCCGGCACCGGTGGAAATGGCGAGCGGGAGGACTCCGAAGATGAAGGAGAAGCTGGTCATCAGGATCGGACGGATGCGGATGCGCGCTGCTTGCAGGGCGGCGTCGATGATCCGCGCGCCCTTCTTTTCCTCCTGCTCGGCGAACTCGATCATCAGGATGGCGTTCTTGGCGGCGAGGCCCATCGTCGTGAGCAGGCCGATCTGAAGATAGACGTCGTTTTGCAGGCCCCTGAGGGTCACCGCGAAAACCGCTCCGACGAGGCCCAGCGGAATGACCAGCAGGACCGCGACCGGAATCGACCAGCTTTCGTACAAGGCGGCGAGGCACAGAAAGACGACGAGCAGCGAGATTGCATAGAGCAAAGGCGCCTGACCGGACGAAAGCCGCTCCTGATACGACTGCCCGGCCCAGGCGATGGTTGTGCCGGGAATCTGCGCCGCCAGCTTGGTCATTTCGTCCATTGCCTGCCCGGAACTGACGCCTGAAGCGGGCTCACCCGAAAACTCGAACGAAGGGACCCCCTGGAATCGGGACAGGCTGCTCGGCGTGGTTGCCCAGCTCAATTTCGCGAAGGACGAGAAGGGCGTCATGTCGCCGGTCGACGAGCGCACATACCATTGGCTGAGGCTCTGCGGGTCCGAGCGATATGGCGCGTCGCCCTGGACGTAGACGCGCTTCACGCGGCCCTTGTCGATGAAGTCGTCTACGTAACGGCCGCCCCATGCCGTCGCCAACGTGTCATTCACCTCGTTCTGGTTGACTCCCATGGCGGTCAGCTTCTGCTCGTCGGTGTCCACTTTGAGGGTAGCGACATCCGGAAGGTCGCTGATCCTCACGCCGCTGAGCTTGGGATCGGCCATGGCCATGTCGAGCAGCTTGTCGCGCGCCGCGCTGAACTGATCGCGACTCATTCCGTTGCGGTTCTGCAGCTCCATGGTGAAACCGTTCGAGGTGCCAAGACCGCGAATCGCGCCGGGGACAAGGACGAAGACCTTGGCGTCACGCAGGTTGCGGAACGCTCCCGAAGCGCGCGCGACGATTGCATCCGCCGTGTTCTCTTTGCCCGGCCGTTTCGACCAGTCGGTCAGGTTGATGAAGCCCTGTCCGGTATTCTGACCGCTCGCTCCACCCCCGCCGCCACCACCGGCGACGGTGAACAAGGTCTGGACATTCTTCGCCTCGTGCTGCGTGAAATAGCGCTCGATTTGCGCCTGGATTTCCTGAGTGCGGTTCTGGGTGGCGCCTGGCGGCAGGCGGAACTGCACTTGCGCGACTCCCTGGTCCTCGGTCGGGAGAAAGCCGGTGGGAAGCCGCAGGAACAGAAAGGCGAGCGCGACGCAAATCACAGCGTAGATGGCGAGGGCCAGCCATTTGCGGTCGATCACGGTGACGATCGTCGACCGATAACGGACGACGAAGCGCTCGAAGCCCGTATTGAACCAGCCGCTTGCGCGGTGGAATCCGTGATCGAGTCCGGGGAAGCGGCGGGTCAGCCAGGACGGCGGCGTTTTGCCTTCGGCGCTCCTCTGATGAAGCACGGTCGAGGTGAGCGCCGGGCTAAAAATGAGCGCGATCAGGACCGACAGCACCATCGCCGAGACGATCGTCAGCGAGAATTGCTTGTAGATCACGCCGGTCGAGCCGCCGAAGAAGGCCATCGGCAGGAAGACCGCCGAGAGCGACATCGCGATCGCGACCAGCGCAGTCTGAATCTCGCGCATCGACTCGATCGTCGCTTCCTTGGGCGTCATGCCCGGATTCTCGTGCAATAATCGCTCGACGTTCTCGACCACGACGATCGCGTCGTCGACGAGAAGCCCGACGGCGAGCGTCAGACCGAACAAGGTCATGGTGTTGATCGTAAATCCCGCGAGGTCGAAGACGGCGAACGTGCCGAGCAGGACGACCGGAATGGCGATCGCGGGGACGAGCAAAGCGCGCCAGTTCTGGAGGAAGATGAAGATCACCAGGATCACGAGGATGATCGCCTCGAACAGCGTCTTGGCGACTTCCTTGACCGACAGCTTGATGAAGTTGGTGGTGTCGAAGGCATAGGCATAGTGGATGCCTTCGGGGAAGGTCAGGGACAGGTCCTGAACCTTCTGCTTGACCAGCTCGGCAGTCTTGAGGGCGTCTGCGCCGGGCGCGAGCGAGATCGCGATTCCGGCGCCGGGGTGCCCGTTCACATGAGTGACCGAGCCATAGCTGTCGGCGCCGAGGTCGACACGCGCGACGTCTCCGAGGTGGACGGTCGCGCCGCTTGGGTCGGTCTTGAGCACGATCTGCTCGAACTGCTCGGGAGTCTGGAGCTTGCCCTGGGATGTGACCGTCGCGTCGAGCATCTGATTGTCGGGCTGCGGCAGGCCGCCGACCTCGCCAGCGGCGACTTCCGTGTTCTGCGCCTGGAGCGCATTCACGACGTCGCTCGGCATCAGTGAGAAAGCGGCGAGCTTCTCCGGATTGAGCCAGATCCGCATCGCGTGCGGGGCTCCGAACACGTTGACATCGCCGACTCCGGGAACGCGCGACAACGGGTCCTGGATGTTCGACGCGAGATAGTCCGAGACGTCCTGGTTCGTGCGCTGGTCGGTCGCGTCGTAGACCGCGACGATCAAGAGGAAATCCGGATTCGATTTTGTGACTCGGACGCCCTGCTGCTGAACCTGCTGCGGCAGTCGGGAGATGGCCTGGGAGACCTGGTTCTGGACCTGAACCTGGGCAACGTCAGGGTTCGTTCCCTTGGCGAACACGGCCGAGATGCTGACCGACCCGCGCGAGCTCGAGGAGGAGGAGAAATAAAGCAGCCCGTCAATCCCGGTCAGCTGCTGCTCGATGATCTGCGTGACGCTGTTCTCGATCGTCTCCGCTGACGCGCCCGGATAGCTCGCGCGGATATTGACCTGTGGCGGGGCGATATCGGGATATTGCTCGATCGGAAGCGAGAAGATCGCTCCAAGGCCAGCGAGCATGATGACGATCGCGATGACCCACGCGAAGATCGGCCGCTCGATGAAGATCCGGGACAAGGTTCAGTAACCGCCCGAGCCGGCGGGCGCTCCGACGGGATGGCTTCTCCCGGACGCGCCCGGGCGCCGGCCCGCGCCCCGTCCGCCTCCGCCGGGAGTCAGTCTTTGCGGAGCAGACTGGGGCACTGCGCGGATCGGCGCGCCGTCCTTGAGGTTGCCGGTACCCTGGGTGATCACCTTGTCTCCGGCATTGAGACCGCCCTTGACGACCCAATAAATGCCGTAGGTCCGGGTCGCATTGACGGGCCTGCGCACGGCCTTGTTGCCCGGCCCGACGACGTAAACATAGGCTTCGCCGCCGATGTCTCGCTGAACTGCAGTCTGCGGGACCAGTAGCACGTTCTGGTCGACGGCCTGGGTGAAGAAGGCCTGGACGAACATGCCGGGAAGAAGCAGCCCCTGCGGATTCGGGAACTCCGCCCGTAGAGTTACCGTGCCGGTACTTTCATTCGTGATCAGTTCCGCGAACTTGACCGTGCCGGTGAAGCCATAATCGCTGCCGTCATCGAGCTTCAGCCGCACCTGCGTGCTTCCGGGCGTCACTCCGCCGGTCGACAGCGCCCTTTTGAGCGCGAGCAGATCCGCGGTCGATTCCTGCATGTCGACGTAGATCGGGTCGGTGCGGGTGATTACTGCCAGCGCATCGGTCTGGTTCGCCGTGACCAGCGCTCCGACGGTCGCCAGCGAACGGCCGATGCGGCCGGAGATCGGCGCGGGGATGTTCGTATAGTGAAGATTGATCTGCGCCGTCCTCAGCGCCGCGCTGTTCTGCGCGACCGATGCATCGGCCTGGCGCGCCGCAGCGAGGGCGTCGGTATAGTCCTGCTTGGCGATCGCCTGCATCTGCGCGAGCGGCTTGAACCGCGCCGCCTTGGTCCGGGCAGCGACGGCGCTGGCGCGGGCGCTCGCGACATTGGCCTGCGCCTGGTTGACCGCTGCCTGATAAAGGCTCGGATCGATCCTGTAGAGCGGCTGTCCCTTCTTAACGATCGAGCCTTCCTCGAAATAGCGCGCTCGAATCAGCCCATTGACCTGGGGCCTCACCTCAGAGGTCTCATAAGCGACAGCGCGTCCGCCAAGCTCGGTCGTTAGCGGGACTGAAGTCGGATTGACGACCACATAGCCGACCTTCGTCGGTCCGCCGTGAGCGCCGCGGCTGGCGCGGCCGCCCGCCGGATCGCCTCCGCTGCAGGCGGCAAGCAAGATCGCGAGTAGGATCGTAGAAATGAACTTCACCGGGCGGCGCATTTCCCCAGTTTGAGTGGATTGCAAGAGCCGATGGGCTTTGGGCGTCCTATATGAACGCTTGCGAGCCGGTAGATTAACGATCCTCCAGAATTGGGCCCGCCTTCGACAAACAGGCCAGGTGCGCCGACGAATGGCATGCTGCTCAAGAACTGGGCAAAGCTGGCTGGCTGAACCAACGCAGGTTAAATCAGGCTGCATGACCTATTCATGGGAGAGGCCGGGTGCGGTCCAGGCTCAGCATTGCTGAACGCGCGGAGCGGCTGGTCTATCGCGTCGGCGGGCTGCCCATGGCCCTTTCGGCGCTTGGCCGGGCAAAGTCTCGGGGAGGAACGGACCAGCCGCTCGGAGCTGCGTTTGCGAAGAGATACTGGAATCCAGCCGGCGCGGCCGAATGGGTCGAGCTTGCCGCAGGTATCATCCTCTCACCCCTCGTGGTGCTCGGGTCGAGCCTGTGGTACACGGCGCGCAACGGATCGGCGATCAAGCGGCGGCTAGGAAAGAGCCGTCCCCGGCAATTCGCGGAGCAGCTGCGGCTCTATTTCTCGTCGGGCGCGCTTGCGCCATGGTATTATCTCTTTTCCCTCGACGAGGACGGAAGCAGCGACCGGGCGCGCAGCTTCCTCCAGCGCTTCGAAACAAAGACGAGCCTTTTCCCGCTGCTCAAGCAGCGCAAGGGCTCGCCGCTCAACGACAAGGCGCGCTTCGCCGAATATTGCGCGACGCACGGCATCCGCTGCGTGCCGGTGATCGCGAATTTGGACGGCAAGTCGCGCCCGTCCGACCTTCCGGACACGGACTTGTTCGTCAAACCGAGCAAGGGCAGGGGAGGCCGCGGGGCAGAGCGGTGGGACCGCATTGCGCCATCGATTTATCAAGGCCCTCCGGGCGAGCGCCTGTCCAGCGCGGAACTGCTCGATCGGCTGGTCCGTCGCTCTCGCCAAACGCCCTTGGTCGTCCAGCCTCGCCTGAGCCCGCATCCCGAGGTCGCCCGCCTCACGTCCGGTGCGCTTCCGACGGCCAGAATCGTGACCTGCCTCGACGAGCAGGGTGAACCGGAAGTGATGATCTCCGTGTTCCGAATGTCGATCGGGTCGAACCGGACCGTCGACAACATGCACGCGGGCGGAATCGCTGCTGCGCCGGACATCGCGACCGGTCGTCTGTCGCGCGCCAGCGACCTCGGCATGAACGCCCGGCTCGGGTGGTTCACCGCCCATCCTGACACCGGCGAGCAGATCGAGGGGCGGGTTCTGCCCTGCTGGGAGGAGGCCATGCAGCTCGCCATTCAGGCGCATCGCGTCTTTTCCGACCGCACGGTGATCGGGTGGGACATCGCGATCCTGGAGGACGGGCCCATTCTCGTCGAGGGGAACGGCAACCCTGACATGGACATCATCCAGCGGTTCATGCGCGTCGGATTGAAGCGCCACCGCTTCGGCGAGCTCATCGCCTGGCACCTGACGCAGCCCCTGGGTCAGTCCAGCGACTCCTTTCCGGCGCACCAATCCGTCTCTACATCTGCGAAGCAATGAAACCGACGATCATCGTCCACACCAATGACAAGCAGATGCTTGGCGCGCTGGTGTCTGCGCACAGTTTCCGCCGGAACAGCCGCGACCCAGACTCGCTCGACGTTCGGATTCTGAATGCGAGCGATTATCCCGAGCTTCAGGAGCGCGGTCGGACCTTTCTGCGCGACGGTCACGTTCGCGAGTGGGACCCCGACGACCTGCAATCCTTCACGCCGCTCCGCTTCGCCATCCCCGATCTCATGGACCACCGGGGCGTGGCGTTGGTCACTGATCCTGACGTTTTTGCGGTTGGCGATGCCGGCGAGCTGTTCACGCGCAACCTCGAAGGAAAGGCGATCTGGTGTCGCCCACGACCGGGTTACGACAAGATCACCGACCCGCTCGCCACCTCGGTGATGCTGCTCGATTGTTCGAAGCTGCAGCACTGGCGCTTCGAGGAAGACCTGAAGGCGCTATGGGCGCACCAGCTCGACTATCTCGACTGGATCAATCTCGAGCGCGAGGACCGCTCGACCGTCGGCCTCCTCGAGCCCGAGTGGAACAATTTCGATCGGCTAACCCCGCGGACGAAGCTGCTCCACAACACCAAGCGGCGCACGCAGCCATGGAAGACCGGCATGCGAGTGGACTTCACGTTGCGTGAGCGCCGCGGCCTGATGAGCCTCGCGATGCCGATCGTTCGGATGGTTGCGCCCAACTACACACGGCATCCCGACCGTAACCAGGAAGCCTATTTTTACGGTCTGCTGGCGGAGGCGCTGGACTGCGGCTCGATTCCCCATGAGCAGGTCGAGAAGGAAGTCGATCTCGGCCATGTACGTCCGGATTCTCTAGCGCTCATTGACCGTTATCGCGGTCACCTGTGGCCGGCTGAGCAGGCTGCGCCAAGAGCTGCCTGACGCGCTCGGCGACCATGGCGGAGTAATCGGGCGGGTTGCTCGCGCGCGGAGCAGCGATGGTGCCGCCGAACCCTTGCTCCTTGAGCGCCTCCCAAAAGAAGCGAAGGTCGCGGGGAAACAGGCGCTTCCCACGGCGCACTGTGTCGTTCAGCGCCGTTGCGACACGCCCGAGGGCGCTTTTCTCGATCGGCACGATTCCGACCGGCTTTCGGGTCATGACCGAGTCAGCGACCATGGCGACGCTATCGGCTGTTACAAAGATCATGTCGGCAGCTTCGAGCATCGATCGATAGGAAGGCGGGCCGCTCGCGGGTACGATCAGTATCGGGAGGGTACTCGGCCGGAGTTCGGATTCGAGCGCCTCGATGAGCGGCGCCGGCGTTCGCGGACTAGAGACGAGGAGGAGTGAGCCTCCGTCATTGCGGCTGTCCGCAAGCAGCCTGCTGACGGCAGCTCGCATCGTATCGGTGGGAAGCTGCCAGTAAAGCGTCGGGCCGCCGACCACGAACAGCCGGCGCGGCTGTGGCAGAGCATCGAATTTCGACTGTTCCGCGGGAGAGACTACAGCCGGCGGCGAGTGCGGGCTGAGGGCGAAGGGAATTCGCAGCACGTTGGGCGCATCGGTTATCGGATATTCCGGGGTTGGAACGACAAGGTCGAAGTGCCGTGGCGCAATCCGCGGATAGCCGAGGTGAACGGCGTGCATCCGTCCGCCTGAGCGGCGTTTGAGTTCCAGCACTGCCGGGACGCTGCGATGTCCGGTGGAGATCGTGAGGTCGGGCGGTTCGCCCTCCAGTAGCCTGCGCGATGCGGAGTCCAGGCTCGCAAAGCTCGCGCCGAGCAGTGCGGGCTGCAGCCGCCGCAGCTGATTGAAGTTCAGCGGCTTCTCCTCGAAGCCCAACTCGAGCGCCTCGGCCAGCGCGAGAATCTGGTTATTGTCCCCGCGGTGGGGGCCCAGAAGCGCCCATACGCGGATTGGCCGGCCGGTCTTGTCGTTCATGCGCGCCCCGGCCATTAAGCGGCGAGGCCAGGAAAAACCATGTGCGGAATTGCCGGGTGGTACAGGCGCGGCGCCAAGCCGGTGCCGGAAGGTGCGCTGGTGGTCGCCTGCGACCGGCTGCGCCGCCGCGGGCCGGACGACGCCGGCTATTTCATCGACGGCGACTTCGGGTTCGGTATGCGCCGGCTCAGCATCATCGATGTCGACGGAGGGCATCAGCCAATCTTCAGCCCGGAAGGCCATTACGCGATCATTTTCAACGGCGAGATCGTCAATCATCCGGCGCTTAGGCGAGAGCTCGAAAGCGGGTATGCGTTCAAGACCGACCACAGTGATACCGAGACGATCCTCGCGGCGTTTCTGCGCTGGGGCGACGATGCGTGGCTGCGCCTCGAAGGCATGTACGCCGTCGCGATCTGGGACAGGCTGGCGAGGACCCTGACGCTCGCTCGCGACGCGGTCGGAATCAAGCCTTTGTACTTCACAGAGCAGCGCGGCGGTCTTGCATTCGCGTCCGAAATCACAGCCCTGCGCGAGCTTCCCGACCACGAATTCGACCTGGACGAGAACGGCGTCGACGATTTCTTCTGCTTCGGCCACACGCTCCCGCCGCGCACGATCTATCGCGAGGTGCGGCCACTCGAGCCCGGGCATGTGCTTCACATCGGCGAGAGCGGCGAAGCCGAGGTGAGGCCGTTTTGGAAGGCGCGGCTGAACGTCGAGCAGGGCGTCTCGGAGCAGGAATGGATCGACCGGACGCGCTCCGAGCTCCTTCGGACCGTACAGGAGCACCAGCTTTCGGATGTGCCGATCGGGGCCTTCGTCTCCGGCGGAGTCGACTCCGGCGCCATCGCAGCCGCGATGGTGCGTACTTCCTCGGCCCCGTTCAAGATTTTCACCGCCGGTTTTCCGGGATCGGCGCGCGACGAGACGGCTGCAGCCCGACGCATCGCCGATCATCTCGGCTGTGAGCACGTCGTCCTGCCGATGCAGCCGCAGACCGCGGCCGACGTGCTGCCGGCGGTCCAGGCCTCGTTTGACGAGCCGACTGCGGCGAACAGCGCGGTCCCGCTTTGGTATCTTTCGCGAGCAGCCGCCGAACATGTGAAGGTCGTGTTGTGCGGCGAGGGCGGCGACGAACTGTTCCTCGGCTACAATCGCCAGCGCTGGGCAAGGCGCATGGCGCGCTGGCAAGTCCTCGGGCGTGTGGCTGGGGGAGCGCTCGCCGCGCTTCCGCAGCTTCCGGTCCGTCAATGGAACTATATGCGCCAGCTCGGCAGCCGCTTCCGCGAGGGTGCGCTGCTCAATGACGGATATGAGCGCTTTTTCGCGGCGGTGTCGATCAGTACCCCCGAAATTCGATCACGGATTTACAACCAATCGTTCTTCGACCGCGAGCAACAGAGCGACAGCATCAAGCAGCGCGCGCTCGATTACTTCCCGACGGCGGATCGCCAGCCCCTGTCCGATCTCGAGCAGTTCATGATGGGCGATTTGACGGTGCACATGCCCGCCTCGATGTGCCAGCGGCTCGATCGCTCGAGCATGGCTCATTCGCTCGAAGCTCGAGTGCCGTTCCTTTCGCACCGCTTCGTCGATTATGCGCTGACGATCCCGACCGATCTCAAGTTGCGCGGCAATGTCGGCAAATATGTCCTCCGCAAAGCGGTCGAGCCATGGCTTCCGCCCAGGCAGCTCGACCAGCGCAAGATCGGCTTCCAGCTTCCGCTCGCCGACTGGTTCATGGGGGGCTTCAACGATTTCGCGCGCGAGATCTGGACCTCCTCCGGCGCATCGAAGCTGGGGCTGCTCGATAGCAAGGGAGTCGACCGGCTGTTCGACGAACACCGCAGAGGCGGGGCCGATCACGGACGAATGCTCTACGCGATCGCGATGTTCAGCTGTTGGTGGGAGCAGCAGAAGTCGCCAGCCACTGAATCGTCATTCCCGGGAAAGCGGGAATCCGGCTTCTCTTCCGAAAAGCAAATGAGGGTAGCGGGACCCCCGTTTTCTCGGGGGTGACGACAGTGAAGACACCAGCAATCTCCGTGATCCTCCCCGTGCACAATCGTGCGGATGTTCTCGCCCAGGCGATCCAGAGCGTCGTCGATCAGCGGCTTGCTGATTGGGAACTGATTGTCGTTGACGACGGATCGACCGACGAGAGCCTCGCCGTCGCGAGGAGCAACTGCGACGAGCGCATCAGGATCGTCGAGCTCGGCGCGAACCGCGGCGGCAACATCGCCCGCAATGAGGGCATTCGCGCCGCGCAAGCTTCGCTCATCGCCTTCCTCGACAGCGACGACACCTACCTTCCCGAGAAGCTCGAGCGGGTGGTCGCCATCTTCAAAGAAAGGCCCCAACTCGACCTGCTCGTCGACAGTTTCGTCAAGGTTCAGCCGCCCGGCTCGCGGCGTGCGCGTGTCGTGCGCACGAACCCGGTGATCACCGACCGGGAGATTTTCCGCAAAGCGCTGTTCACGCGGCAGCTGTGGAAGGCGACTCCCGCGATCACTGCGAAGCGCGATGCGATCGTTCGAGCCGGCTTCTTCGATGAGAGTCTGCGGCGCCTCCAGGACTTCGATCTGCTGATCCGTATCTCCGAGTTCGCCAACTGCGCCTCGACCGACGAGGTGCTTTGGGTCAAATATTGGGACGGACGGTCGATCTCAGCGCAGGACAATATGATCCCGGCGAACATCGAGCTGTGCCGCCGCCACCCCGAATTCCTGCGCGTCGCCGAGTACCGCCCCGGTTTCGCACATGCGTTGCGACTCTCGCTCTGGCGGCGGCTGAAGTCCGCCCAATTCGGAAAAGCAGCGGGAGACGTGCGCAACGTAGCGCATGCGTTCGGCGGGCGCGAAACGATGCGGCTGCTTGCGGAGGCGATGCGGCCGAGGCCTGGATTAAGAGCCGACTGAGATCGAGTAGCCGAACACCGGATTGAGGCGCTCGGCGATGTAGGAATCGATGCGGTCGGCCTCGGCGTCGCCGAGCTCCGCGCGATAGCCGCCGCTGCGTCCGCCGCGCACCTTGCTCGATCGCTGGTCGCTCGCCTTTGCCGGCCTCAGCCGCGCCGAGCGGAAATAGCCTTCGCGCTCGAGCTGCCGAAGGTTGGGCAGCTTCCCGAACTCGGCAGCGTTCTCGATGTCTTCGTCGCTCGCTTCCACACCTACGGCTGCGGCGAGTCTGCGCAGCGGTTTGATCGGCTCGCGAAGGAAATCTTCGTATCTGAGGACCATCACGCCCGGTGTCGCTGCGAAGCAGTTCAGGAATTCGACGATCGCGGGCACTCCTCCTTGTTCGCTCCAGACGAACGTCTCGAGGGGCTGGTCGCCAAGGCGTCGCCGAGCGCGATCGCGACTGCGGTGTCTGAGATGATGATATCGCGACACTGCAACGTCACCGGGGTGCCGGGCGAGGAGCACGATCCGGACATCGCGATACTTTTCCCGATCGACTGCAATCTCGCTGGGCGATCGCATCGCGTCACCGGCGTGCGTGAACAGCACCCGTGGCGCGTCGGCCGGTGCGCGAAGGAGCGCAGGAAAGTCGAGCAGATCGCGCTCGTCGATCCCGAAGCGGCGCTGATAGAGGCGGGCGAGCATAGCCCTGACGAATGTTCGGCCGGATTTCGGAAAGGACACGACGAGCGCGTCCGCTTTCTCGAGCCACGCCGCGTCGCGAAGATCGCGCTTGATTCGGAGCGCCGCCGATCCCGGCACCAGCCGCAGCAGCTGTGCGGCGGCGAGCCTTGCTGCGTTCCTTAGGCCGTTGGGCGAACTACGCACCCCATCGCCCTAACCGAATGAATGGTACGCGCAATCAAGTCTCGCCACTTGAACGCCAAGAGGGCCCGCCGCTGTGGAAGCGGCGAGCCCTCTCTTACGCAGGATCTTTGACCGCGGTCTCCCAAACCGCGCCGGTCCCCCAGGGGAATGGCGGACGGCAGGCGCGAATCTCACGAGCGCGCTTGGAACCGCAATGGAGGGACCCGCGCCTGTCCCGGATTGAAACGCTTAGTAGCCGCGCTCCGGAGTCGGCTCCGGCGGCGGTGGCGGCGGAGGCGGCGCCGGGCACGCCTCGGTCGCCAGGATCACGCTCCCGTCCGGACACGTCTGAGTCGCCGGCGGAGGAGGAGGCGGCGGCGGCGGCGGTGGCGGAGGTGGAGGAGGCGGCGCGACTTCCTCAGCCCCGAAATTGTAAATCAGGCTGGCGAGGACGCTGTGCGACTTGAACTCGCCTTTCAGCGCCCCGTCTGTCAGGTGTCGGGCATCGAAGTAACGATACTTCAAACCGACGTCGAAATAACGGAAGACGGGCGCGCGAACGCCGGCGATGAATTGCCAGGCGAAGCGCTCTTTGGCGTGAATGTTGAACGTGAGGGTAGGCGAAACCTGAGCTTCCTCATGCAGCCAGGCAAGACCTGCGCCGCCGCCCGCATAGAAATTGACCGCGTCGTTGCGGCCAAGATCGATCATGAGATTGCCCATGGTCGAAAAGCCGCTCGTATGACCCCCGGCGTTGATGGAGCCGGCGCCGGGGACGTCGAGGTGATCGACGGAAGCCCACTTGTGCGCACCTTCGAATTCGGCGCGGAACATGCCGAAATCGTAGCCCATGATCAGGTCGCCATCGACGCCGGTCTTATATTTGATGTTGAACAGATTATCGCCGGTGTTCCGGTTTTCGACCGTCGATTCGCGCGGGAAGAGCGCGCCGACCTCGAGGCCGAAATAATAGCTGTGGTCGCGCGCCGACGCTGGCGCTGCGATCGCGGCAAGCGCCGCTCCTGCGAGCAGATATCGAGTCATGGTAATGCCCCCGTTGGTTCAGTTCGGCTGAACGATAGAATGATAACACAAATTAAACCCGAGTCGACCCGCTCCGTAGCGGCGCCATTTCGGCTGGTCTTATCGGCGGCGACCGGAGCGTGGGCGTTTCAGCCGACTGTTCGACATGCAGTTCTCGAAGCCGATCCAGTCGGTGCGGTATGGCCCGCGCGCCGCGTTGTGGTTGCACAGGTGCAGCTTCCATAACGGCGGCCGCGAGACGGATACGCGCTGCATCGATCGGCGCATCGCCGCCTGCTGAAGATAGATGCACGATCGGTCCCAGCGGCAAACCATGCCGATGTTGATCAGCGCCGGGTCGTGGATCGGAGCGACCGCGGGGTGCGGCCGGGCCCCAAAAATACCGAGGCTGGTGAGGAGGATTGTCGCGCTGATCATCTTGCGCGCGAGCCTAGCCGCACGGCAGTTAAAGGATCAATCCACGCGTGGGTCGGCAATTTGCGTTGTGCCGCCCCGGGACTGGGCCCTTGACGAAGGACCCCTCGGCGCGGGACAATGGCGACGGAACCGAGCCGACGCCTTTCATGGGGGGCAAGCGGCCGTGCAGTCATTGCTGGGGGCAGTCTCCGCGAACAGCGGATCGATTCGCGTGCGCGTCGCCATCGGCGCGAGCGCGCTTGCGCTCGCCGTGACCGCCGCAGCCTGGCCCTCGACCGCGCCTCCCAGCCGCGCACATGCGAGCGCACCTCTGATCCCGCCGCGGCCGGCCTCCTACGCCGCTCCGGCACCGCAGACCTATACGCCGCCTGAGGCCGATCCCGCCGCGCGGCGCTTCACCGGCTTTGTTGGTCCCGACCTCACCAGGTCGCTTGAGGCCGCCGGTGTGCCCGCCGCGCAGGGACGTGAGTATGTGGCGATCCTCGCCCGGGCGATCCGCCTCGACGACGCGCTCAGCGTTGATGACAAGTTCGACCTGGTGCTCGAGCGCGAGTCCGACGGAAGCCTCGGCCAACTGCTCTATGTCGGCATGGACCGGGTCGCCCGGGCCGACGTCGAGCTTCTCAAATGGACCGACGGCAAGCACGTCATCTGGGTCAATGCCGACGGGGTCGGCGGTCAGTCCGAAACGGGCATGAGCATGCCGGTCAACGGCCATCTCACCTCCGGCTTCGGCGAGCGGTTCCACCCGATCCTCGGCTATGAGCGCTTTCATGCGGGCGTCGACCTCGGCGCCGCGTGGGGAACGCCGGTCGTCGCCGCCGCCGACGGCCAGGTGGTCAGCGCCGGCTGGCGCGGCGGCTACGGCCGCGCGGTCCAGATCGCGCACGGTAGCGGGCTCGACACGCTCTACGGTCACATGAGCCGCCTCGTCGCCTATGCGGGCGAGACCGTCCGCCGCGGCGAGGTCATCGGCTATGTCGGCTCGTCCGGCCTCTCAACCGGCCCGCACCTCCATTTCGA
>DASUIC010000054.1:0-20880 GCA_036273215.1 Sphingomicrobium sp.
GGCCACTACCGCGGCCGAATGACCGAGGTCGCCCGCCGCCTCGGGATCGGCCGGTCGACGCTCTACCGCAAGCTCGGCGACCTCGGAATCGACACCGCGGCTTAGGTCCTCCCCTCCCTGCAAGGGAGGGGTTGGGGGTGGGTGCTTTCGAACAGCCTCGATGGCTGTGAGAAAGCTCCTTCAGCGGCATTGAGCCGCTTTAGTCGCCACCCACCCTTTTATCCCCTCCCCTTCAGGGAGGGGAAGGTGTTAGCGCCTGGTCGCGCAGGCCGCGCCAGACGCGCAGCGCCTGGACCGTTTCGAACACGTCGTGGGCGCGGATCACCTGAACGCCCTGCTCGACCGCTTTGAGCGCGAAGGCGATGCTTCCCGACATGCGCTTGTCGGCTGGCGCTTCTCCCGACAGCGCTCCGATCGTGCGCTTGCGGCTGGCGCCGATGACAATCGGGCAGCCGAGCGAGTGGAACAACGCAAGGCCGTTCATCAGCTCGAGATTGTGCGCCAGCTTCTTGCCGAAGCCAAATCCGACATCGACGAGGATTTTCTCGCGCGCGATCCCCGCCTCTTCCGCGGCTGCAATCCGATCTTCCAGCCAGAGATACACTTCGACGAGCACGTCGTCGTAGCGCGGGTCCTCCTGCATCGTCTCCGGAGCCCCCTGATGGTGCATCAGAACCACCGGTACGCCCGCAGCGGCGACCACTTCGGCCGAACGCTCGTCATAGGTCAGCGCCGACACGTCGTTGACCATCCGGGCCCCCGCGGCGATCGCTGCCGTCATGACGTCAGCCTTGCGCGTATCGACCGATACGGCCGCCCCGCCGCTCGCCAGCTGGCGAATGACGGGAACCACGCGCTCGATTTCGTCACCTTCCCAAACGAGCTTCGCGCCGGGCCGGGTGGATTCGCCGCCCACGTCGATAATCGCCGCGCCTCCGGCGGCCATGTCCGCGCCCGCCGCGGCGGCTTCGCTCGAATCGGCGAACCTTCCGGGGTCCGAAAAACTGTCGGGAGTCGCATTGACGATTGCCATGACCTGCGGCTGATCGAGGCGGATCGTGCGCTCGCCGATCTGCAGCGGCGTGCGAGGCCCTGTCAGCGCCTTCCATTGTGCGGCCATATCATCGTCGAACCGCTGATCGAGACCTTCGACCGGTACCAGCTCGCTCGAAACGCGACGGTGTCCGTCGATCCCGATCAGCTCGACCGCGGCGAACCAGTTCATCCCGCCGGCGAGCCGGGCGACTTTCCCGTCGTGACCGAATGGCGAATCGACGAAAGCGGTCGGGCGAAGAAGCGTGCGCATGCGTCCGCGCTATAGCGCGGAGAGGTGCTGTTGCCGCAAGGCGTCGAGCGGCTGGAGCGCACCGCCTTGCTCGACGTGCCAGAAGGTCCAGCCGTTGCACGAGGGGGCATTCTGAAGCGCAGCTCCCACCTTGTGGATGGACCCGCTGTGCGCTGAGCATGAAATGGAACCGTCCGCTCCGACTGTCGCTGTCCAGCGGCGCTTTGCATCGGTGAGCGGCGTGCCGGGGGCCACCAGCCCGCTCTCGACCAGGACTCCGAACGCCACCCTGGGCTGGTCGCGTTTGTCGGCGACGGTCTGCATCGCGCTTTCGTCGAGCGGGAGCGTGGAATCGATCCGCTCGCGCGCGACCTTCACGTAAGCGGATTCGCGTTCGATGCCGATCCATCGCCGCCCCAGCCGGCGGGCCACCGCGCCCGTCGTGCCGGTACCGAAAAAGGGATCGAGCACCACGTCGCCCGGCTTCGTGCAGGCCAGCAGGATTCGGTAGAGCAAGGCCTCGGGTTTCTGAGTCGGATGGGCCTTCGCGCCGTCGCCGCCCTTCAGCCGCTCCGGACCCGCACAGATCGGCAGAAGCCAGTCCGAACGCATCTGAAGGTCGTCGTTGAGCGCCTTCATCGCCCGATAGTTGAACGTGTAGCGCGCCTTCTCCTCCTTGGCGCACCAGATCAGCGTTTCGTGGGCGTTGGTGAATCGCGTGCCGCGGAAGTTCGGCATCGGGTTGGTCTTGCGCCAGACGATGTCGTTCAAAATCCAGAAGCCTTCATCCTGAAGCAGCGAGCCGACGCGGTAGATGTTATGATAGCTGCCGATCACCCAGATCGTGCCGTTGTCCTTAAGGATTCGCCGAGCCTCGACGAGCCAATCTCGGGTGAAGTCGTCGTAGGCGGTCAGGCTGTCGAACTTGTCCCAGTCGTCGTCGACCGCGTCTACTCGGCTCCCCTCTGGCCGGAACAGGTCGCCGCCAAGCTGAAGATTATAGGGTGGATCGGCGAAGATCATGTCGACCGACTTGTCCGGCAGCCGCGCCATCTCGGCGACGCAATCGCCTTGAAGGATGACGTTGAACGGCAGGATATGTTCGACCCGGGCATTGGGCGCCAGGCTGCCGTGCCGTTCGGCGATACGCGCGACGAGGTTCATACGTGCTTGCCCCCTCCGAATCGACGAAGGTGAGTCAGGCGGGACTCGCGGTCAAGCGATCAAGGGTTAACGCAGTGCCTGGCGCCGCTACGGCTATGCCGCGGACCGGGGCTGCTCCACAATATATTGAGTCAAAGGCTCCGGCGCGGACTCAATCTCTGGTGTGTGTGACTCGAAAGACTCTCCGGCCGGGATTTGTTCGAAGACCAGCTCCGGCTCGGTATTTCGGGCCGCATAAGCGCGGACGAAGCCGAAGCTTCGGCGGTGCAGGGGCGTCAGCCCGAACTCGCCGATCGCGCGGCGATGATCCGGTGTCGGATAGCCGCGGTTATGCTCCCAGCCGTAGCCCGGATATTCGCACGCGTAGTCCGCCATGATCCGGTCGCGCGTCACCTTGGCGATGATCGAGGCGGCCGCGATCGAGCGGCACTTGGCGTCTCCGTCGACGATCGCCTTCGAGGGCCGCTGCCACTTCGGGCATGCGTTACCGTCGACCAGCACCCAGGCCGGCTCCAAGCCCAGCGCCTCGACCGCGCGGCTCATCGCCAGCATCCGCGCCCAGTAGATGTTGATCCGGTCGATCTCCTCGACGCTGGCGATCCCTACCGCCCAGGCAACCGCCGACTTCATCAGCCGCGCGTAAAGCGCCTCGCGCTTGTCGAGTGGCAAATTCTTCGAATCGTCGATCCCGCGCGGGAATTTGTCGCGGTTGAGGATGCAGGCGGCGGCGACCACCGGGCCGGCGAGCGGCGCGCAGCCCGCCTCGTCCACTCCGGCGAGCGGCTGGGGAAAATCGACTTCGAGCTTGAACGAACAGCGCCGAGGCATCGAGTCGCTTCATGGACCCCTGCGAAGGCATGGGTCCAGCCACTCCAAGAGCCGAAGCTGTGGAAAAGTCGATCTTTTCACACGAAGACACGAAGGAATGATTTGAAGGCACGAAGGGCATCATCGCCCGTCTTCGTGGCTTCCCTTCTTCTTCGTGTCTTCGTGCGGGATTCCTATTCTTCCAACCGCCAGGGCGGGAAGCGCCTCGCTTCGCCCGCCTTGTAGAGGAAGACGATATTGCCGTCGGGATCGCGAAGCCGCGCCTCGCGCCACATCCACGGCTGGTTTCGCGGCGCATGCTCGAACGGCAGACCGGCGCGCGCGAGCCGCTCGACCCGCTGATCGAGGTCGTCGCACTCGAAATAGACGGCGGTGGTGGCAATGATCTTCTCTTCGGGATCAATTTGCACCGAGAATGTTGCTCCGCCCGCAGCCTCGAACCGCGCGTAATCGGGTGGATTGGCGACGATCTGCTTGAGGCCGAGCCGCCGATAGAAATCCACCGAGCGTTCGTAATCGGTGCCGGTGATCGTGACTTGATTCAGCCGCGGGCCGTCGCCCACGTCGAGGCGGACGTTCGCCTGTCCGATCGGGCCGCTCCCCTGCCCCAGCGTCGGCGCGTCGTGAAGCGCGACCCGGACGAACTCGCGCGCGCGGGCGACCGAGTCGGTGAGCGATGATCCTTCGGCGAGAAAGTAAGCGATCGCGCTCGCAAGCGTGCACCCGGTGCCGTGGGTGCTCGGCGTGTCGATCCGCTGCCCCTGCCAGCTGGTCATATTGTCTTCTTCGATCAGCGCGTCGGCGAGCGCGTCGCCTTCTTCGTGGCCGCCCTTGATCAACACCGCGCAGCCGTGCTCGCCCACCAAGTGCAGCGCCGCCGCGACGGGATCTTCCTCGGACGTGAGCCGCTTCAATTCGGGAAGGTTCGGAGTCGCGACGGTCGCGACGTCCATCAGGCGTCCGAACGCGGCGATCGTCTCCTCGTCCGCAAGCGGCGAGCCGCTGCTCGCGACCATCACCGGGTCGAATACAATCGGGAGGTCGGGATCGAGCGACTTCAGCTCCTGGAGCCGCACCGCAACCTGCCTGGCAGCGAAGCCGCTGCCGATCATTCCTATCTTGACGGCGTCGATACCGATGTCGCTGACGATCGCGTCGATCTGCGCGAGGATGACCTCGGCGGGGACTGGGTGGACCGTCGACACACCGACCGTGTTCTGAGCGGTCACCGCGGTCACGGCGGTCATCGCGTGCCCGCCGAGCATCGTCACGGTCTTGATATCGGCCTGAATCCCCGCGCCGCCGCCCGAGTCGGAGCCGGCGACAATGAGGATCCGGGCGGGATTCGTCACCGAATTCGCCTTCGTCCCCTTGCCCGGGGCGAAGTTTTCCATGCGCACGGCATTCTCGTTGCGCCGACAATTACCAAAAAAGCGTTCACGCGGCGGTCCGGACCGCCTCGCAGATGTCGTCGACGACACGTTCGACCAATGCCGCGTCTTCGCCTTCGGCCATGACCCGGATCAAAGGCTCGGTCCCCGATTTGCGGATGAGGAGCCGCCCGCGACCCTCCAGCTCGGCTTCGGCCGCGGCGATTCGCTTCCTGACGCTGTCGGCCTCGAGCGGTTCGGCGCCGCCGTTGAACCGCACGTTTTTGAGCAACTGCGGGAGCGGCTCGAACTGGCGCAGCAGCTTGCTTGCCGGCGCACCCGCTTCCACCACCGCGGCCAGCACCTGGAGACCGGCGACGATGCCGTCACCGGTCGTCGCATGGTCGGCGAGGATGATGTGCCCGGATTGCTCCCCCCCGACGTTGCAGCCCGAGCGGCGCATTTCCTCGAGCACGTATCGATCCCCGACCGCGGTCCGGACGAGCTTGAGACCCGCTTCGCCGAGCTTCCGCTCGAGCCCGAGGTTGGACATGACCGTCGCGACCACGGCCTCGCCCTTGAGTGCGCCGCGCCGCTGAAGGCCGAGCGCGATCAGCGCCATCAGCTGATCGCCGTCGACCAGCTGCCCCTTCTCGTCCGAGACAATGAGGCGGTCGGCATCGCCGTCGAGCGCCAGCCCGATGTCGGCGCCGCTCGCGACCACCGTCTCCTGCATCAGCTCGGGATGGGTGGAACCGCACTCGTCGTTGATGTTGAGGCCGTCGGGCGTCACTCCGAGCGGGATGACTTCGGCGCCGAGCTCCCAGAGGGCCTCCGGAGCGACCTGATAGGCGGCGCCATTCGCGCAATCGACGACCACCTTCAGCCCGTCGAGGCGAAGCTGCTCGGGAAAGGTATCCTTGGCGAACTGGACGTAGCGGCCGCGCGCGTCGTCGATCCGTCTTGCGCGACCGATCAGCTCCGATTTCGCAAGTTTGGGCCCTTTTTCCAGCCGCCGCTCGATCGCCCGCTCGTCCTCGTCGCTGAGCTTGTAGCCGTCGGGGCCGAACAGCTTGATGCCGTTGTCGGCGAAGGGATTGTGCGAGGCGGAGATCATCACGCCCAGGTCCGCGCGCATCGACCGGGTCAGCATGGCGACCGCCGGCGTCGGCATGGGTCCCAGCAGAACGACGTCCATGCCGACGCTGGTGAAGCCGGCGACCATCGCCGATTCCATCATGTAGCCCGATAGGCGCGTGTCCTTGCCGATCACCACCCTGTGCCGGTGGTCGCCGCGGAGGAAATGCGAGCCCGCCGCCATCCCCACGCACAGCGCGGTCTGAGCCGTCATCGGCTCGGCGTTCGTGGTCCCGCGGATTCCGTCAGTGCCGAAGAATTTGCGTGTCATGGCGGCCGTTTACCGCGTGCGCAGCCCTCCGGCTACATAACTCCGTGCATCAGCTTCTTGAGCAAGGGCGAGATCGCGAGCAGGATCACGCCGGCGACCATGGTCATCTCGCCGCCGACCATGAAGGTGTGCGCGTAGCTGTTCAGCGCGAGCTCGGGGTTGGTGACCTGTCCGCCAACGGTCTGCACGGACGCCGCCTGAGCGGCGGCTCCAGCGAGATATTCGCCGATCGAGATCGACAGGAACCACACGCCCATCATCATGCCTACCACGCGCGCGATCGACAGTTTGGTGATCATGCTGAGGCCGACCGGCGAGATGCACAATTCGGCGATCGAGTGGAGGAAATAGGTCAGGACGAGCCACCATAGGGAAACTCGGAACTCGGCATTTGCCGTGCCCTTGCTCCACGCCAAGATTACAAATCCGAAACCGACCAGGAGCAGCGCGATCCCGAATTTTATCGGAATCGACGGCTCCCACCCCTTCTTCGCAAGTGCAACCCAGAACCAGCTCAGGATCGGCGCAAAGATGACGATGGTGATCGGATTGAAATTCTGGGTCTGCGGCGCGGAGACGAAGAATCCGAACAGGTGAAGCGAGGTGTTGCTATCCGCGAACAGGGTCAGCGATGATGCCGCCTGTTCGAACAGGGTCCAGAAGGTGACGTTGAAGATCACCAGGATGATGGCGGCGCACATCATCTGGAATTCGACCTTGTTGCCGACGCGCCATGACCAGATCGGGATTCCGATGATCGCGGCGAGGAAGGCGAGGAACAGCACTTTCCCGAGGAACGGCGTCGCGACGATGTAGCCCCAGAGGCCGCTTCCCGGCGCGGCTTCGGGTGTGTTCATGACATTGCGGAAGATCAGCCAGAAGATCGGCACCGAGACGATCGAGAGCAGGTAGATCAGCCAGGAGCGATCGGGGCCGCTGCGCTCCGGAGGCTCGCCGTAACCGGCGAGTCTCCCGCCATCGAACTGCATCAGCGAATAGCCGATCAGCATTCCGACCACGACGATCGCAAAGCCGGCCCACCAGCCGAACCAGTTGGCGAAGATCGGGCACAGGATCTGCGAGCCGATCGAGCCGATGTTGATGCCCATGTAGAAGATGGTGAAGCCCGCGTCTCGGCGCCGGTCGCCCTGCTTGTAGAGCGACCCGACGATGGTCGAGATGTTCGGCTTGAAGAAGCCGTTGCCGATCACGATCAGGCTCAGCGCGACCAGCATCAGGGTTAAAAAGAAGGGCGAGCGCTCGGCGCCGGGTTGAAACGCGTCCTTCGCGACCGTCTGCGCAACCTGGCCGTTGTCTCCAACCAGCTGGACCGAGCCGTCGGGCATCCCGTGGATCGTCAGCCGCTGGCCGTTCGCGACCACCCACTGCTTGGTCGCCGTCGAATCGAGCAGCGATCCGCCGTGGTCGACCTGCACCTCGTAGCGCTGGCCGTCGATGACTGCGTAGGGCTTCGCTTCCTGGCCGCCGAAGCAGAGCATCAGATAGCCCGCCGCCATGACCAGCGCGCCCCATTTTACCGACCGCTTCGAGCCCAGATAATAATCGGCGAGCCAGCCGCCGATCACCGGCGTCAAATAAACAAGGCTGAGATAACCGCCGACAATCCCGCTCGCCTGATATTGCTGCAGCAGGAAATGCTTGACGAGGTAAAGAACGAGAAGCGCCCGCATTCCGTAGAAGCCGAACCGCTCCCACATCTCGACCGAAAATAGCCTCGCGAGCTGGCGCGGGTGGCCCATCCACGTCTTTTCGGACGAAGGATCGACATGCGTGATGTCGGGCGAAGACGGCGCTTCCGCACCGGGCGTGTCGACCATCGATTTCTCTCCCCAGAGTGGGCGCGACCGTAACGACCAAAATCCTCTTGTGAAGCTGGATTGTTGCGCCTTGCCGCCGCCGCTAAGCGCCGCAGCCATGCTCAACGACCGCTCTTCCGCCCTCGCCCTCCTCGAAACCCGCCGCTCGGCGAAGCCGCGCGAGCTGGTCGGTCCTCGTCCGAGCGCCGACGATCTCGACCGCATGCTGACGATCGCCGCGCGCGCTCCCGATCACGGCAAGCTAACGCCGTGGCGGTTCGTCGTCGTTGCAGATGACCAGCGCGATGCCGTCGCGGCCGTGCTCCAGAATGCACTCGCCAAAGAGAATCCCGGAGCGACGGATGCGCACCGCCGCAAGGAAGAAGAGTTCGCCCATTATGCCGGCCAGCTCGTCGTTATGATCTCCGCTCCGGTCGAAGACCACAAGATTCCGGTTTGGGAGCAGCAGCTCTCGTGCGGCGCCGCGGCGATGAGCCTGCTGATTGCCGCTCCTGCGCTGGGTTATGTCGCGGGCTGGGTGACCGGCTGGCGCGCCTATTCGCCGGCCGTGACCGCGGCATTCTGTGAGCCGGGTGAGCGGATAGCGGGTTTCGTCTTCATCGGACATGCGGGTCGGGCGCTGGAGGAGCGGCCGCGCCCACCTCTGTCGGACGTGGTCAGACGCTGGCATCCGCCGGAGCATTGATTTTGCGATTGAATTCTACCCGCGCCGCTGTATTATGACAGCATGACGCTCGGCCGACAGCATGAGAAGCCCGTTTACGTCCGCCTCCGCGAGACGATCGCCGATGCGATCCTCGCCGGCACTTACGGGGACGGCGACCCGCTTCCCTCGGTCCGCGCCTTCGCCGCCGAGCAGCAGGCCAATCCGTTGACTGTCGCCAAGGCCTACCAGGGCTTCCAGGACGAAGGCCTGATCGTCGTCAAGCGCGGAGTCGGCATGTTCGTCGCGCCCGGCGCAAGAGCGCGCCTCGGCGACTCCGAGCGCAGCCGCTTCCTCAAGGAGGAATGGCCCGAAATCCGCGCGCGCATGCGCCGCCTGGGAATCAACGCCGCCGAGCTTCTCGAGCGTGAGCGCGCCTGAACTTCCCGCATAGGGAGTAATGCTTTAGCCGCATCAGAATGGAGACGCGGCTCCTTCCATTCACCGACGAGGCCATCGCCGAAGCTGCGCGGTACATCCTTGCCGGCGAGCCGGTCGCGATTGCGACTGAGACCGTCTACGGGCTCGCGGCGGACGCGACGAATGCTCAAGCGGTTGCGCGGATCTACCAAGCCAAGGGAAGACCCAGCTTCAACCCATTGATCGTGCACGTGCCCGATCTCGCGGCTGCCGAACACATCGGCGAGTTCAACAGCGACGCGCGAACGCTGGCGCAAGAGCACTGGCCAGGGCCGCTGACGATCGTTGCACCATGCCGTGCGGGATCACCGATTGCTGCGCTCGCCACCGCCGGCCTGCCGACGATCGCGCTTCGAGTGCCCGCCCATCCGGCGATGCAGGCGCTGCTCCGCGCAACGGATCGGCCGCTCGCCGCTCCTTCGGCAAACGCGAGCGGATCGATCAGTCCCACGCGGGCAAGCCATGTGGTGAAGAGCCTCGGCGGGAGAATTCCGCTCGTCATCGACGCAGGTCCGACCAAGCGGGGAGTCGAATCGACCATCGTCGCGGCGACGGGCGGCCCTCTCCGGCTCCTGCGTCCCGGTCCGATCCAGATCGACGCCGAGCGGATGAGCGGTTCGGCAATCGAAGCGCCTGGCCAACTCGCGGTGCATTACGCTCCGTCCAAGCCGGTCCGCCTCGGCGCAACGCATGCAGAGGAGGACGAATATCTGATCGGCTTCGGCGAGGTGAGCGGCAATTCCAGCCTCGGCGCTTCGGGCGATCTGGTTGAAGCGGCGGCGCGGCTGTTCGAGCTGCTTCACATCGCGGATGAATCGGCCAAGTCGCGGATCGCCGTGGCGCCGGTGCCGGACGAGGGCATCGGCCGGGCAATCAACGACCGGCTGCGAAGAGCAGCGGCCAAGCGGCCGTGAGTCGGCTCGGACGGATCAGACCTGCGCAGCTGCCGACTTCGCGCGTGCCTGGAAGCTCTTCCTCAGCTTCTGAAGCTTGGGCGGGATATGCGCGATGCAATAAGGATTGCGCTGGCCTTCGTTCGCCCAATAGTCCTGGTGATAGTCCTCGGCCGGCCACCATTCGCCCTTCGCCTCGATGGTAGTCACCACGCGTCCACCATGATCGGCGTTCGCCCGCTCGAGCGCTTCCTCGGCCTTCCGCTCCTGCTCCTCATTCTGCGGGAAAATGGCTGACCGATATTGGGTGCCGACGTCGTTGCCCTGGCGGTCGAGCTGGGTCGGGTCGTGGATCGCGAAGAAGACGTCGAGCAGGTCGCCATAGCTCAGCTGGTCGGGATCGAAGGTGATCCGGACCGCTTCCGCGTGACCGGTGTCGCCCCCGCACACCTGCTTGTAGGTCGGATTGGAGGTGTGGCCGCCGGTGTAGCCGCTTTCCACCGACTTCACCCCGACTACGTCGAGGAAAACCGCTTCGGTGCACCAGAAGCAGCCGCCGGCAAGGATTGCGATTTCTTCGGCCATGGTTCCGCTCCTTTTCGTGGAGCGGAGATAAGCGCGCTCAGCCCTGTTTGTAAGACGCCTTGAGGCTGGCGAGCTCGAGGCGCTTGCCGACCCATTCGGCGAGCTCGTCGAACTCGAGCGGCTTGTCGAAGATGATTCCGGCGCGGCGCTCCGAATACCAGCGCACCTCGCCTTTGATCGGCCGCAGGCTCTCGACCACGACGGTGACGCTCTTGCCGACGCAATATTCCTCGATCGGCTCGACCTTCATTCCGCCGAGCGAAATGTCCTGGACGTCAACGCTGTAATAAAGCTTGCCGACCCGGACCGACGCCTTGCAGGCGATCTGCAGCCGCGGGGGGCGTGGCCGGAACCCGTGGCGCGGCTTTCGGCCAGCCAATAGCTCGCCGAGGTCGAGGTTCTGCTCGAACTTCAATCCGATTGCGTCGTCGCGGGTCCAGACGACCGTCGCCGGAATTTTCTGCGACGAGAGCTCGATCTCCACCCGCTCGTCCACCGATAGCGGATGCGGGACGATCGCCATCACTCCGCCCGCCGAGAGGTTCCGCAGCTTGATCAGCTGCTGCTGGCCGGCGGCATTGGTGAGCTTGCCGACCCGGAGCATGCCCATAAGGCGCTCGTCGCCACGGCGTTCGACCGGGCGAGGTACGGCCGTGGACAGCGACACGGTGGTCGACTCCCACACCGCTTCGCCGATCGGCTGCACGGGATTGCCCGACTTCCTGCGGATGAGGGACTGGAACATGCCGGCACGTCTCCAGGCGCGCGAGATCGCGCCAAAATGGGACTTTATCGTCGGCGTGGTTAAAAGTGCGTTTCCTTAGCTTGATCTGGGGCGTTGTTGCTGCTTGGGCCGGGCGGGGGAGAGAGAGAGCGAATGCCGCAGCCGCGCCTGCTGCTGATCGATGATGAGCCAGTATTGGCCGATTTCCTCGCCAGTGCTGCGCGGGAAAGCGGTTTTGACCCCATAATCGCCGAGCAGGACGACGAATTCAGAGCGCAGTTCCTTGCCGAAACGCCCGAGATGGTTGCCGTCGATCTCGGCATGCCGGGGATGGACGGCGTGGAGCTGATCCGTTTCCTCGCCGAGCAGAATTATCGGGCGCCGGTGCTGATCGTCAGCGGTTTCGACCGCCGCGTGCTCGAATCCGCGTTCAGACTCGGCGAGGCGCTGGGTCTCAACATGGTCGGTCCGGTCGAAAAGCCCGTCAGGTTCGAGACCCTCCAGGCCTTGCTCGAAGAGCTCAAGGCCACGCTCGACCAGTGACCCGAAGCGCCAACGGAGGACTCCTGAAAGCGCTGAAGCGGGCGCTCGACGAGCCCGCGCTTTCCATGGAATATCAGCCGACGGTGTCTGTCCGCGACGGCGCGCTCGTTCGGGTCGAAGCGCTGATGCGCTGGACGGACCCTGAGCTCGGGCCTGTCGAGCCCTCGCGCTTCATCCCACTCGCCGAGGAGCACGGGCTGATCGACGAGCTCACCCAGTGGGGGCTGCGCACGATCCTCAGGCAGTGGGTCGACTGGCGCGAGGAGGGAATCGACGCTGGAATTGCTTTCAATATTTCAGCGCTGAGTTTGCAGCACCTCGACTTCCCCGACCTGGTCGAACGGATGTGCCGCGGGCTCGACGTGCCGCCCGAACGACTTCTGCTCGAGCTGACCGAAGGCGCGACCCAGCCGCTGATCAAGCTGATGGACACGCTGACGCGCTTCCGGATCAAGGGCATCGGCCTCGCGATCGACGATTTCGGCACGGGCTATTCGTCGCTTATGCAGTTGCGGCAACTTCCGTTCACCGACGTGAAGATCGACCAGGCCTTCGTCGCCGACGTCGACCGCTCGCGCGACTGCCGCTTGATCGTCCAGTCGATCATCGAGCTTGCCCACGGGCTCGGACTCAGCGCAACCGCCGAGGGTGTAGAAACCGTCGAGCAGCTAAGGCTCGTGCGCGAGCTCGGCTGCGACATCGTCCAGGGCTACCTCATCTCGCAGCCGCTCGCGCCCGAGGCGCTGAAGAGCTGGAAGCAGCAATTCCGCAAGTGCTGGCCGGCCATGCTGTCCGACGAGCGGTTGGCGCTATGGGGCGATGTCGAAACGGATTCCCTGCGCGAGCGGTAGGTCGGTCCCGTAGTTGATGGTGTTGGTCTGCCGCCGCATGTACGCGCGCCACGAGTCGGAGCCGCTTTCGCGGCCGCCGCCGGTCTCCTTCTCGCCGCCGAACGCGCCGCCGATCTCCGCCCCCGAGGGCCCGATGTTGACGTTGGCGATCCCGCAGTCGGAGCCTGCTGCCGACATGAACCGCTCGGCCTCGCTCAGGTCGCGGGTGAAGATCGACGAAGAGAGGCCCTGCGGCACCGCATTGTTGAGCGCAATCGCCTCGTCGAGGTCGCGGTATCGCAGCGCGTACAGGATCGGCGCGAAGGTCTCGCGCATGACATTCGAATCCTGCCCGTTCACTTCGACGATCGCCGGCCGCACATAATAGCCGCCGGGCACCGCATCGACCCGCTCGATACGATCGCCGAGTACCTCCCTCATGGCCTCGAATGCCCCTTCGTCGACAAGCGGGCCAATCAATGTTTCGGGGCTGCGCGGGTCGCCCACCTTCACGCGCCGGAACAGCGCCCTCACCCGCGCGATGAGCTCATCGGCGATGCTCTCGTGCACGATCAGGCGCCGAAGCGTGGTGCAGCGCTGGCCGGCAGTCCCTGCAGCCGCAAACAGGATGGCGCGTTCGGCGAGATCGAGATCGGCCGAGGGACAGACGATCATCGCATTGTTTCCGCCGAGCTCGAGCAGAGTCCGGGCGAACCGCTCGGTGACGATCGGTCCGACCGTGCGGCCCATCTTCGTCGAGCCAGTTGCAGAAACCAATGCAACGCGCGGATCGCGAACCAGAGCATCGCCCACGCTGCGCTCTCCCTGGACGAGCTGAACCAGGCCATCCGGCGCATCGTCGAACTTGCGGATCGCTCCGCGGACCAGCTGCATCACCATCTCGGCTGAGAGCGGCGCCTTCTCGCTCGGCTTCCAGATCACCGGATCGCCGCAGACCAGCGCAAGGGCGGCGTTCCACGCCCACACCGCGACTGGGAAATTGAACGCGCTGATCACCAGCACCGGCCCAAGCGGATGCCATTGCTCCATCATCCGGTGCTCGGGCCGCTCGCTCGCGATCGTCAGCCCGTAGAGCTGGCGCGACAGGCCGACCGCGAAGTCGCAGATGTCGATCATCTCCTGAACCTCGCCGAGGCTTTCGGCCATGATCTTGCCGGTCTCTAGCGTGATCATCTTGGCGAGAACCGGCTTCGCCTCGCGCAGCCGTTCGCCGAGAAGCCGGACCAGCTCACCACGTCTTGGAGCCGGTACACTTCGCCATTTCACGAACGCTTCCGTCGCGCGGGCGCAGGCGAGGTCCGGATCGCCGACCGTCACGCGTCCGATCGCGCTTCCGTCGATAGGCGATTGGCTGACGAGTTTGCCCGCCGAGTGGATTCCGAACAAGTCGAGCAGCTGCTCGGCTTCGTCGGCCACGCTCATGCGAACTGCTCCCGCGCCTTGGCCATCGCGGCAATGCCCGCGTCGATCGTCTCGTCCTTCTTGCCAAAGCAGAGCCGGACCAGGTGCCGCGGCGGGTCCTTCTCGGCGAACGCCGACAGCGGGATGACCGCTACTCCCGCCTTCTCCACCGCGGATGCCGCAAACTCCTCGTCGCTCATCGCGATGCCGGACGCCTGAAGATCGACGCACAGGAAGTAGGTCGCGCCCGCGTCGAGCACCGCGAATCCACTTCCGCGCAGTCCTTGCGTCAAGCGATCGCGCGCTCGGGCGAAGCGGCTGCGCATCGGCTCGAGCCACGAATCGCCCTCGTCGAGGCCGAAGGCGACCGCAGACTGGAGGTTAGGAGCGGTCGAGAAGGTCAGGACCTGGTGGGCGCGGGCGACGACGGAGGCGAGATCCGGAGCGGCGACCATCCAGCCGACTTTCCAGCCGGTCAACGAGAAAATCTTGCCGGCCGAGCCGATCTTGATCGTTCGCTCGGCCATTCTGGGCAGACCGGCGATCGACGTGAACGGCTTAGAGTCGAGAACGATATGCTCCCACACTTCGTCGGCAATGACGATGAGGTCATGCTTGCGCGCAATATCGGCGACCGTCTCCAGCTCGGTGGCCCGGAACACCCGCCCCGCCGGATTGTGCGGATTGTTGAACAGGATCGCGCGGGTGCGCGGCGTGATCGCAGCTTCCAACGCCTTGCGCTCGATGCTCCAGCCGGGCGGCTGAAGCGCGATTTCGACCGGGACGGCCCCTGCCCTGCGGATCATCGGCGCGTAGCTGTCGTACGCCGGCGTGAAGATGATCACTTCATCGCCCGGAGCGACGCTGGCAAGGATCGCCGAGCCGAGCGCCTCTGTCGCTCCGCTGGTGACGCAAATGCTTTCGGTGCTGAGGTTCAACCCCTGATGTCGGGCGTAATGGCCGGCGACGGCTTCTCGCAGCGCCGGCAGCCCGCGCGACGGCGGATACTGGTTCGATCGCTCCTTCACCGCGTCCGCGGCGGCCTCGAGGATGGCGTCGGGCCATCCGAAATCGGGAAAGCCCTGCCCCAGGTTCACTGCGCCATATTGCACCGCTAGCCCGGACATGCGCTCGAACACGCTCGTCCGCATTGCTTCGTAAAGTGGGTTCATGGGCGTCCGCATAGCGCGGCGAACCGCTCGCCGCGAGTGAGGCAACTTTCGCGGCCCACGGGCATTGGCGGACTGAGATCCCGGAGAGATGAGTATGCGTGAATCGAATATCGTGGTGTACCGGATGAAGCTTCCGGATCATGAATGCCCCTACGGCCTGCTTGCCAAGCGGATGCTCGACGATGCCGGCATAAAGTTCGAAGACCGGCTCCTCACCAGCCGCGCCGAAGTGGACGCGTTCGAGGCCGAGCACGGAGTCCAGACCACCCCGCAAGTGTTCGTCGACGGCGAACGGATCGGCGGCGCCGACGAGCTCGCGCGTTATCTCGAGACCGCCGAGGCGGACTGACTCACTGCAGGGGCGGAGTGGCGGCGAAGCGCCGATCGCGGTAGCGGCGCGAGCATGAGCTCATCCGCAATAGCCGCCGCCGACGCCGCGGCGGCCTCCTTCTCCGCCTGGTCGGCGCTCGGCCCCAGCGCGCGCCGCGCGCTGCTCAACCGCGCCGCGGACGAGCTGGAGGCGCGTTCCGACCGCTTCGCCGAATTGATGCGCGACGAGCTGCGCGCCTCCGAGCCCTGGGCGCGGTTCAACGTGCAGCTCGGCGCGGGAATGGTCCGCGAGGCCGCGGCGCTAACCACCCAGATCACCGGCGAAGTGATCCCGTCCGACAAGCCCGCCCTTCTCTCCATGGCGCTCCGCGAACCCGTTGGCGTGGTGCTCGGGATCGCTCCGTGGAACGCGCCCGTGATCCTCGGCTGCCGAGCCATCGCGACTCCGCTCGCCTGCGGCAACACGGTGATTCTGAAGGCGTCGGAGCGCTGCCCGCGAACGCAGGGCCTGATCGTCGAGGCGTTTGCAGCCGCAGGCTTTCGCGATGGCGTAGTCAATTTCGTTACGGATGTGGCCGGGGACTCAGCCGAAGTCGTGGGGAGCCTCATCGACCACCCCGCCGTCCGGCGGATCAATTTCACGGGTTCCACGCGCGTCGGGAAAATCGTCGCAAAGCGCGCGGCCGATAACCTCAAGCCAGTGCTGCTCGAACTCGGCGGCAAGGCGCCGCTGATCGTGCTCGAAGACGCCGATCTGGATGAAGCGGTGGAGGCTGCGGCGTTCGGAGCGTTCCTGAACGCGGGCCAGATCTGCATGTCGACCGAGCGGATCATCGTCGTCGACGCAATCGCGGCCGAGTTCACCCGGCGCCTGGCCCAGAAGACATCGAGCATGCCCGCGCCCGCGATCGGCGACCTGGTCGACGACGAAAGCGCTGCGAGGATCCGCTGCCTCATCGATGACGCGCTCGCCAAGGGCGCGCGGCAGATTGCCAACGCGCCCGCGAGTGTCCTGGAGGGGCTGACGCCGGACATGCGGCTCTACCACGACGAGAGCTTCGGGCCGGTCGTTGGAGTGATCCGCGTCGCTGACCAAGCGGAAGCGATCCGTGTCGCGAACGACAGCGCTTACGGCCTTGCCGCTTCGGTTTTCACCCGCGATGTCGCGCGGGGGCTTGGCGTGGCTCGCCAGATTCGCTCGGGCATCTGCCACATCAACGGCCCCACGGTGCACGACGAGGCGCAAATGCCGTTCGGCGGCGTCGGCGCGTCGGGCTATGGCCGCTTCGGCGGCAAGGCGGCGATCGACTTCTTCACCGAGCTCCGCTGGATCACCATCTCGGGAGCGCCCGGCCAGTACCCGATCTGACGAGACTTCCAACTCTTTGGCCTCCGGCTATAAGCGCCGCTTCCCCGCATCGGCGGGCACGCCTGCTGGGGCGTAGCCAAGTGGTAAGGCACCGGTTTTTGGTACCGGCATTCGCAGGTTCGAATCCTGCCGCCCCAGCCAGCGTCTCCTGAAGGACCAAGCATGGCCGAGCCCCGGATCCGCGATTTCCATGCCCATATCTATTACGATGCTGCGGACGTGGAGCAGGCGAGGCGGCTCGCCGCCACGGTGCAGCAGCATTTCCCAGTCGCGGTCGGCCATTTTCACCTGCGGCCGGTCGGACCGCACCCGCGCGGGAGCGTACAGCTGACCGTGCCGAGCGAAGGGTTCGGCGAAGTCGCGCAGTTTCTTGCGCTCCATCGCGGCGGGCTGACGATCTTCGCCCATGCGAACACCGGCGACGATCTCGCCGACCACACAGCCCATGTAATCTGGTTCGGCCCCAGCGAGCCGCTCGACATATCGATCTTCGCTTAAGCGTTCGGGATCCGGCCGTTGACGAGGTCTTCGTAGTCCTTGTCGAGCTGGTGCGCGATCTCGACCGATTTGAACTTGTAAGGGCCGATCGACTGGATCGCCGTCACCTCCGCCGCGGTGCCGGTGAGAAACGCCTCGTCGAAGCCCTCCATTTCCTCGGGCCAGATCGCGCGTTCGACCACCTCCATGCCGCGCTTGCGCCCGAGGTCCATGACCGTTCGGCGGGTGATCCCGTCGAGGAAGCAGTCGGGCACGGGCGTATGCAGCGCACCGTCCTTCACAAAGAAGATATTGGCCCCCGTGGCTTCGGCGACGCGGCCGCGCCAGTCGAGCATCAGCGCGTCGTTGTAGCCGTGCTGCTCGGCGTGCTGCTTCGACAGCGTGCAGATCATGTAGAGACCCGCGGCTTTCGATTCAGACGGCGCAGTGTAAGGCGCCGGCCGCCGCCATGGCGCGATCTCCAGCCGAATCCCCGTCTTCGCGATCTCGGGATCAAAGTACTTGCCCCATTTCCACGCGGCGATCGCGAGGTGCGGCTTGGTAGCCCCCGGGGCGACGCCCATGGATTCCGACCCGCGCCAGGCGACCGGACGCATGTAGGCGTCGGTGAAATTGTTGACTTTCAGCACCTCGTTGGAAGCCGCCTCGATCTCCTCGACGCTCCACGGAAGCTCGAAGCCGAGCAGTTCGGCGCTCCGGCGCAGCCGCTCGCTATGTTCGCGCAACTTGAAGATCACCCCGTTATAAGCGCGCTGCCCCTCGAACACGCTGCTGGCGTAATGGAGCGCGTGTGTGAGGACGTGGATTCGCGCATCGCGCCAGGGGACCAGCTCGCCGTCGAACCAAATCCAGCCATCACGGTCGTCGAACGGGCCCTGGTTGGAAGTGGCTGCCATCAGCGGCGCCTAATGCAGCCGCGCACCCTCGGCAAGGGAGGTGACTTTCGCCGCCTCGGCGAGTTCATGGCCGCGCCGCGAAGCGGCGTCGATGGTCAGCGCGATGAGATTGTCGAGCACATGATCATGGTCGAGCACTGCGAGGCCGGCCTCGGTCGTGCCGTTCGGGCTGGCGACGCGCTTCGCGATCGACGTCATGCCCTCGCCTTGGGTCGCGGCCATCCACGCAGTGCCGAGCACCGTTTCGAGCGCGATCGTCGCGGCGATCTCGCGGCTGAGGCCACGCCGCTCGCCGGCGCTCGCCAGCGCATCGACGAATCGCGCGACATAGGCCGGCCCTGCGCCGGAGACCGAGCCGATAATCCCCAACCGCGCCTCGTCGTTCGCCCACATGGCGAAGCCCAGTCCGGCAAACAGATCGCCGATCTGCTGTCTCGTCGGTTCGTCGGCGTCTTCGCTGTAAAGCGCACTGACACCCCGGCGAATCGCGACGGGCAGATTGGTGGTCACCCGGACGATCGCCCCCGCGGCCGGGAAGCGCTCGCGCAGGCTCGCGACTTCGACGCCGGCAAGCAGCGAAAGGACCGTCGTCCGCGAGGTCAGCCAATTGCGCAGCTGCGGCGCTATTTCGTCGAGCTTCTGCGGCTTGAACGCAAGCACGAGCAATTTCGGCGGCGCTCCGGCCTCGGCGAATGTGGTGACGACGCGCGCGCCCTCGACCGGCCTTCCGCTCGGCCGAATGACGGTGACGGGCGAAAGGGTGACACCGGCAACGCGCCAGCCGTCGATCATTGCGCCACCCATGTTGCCGCATCCGATGAACCAGGTCGGCGATGGAAGTTGGGGACCGCTGTTCATCATTCCTCCCTATCGCGCAGCGATGGGGAGGGGAACCATGCGGAGCATGGTGGAGGGGTCCTGACCTGGCGCCACTCACCTTTCCACCATCCGCTCTTCGGCGGATGGTTCCCCTCCCCACGAGCTTCGCTCGCAGGGAGGAACTTACGCCTCACCGTGCGTGTCGATCAACGCTGCAGCAATCGCCTCGCCCGGCGATTTTCCGCCCCACAGGACGAACTGGAAGACGGGGTAGAAGCGCTCGCATTCCTCGACCGCGGCTTCGGCGATCGCTTCGGCCTGCTCCAAACTCAGCCCCTCCCCCTCGCGCGCGTCGAGGATTGTCGAATGGCGGAAGACCACCAGGCCCGACCCCGACCAGATTTCAAAATGGCCGAGCCATAGCTGTTCGTTCATCAGGCTCACGGCCTCGTAGATCGCGGATCGTTTTTCGGGCGCGACCTTGATGTCGGGGAAAGCGAGGAACTGGAGCACCTGGTCTTCGGGCCGCCACACACCGCGAAGCTCGTACTGCGCCCAGCTTCCGGTCGCCGACGCGACGATCTCTCCCTCGGCCATGCGCTCGCACGCCCAGCCGCGCGCCTCGAAATATTGCTCGAGCACCTCGATCGGAGCGCCGTCGTCGCGCTCCTCCTGGATTTCTTCCTCGCTCAGGTTCACTTCCCCGGACTGGCCTTCCGCGGCCCGCGCTTGGCCTCGCCGGCAGCAGGAGCGCCGCCGAGCTTGGCTTCGAGGGCGGCGACACGCGCCTTCAGCGCCTCATTCTCATCGCGAGCGGCCGCGGCCATCGCCTTCACCGCCTCGAACTCGTCGCGGCCGACGAAGTCCTCGCCCGCCATCCACGCCCGCATTTTCTCGCGGGCGCTCGCCTCGGCCTCGCGGCCCATCCCGGCGAAGGTTCCGGCAAAGCCGTTCACCATCTTCACGAAGTCGTCGAACATCTTGTTCTCGGACTGCATCGGACTTTTCTCCCTTTCGGCGGGGAAATAGGGGCTCGTCACCGCTTCCGCCACCCTGACGGCCGGAGCTATCCCCAACTGGCTGCACTATCCCCAGTTTTCTCGGCGCCAAGCAGGAACTCGACGTTGCCCTCGGGACCGGTAATCGGGCTCGGGGTGATGCCGAGCACGGTCCAGCCCTGCGATTCCACCCAGGCCCACGCTTCGGTGCAGACGCGCTCGTGGACGGCAGGGTCACGGACAACGCCGCCCTTGCCCACCTCCTCCCGACCGGCCTCGAACTGCGGCTTGATGAGCGCCACCAGCTTCGCTCCTGGCTTGGCGAGCTTGAGTGGTGCATCGAGCACCTTGGCGAGGCCGATGAAGCTCGCATCGCAAACGACGATGTCGACCGCTTCGGGGATGATGCTGCTGTCCAGATTGCGCGCATTGGTCTGCTCGTGGACGATGACCCGCGGGTCCTGCCGAAGCTTCCAGGCAAGCTGGTTCGTTCCCACATCCACCGCATAGACCTTCGCCGCGCCGCGCGAGAGCAGCACATCTGTGAACCCGCCCGTCGAGCTCCCCACGTCGAGCGCCACTGCGCCTGTCACGTCGAACCCGAAATGCGTCAGCCCATGGTCGAGCTTGATGCCGCCACGCGACACCCACGGATGGTCCTTCCCGCGCACCTCCAGCGGCGCGTCCTCGGCCAGCATCTCCCCCGCCTTCGCCAGCTTCCGCTCCCCAGAGAACACCGCGCCCGCCATGATCAACGCCTGAGCGCGGCTCCGGCTCTCGGCGAG
>DASUIC010000055.1:0-24451 GCA_036273215.1 Sphingomicrobium sp.
ATCGCCATTTAGGTCATAAGAAAATCCGATCCTCGGCGCGAAATTATTCCAGTCCGGGTGTCGGTTGTGACCAGTTGAAATGAAGTCGTTGATATTGAAGAAAGCCGGTTGGATTCGCGGATCTTGCGCCAACGCCTGCAGCGCCTCGACAGCTCGCGGAGAGGTGACGAAGCTATTGTTCTTGGCGTTCGTATCGACGTCCCACCGAATGCCGGCGTTGATCAAAAGATGGCGGTTCACCTCCCAATCGTCCTGGGCGAAGGCGCCGATCTGGGTCGTCTTCGCACTGACGTTCGGGTTGCCGCCGCCAAAGTCGACCTTCTGAGGCAGGCTGAAATCGAGATTTTCATCGGGATTGAAGATGAAATCGAACTGGGGATTGGCGTCCGGTCCGCTGCCGCCGACATCGTATTTCTGGAAGGAGAGCTTCGCCCCAACCTTAACGACGTGATTGCCGTGCCACGCGAGGTTCGTGAAACTGAAATTGTCGCGGAAAGTCAGGCCTTGTTGTTTGACAGTTTGAAAATCGGCTCGTCCGCCGATCGCGATCACACCTTCGAAAATCTCGCCGAAATCTGTCGTGCTGGGAGCACCGAACGCAAGATTTGACTTTAGGTAATCCACCGTCGCTTCATTGAGAAAGCCGTTCCCGGTCCACTTATCGCTGAGCTTCGCAGTGTAGACGTTGTTCTTGACGTTCGTTCCACGCTCGCCCGAGTTCTGTCCGCCAACGTCGCGAACGTCGGTTTCCCGACGCAGACTGCCCGTGAGCTCAAGCGTATTGTTGTCCGTTGCAAGATAGGTGAGCTTACCGAAACCCAAATTTTCACGAAATGGCTGGATGAAGGTCCCTGCGAAATCCTGCGGGTTGAATGGGAGCAAAGCACCCTGGTCATCCGGGGGAACGCCGGGGACGACCTGCGCAGTGCGATCCTGATGGTTGGCCTCGTAGTCGACAAAGAAGAACAGCCGATCCCTAACGATCGGACCACCGAGCGCCGCACCATATTGAAACCGCTTGAACGGGACCTTCGGATCGCCGCGCCGTTTCGTAAACACGTCGTTCGCGACCAGCGACTGGTCCGAATACAATCCGAAAGCCTCACCATGGAACTGGTTGGTTCCCGATTTCGTGACGGCGGTGATGATGGTTGTTCCAGCGTCCTCATATTCCGCCTTGTAGTTGGAGGTCAGGACTCGGAACTCCTGCACCGCAAGCTGCGAGAAGGGATTGCCTGAGCTGACGTCTTGACCGACGATCCCGCCCTGCTGAATATTGCTGCGCAGGCTCACCCCGTCGATGAAGACGTTCACCTGCGGCCCGTTGAAGCTGTCGCCGTTGGGGTCGAGCCCGGCGCCCCCGCCCCCGAATGATTGCCGTAGCTGCACTGGAAATCCGCCCGATTTCATGATGCGAACGCCCGGTGCGAGCTCGGCGAAGTCGATAAAGTTGCGATTGCCTTGCGGCAGGTCCTCGATCTGCTGCGGCGTGACGTTGGTCGCCTGTTCAGACGTCCTCGTCTCAACAAGGCGGCGGCCAGTGACGACGATCGCCGTTCCTTCGGCGGTCGATGCAGGGACTCCGGCCTGCGCTGCACTTTGCGCCGGCGCGGCGACGTCCATGTCGAGGCTGGCGGTCTGTCCGACCTGCACGATGACGCGCTGCGTGACTGCAGTTCCACCGCGTCCGGCGAAGCTCACGTCATAGGCGCCTGGTGCGAGCCCGCTTAGTACAAAACTCCCGTCGGGTGCGGCCGTCACATGCGTTACTGCGCCCGTCTCAACACTCTTCGCCGTCACCACAGCACCCGGCACGGGTGCCGCCTTGTTTGTGACGTGCCCGCGGATCGTTGCTGTACTCAGCTGCGCGAGCGCGGGCCCGGCGGCCAGCAACGAAGTTGCAAACAGTGCAGCACGCACGCCGAGGCGCGCCTTTCGACGCAGGTTCGAACCGATCATGAGCTTTTCCCCTTTTGCAATATCTTGCTGGTGTTAGCGCGACGCGATGCTTCGCCTCGGACTGTCGACAGGCGGGCGATCAGCTGCGGCGCCAGGACCGTCGGTTCGGGCCGCGATCCAGGTTTCATGATGAGTCCGATGAGCTTCTCGGCGGCGGCGGCGCCCAGCTCGGCAATCCGCGCATTCATGGTCGTCAGCGATGGCGCAGTGTAATGAGCAATCGGGATATCGTCGAAACCCGCGACGCCAATTTCGGCGCCCACCTCGATCCCGGCATCGGCGAGCACGCCGCAACAGCCCACGGCCATCATGTCATTGGCGCAAAAGATCGCATCGATCGGCATTCGGCCCGCGATCAGCAGCCGGGCCGCTTCGGCGCCGGACGCTTCGCTGAAATCCCCCGCGATGAGCAACGGGTGGCGTTCGCCGGTCACCTCGGCAAGCGCCGCAACGAAGCCGGCCTGACGAGCCGCCGAGTCCCGGTTGTTGCGAGGACCGGACACGAAAACGATGCGGCGATAGCCGCGCTCGACCAGGAACCGGGTCATCGCCCGTGCGCCGCCCTCGTTATCGATCCCGACTGACGGAACGCCCGCCCGCGGATCGTGGCAGTTGAGCAGAACCGCGGGGACGGCGGGGCTGAGCGCCTCGATGAGATGCTGGTGCTGTGCATCGGGCGGCATCACCAGAAGCCCGTCGACGCGGCCACGCATTGCCCGCACCGCGCTCGTGGCTTCGTGGGGGTTGCCGTGCATGTTGCTCAGCAGCAGCTGGAGGCCGTGGGCGTAAGCGATGCGATCGATCCCGCGGATGAGCTCGCTGAAAAACTCACCAAAAAGATCGGGAAGGACGACTCCGATCGAATCCGTCTTTTGCCGTGTGAGGTTGCGTGCTCCGGAATGAGGGACGTAGGACAGGCGCTGCGCGGCGGCGCGGATGCGATCGCGCGTGGCTGCAGTCACATTGTCATGATTGTTCAGCGCGCGCGAAGCCGACGCGACCGATACACCGGCTTCTCGCGCGACATCGCGAATGGTGACCACCGCGGCCTCTCCCCAACGGTTCGCGCGAGAAACGCCGCGCCATTCCGAAGCGCGCGGCGGGTCGCCGCGCAGAGGCAATGTAACCGGTTACATTGCAAGCCCACAAGTGCCATTTCTGCAACATCCGCCTTCTAATGAAGATGGATTGATCGGCCCGCCTGATCGAATAGATGCACGTGGCTGGGATCCGGCATCAAGCGCACCGTTTCGCCCTGTTTGAAGCCAGCAGGTTCGACATGGTGCCAAATAATAGGTGAGCCCTCGTTACTCGCATGGCGAAGGTGTACGTTCACGCTGCTCCCCAGCCACTCGATGAACTCGACCTCGAGATTCAAGCCCGCCCCGCCGTCGCTCAGACGCCAATGCTCCGGCCTCACGCCAAGGGTGACTGGCGCGCCTGTCAGCTTCTTCCCCGCGGGGGGAAGCGGAACCATTTCGCCGCCGGCAAGATCAAGCGCTGCTTCCGCCTCGGCCGTTTCAACTACGCTGCCGGCGAGGAAATTCATTGGCGGAGAACCGATGAAACCCGCGACATAAAGGTTGGCCGGACTTTCGTATAATTCCGCAGGAGTGCCGATCTGCTCGATGACGCCTGCGCGCATGACCGCGATCCGATCCGCAAGAGTCATCGCTTCGACCTGGTCATGGGTGACGTAAACGGTGGTCGTGCCCAACTCGCGGTGGAGGGCGGCAAATTCCGCGCGCATGCGATTGCGCAGTCCGGCGTCGAGATTGGATAAGGGCTCGTCGAACAGAAAAATGCCGGGCTTTCGAACGATTGCGCGGCCGATCGCCACTCGCTGCCGCTGACCGCCCGAAAGCGCCGCCGGCTTGCGGGTGAGATATTCCTTCAGGCCGAGTATGTTCGCCGCCCGACCAACCTCTTCGTTGATGTCTGACGAAGAGCGTTTGGCGAGGCGCAGCGCAAATGCGAGGTTCTCGAAAACATTCAGATGCGGGTAGAGGGCGTAGCTCTGGAAAACCATCGCGATTCCGCGCTCGGCCGGCGGAAGATCGTCGATCCTATAGCCGTCGATGAAGATGCTTCCGGAGTCGAGATCCTCGAGGCCCGCAATCGCTCGCAACAGCGTGGACTTCCCGCAACCGGAGCCGCCGACGATTACGCAGAATTCGCCATCCGCCAGTTGGAGACTGACCCCTTTCAAAACGGCGGCTTCACCGAAGGTTTTAACAGCATTTTCAATGGTCAAGCCTGCCACAATCATCTCCCGGAATGTGCATTGGCCGTGCCAAATTAGCTTCAGTGGGCAGCGGGAGACTCAGCGCATTCAATGGTCAGGTATAGCGCACGGTTACAAACCGCCGAAACTGCAGTGTGGCGGGAACTCCGAACACTGAGGTTCCGAATCGGAGCTTTCCGTTGCCTCGAACTTCCAACGCCAAGCATCCTGCGAAGCTTTGCGGTTCGGAAAGGGCCGATTGTTGTCGTAAGTACGGTAGCGGCAGCTTTGGGTCGAAAGCGGACATTAGGGGTAGCTCCTCCGGAGACCAGTTCGAGCCAGACTGTTTGGCGCACCATCGCCCCTCCGGAACACTCCCACTCGGACCCGCGTTGACGGTTCGGCTCAGAAATGACTTCAGCCAGGGACCAGAACCGCGTCGGCAAGACGGCGCGTGAGCGCCGCAAGAGGCTCAGTAAGCAGGAGATCCGCGATTTTGAGCTTGCCGGCGGAATCGAAGGCGGGATGCAGGCGGGGAGCGCCGGCGGCCCTGGCGAAAACGATTCCACTTCAGATAAGGGCAGAGCTGGCGGAAGAGACGATCGCCGTTGAATCGGTCGCAGGCGGTCGCAGTCCCATCATAGCGGCTGGCCGGCGATGATGCGCGTCGTTGCCTTGAAGAACGCCGCCGCAGCGGGCCTGGGCGGCGCGATCGCGATGGAGATCTTGTCGCGGCTCGGGCGATTGCTGGGGATCAAAACCATCGACTTCATCGCCGAACTGAGCGCGGTCGCGTTCCGCGGGTCGCGGTTCGTTGCGGACCTGACCGCGGTCGTCGCCCACCTCGGCATCGGCATCTGCTGGGCGATCTTCTACGCCTTCTTCTTCTGGGGGCGACTGCGCCTGCGGCCGGCCGTCCAGGGACTGATTTTCGCGATCGTCCCCGCCTCACTCGCAATACTCGTGGTCTATCCCGAGCTGGCGCTGATCCGCGACAATGCGGATATCGTCCGGCTGAGCGTCGCCGGGTTCTTCGCTCCATTATCGGTGGAGACAGTGCTCAGCCTGCTCATCGGCCACGCGTGCTTCGGCCTCGCCATGGGCGCGATTTATCGCAGGCCGGTGGGTTATGCGGCGGACACGAGGCCCTCTGCGCCCGCGGCGAGGCGGCCAATGAAGACCGAAGCCAGGCGCGCCGAAGAGTCGACCGCTTTCATGTTCGCAAGCGGAATCGAGTGCAGCTATCCGACCATCGAGAACGGCCGCTGGCGTCGCGACGAAATGGATTCGACCAGCCATTACGAGCTTTGGCAGCGCGATTTCGCGCTAGCCCGCGAGATCGGGATCACGCACCTGCGCTACGGCCCACCGCTCCACCTGATCTTCGAAGGACCCGGCAAATATTGCTGGGATTTTGCCGACCCGCAGATGGAAGCGCTGCGCGACCACGGGCCCGAGCCGATTATCGACCTCTGCCACTTCGGAGTGCCTTCGTGGCTTGGCAATTTCCAGAGCCCCGACTTGGCCAAGGCGCTCGCCGAATATGCCGACGCATTCGCCGAGCGATACCCGTGGGTGCGTTTCTACACGCCGGTGAACGAGATGTACGTGTGCGCCCGGATGAGCGCGCTCGACGGGCTTTGGAACGAGCAGCTCCGCGACGAGGGGGCATATGCGCGCGCGGCGTGGAACCTCGCCAACGCAAGCATCCTGATGAGCGACGCAATCCTCAAGCGCCGCGACGACGCGATCTTCATCAACAGCGAGAGCAGCGAATTCTACCAGCCGTGCTGTCCCGACAAGCACGTGGAGGAGATCGCGTCGGCCGCGAACGAGCGGCGCTTCCTCCCGCTCGATCTGATCTACGCTCACAAGGTCAGTCCCAGGATGCGCAAGCTGCTGTCCGGACAGGGAATTGACGAGAAGGACATCGATCGTCTCGCCAACCGCGCCGTGCCCCGCCGATCGATCCTGGGGATCGACTATTACGAATGGAACGAGCGGCTGATCGACCGTCAAGGCCAGGCTAAAGCGCTTGGGGAACTGTTCGGCTGGTACGTGATCGCCGACCAATATTACCAGCGCTACCAGCGTCCGATGATGCACACCGAAACGAACAAGACCGATGCGGACGGAGCGCCGCGCTGGCTCTGGCGGCAGTGGCATAATTTGCAGCTGCTCGCCAACGACGGCGTCCCGCTGGTCGGCTTCACCTGGTACAGCCTGGTCGACCAGATCGATTGGAGCATCGCGCTCAGTGAGCCGATCGGTCTCGTCTACCCCGTCGGCCTGTTCGATTTGAACCGCGAGGCGCGCACGGTCGGGCTTTCCTACAAGCACCTCATCGATCTCTATCGCGACGAGCCCGGCTATCGCGAATGCAAGGCGTTGAAGGAGATCATGAGCTGATGGCCGGATTCCTCGCAGCGCACGGTTATGACCCCGGACCGAGCCAGCGGCCATTCTCGGCGGGCGCCATCTCGGGCCTGCTCGCGACGATTCCTGCCATTGCCGTTCTCTTCGGCTTCGGGTCGCTCAAGGTCGAAGCGGAAATCCTTGGAATGAATCGAATTTTGACCCTCGCCGCAGGCTGGGTGGTGATGGCGGTCGCAGGAGCGGTTTATGCGAGGGTGTTCGGCCGAGCAGCCAATTCTGTGAAGGGCGGATGGCTGTTCGGAATGTCGTTCGGCTTCGCCCTATGGGCCGCGGGCGCGGTTCTGGTGCTCCCCTTGCTGAGCGGCGGCCGAACGCCGGCGGGCCCGGCAGCCGCCGGAGTCGCCGCCTCGCTCCTCGTCTGGGGCGCCGCGACGGGCCTGCTCGTCCCATTCGTCCACCGACCGCTTCACGAGAATCTGGAGGCGGCATCGAAGCGCGCGGAGCTCGGGCCGAACGCGGCCATTGGGAAGCACAAGCTGATCCGGCAGGAGCGAGGTCCGACCGACTGATGTGACGCGCCGGTCAGGGCGTGTGGTCGATCGGCGTCCGTGTGTCGGTTCGGTGGGTATAATCCGCGGTGGTCAGCGTAATCATGATCAGCAGCCAGAAAAATCCCGCCGCCGCAAACGTGCGCACCAGCGGGACGCTTCCACGCAGCTCCATGAAGAAGAGCAGCACGATCAGCGCCTTGGCGACGGCAATGCCGAGCGCCACAAATATATTGAAGGTGCCCAGTGGGACGAACGCCAGCGTCGTCGTCCCGCCGAGGAGCAGCATCAGGGCGATCCAGCAGCGCCAGATGGTCGCCTTCGTCACCCGTTCCTCCCGGCGAGGTAGATCAGCGGGAAGAGGAAGATCCAGACGATGTCGACGAAGTGCCAGTAGAGGCCGATCAGCCTCGTTGCTGGCCCGTCGTCGACCCCCCGTCGGCCGATGCGGTGGATCAGCCAGCCGACCAGTCCGACTCCAATGAGGAGGTGGAGCGCGTGGAGAAGCGTCGCGCAGAAGTAGAAAGTGAAGAATATCTCGGTCGCACCGCTGTAGCGGGTGGAATCGAAATTCACCGCCGGCACCAGCCGCTCGCCATATTCGAGCGAATATTCGAAGAACTTGACGCCGACGAACGCGACGCCGAGCGCGGCCGTGGCGACGAGCCACCACACAGCGCCGCGCCGTGAGCCGGCCTCGTTCGACCAGACCGCGCTGGCCATGCACGCGCTGCTCGTCAGGAGGATCGCGGTGTTCGCCGTGCCAAGCGCGACCTTGGTCATGCTTGCCGCCGCGATGAACTCCGCGCCGAACCAGATTCGATAATTGATGTAGGCGGCGATGAGCGCTCCGAAGAACAGCACTTCGGTCGACAGGAACGCCCACATCCCCAGAGTCGCGGTCTCGCGCTGCTGCGTCAGCGTCGCATATTGGAAGCTCGTCGCCCGCTCAGCCATTGTCGGCCTGCATCAGCGGATTGCCCTCGCGGTCATATTGGTAGGGCGGACGGATCACGACGGGAGTCTCTTCGAAGTTCGCCGGCGGCGGCGGCGACGGGGTCGTCCACTCCAGCCCTGTCGCGTGCCACGGGTTGGCGGGCGCTCGCTTGCCCTTGAGGATCGACCAGCTGAAGTAGAACAGCGGGAGCGCGTAGCCGACCGCGAGGATGCTCGCGCCGGCCGAAGACAGCACGTGCCAGACCTGGAACTCTGGCGGGTAGGATTGATACCGCCTCGGCATGCCGAGATAGCCCAGGATGAATTGCGGGAAGAAGGTCAGGTTGAAGCCGAAAAAGGCGAGGATCGCGGCGAAGCGCGCCCAATAATCGGGGTAAAGCCGGCCGGTGATCTTCGGCCACCAGTAATGCAGGCCTCCGAAGTACCCCATCACCGCGCCGCCGACCATGATGTAGTGGAAATGCGCGACCACGAAGTAAGTGTCGGTGACGTGCACGTCGACCGCGAGCGCGGCGAGGAACAGGCCGGTCAGGCCGCCGACGGTGAACAGGCCGATAAAGCCGAACGCATAGAGCATCGGCGCATCGAAATGGATCCAGCCCTCGTGCATCGTCGCGATCCAGTTGAACACCTTCACCGCGGAGGGGACGGCGACGAGATAGCTGAGGAAGGAGAATGCAAGGCTGGCGTAAAGCGCCTGCCCGGCGACGAACATGTGGTGGCCCCAGACGAGGAAACCGATGCCCGCGATCGCGATGCTGCACCAGACGACGAATTCGTAGCCGAACAGCGGCTTGCGCGCGAAGACCGGCACCAGCTCGCTGATCACGCCCATCGAGGGCAGGATCATGATGTACACGGCGGGGTGGCTGTAGAACCAGAACATGTGTTGGAACAGCAACGGGTCGCCGCCGAGCTGGGGCGAGAAGATTCCGACGTGGAAGACCCGCTCGACGAGAAGCATGATGAGGGTCATCGCCAGCACCGGAGTCGCGAGCACGAGGATCAGGCTGGTCGCGTAGGTCGACCAGACGAACACCGGCAGACGGTACCAGGTCATGCCTGGCGCGCGGAGCTTGTGCGTGGTGACGATGAAGTTGAGGCCCGTGAGGATTGACGAGAACCCCGACAGGAAAATGCCGAACACCGTCAGGATCACATAGCCCGTCGCGTAGAAAGTCGAATAAGGCTCGTAGAAGGTCCAGCCGGTATCCACGCCGCCGAGCAGAAGCGCGGTAATCGTCACGATCCCCCCCGCGATGTAGAAATACCAACTCGCAAGGTTGAGCCGCGGGAAGGCGAGATCGCGCGCTCCGATCATCATCGGGATCATGAAATTGCCCATCGTCGCGGGAATGGACGGGATGAGGAAGAACCACACCATGATGATCCCGTGCATGGTGAACAGGCGGTTGTAGAAGTCGGGGCTTCCAAGCGTCGGCCCGGGCGTGATCAGCTCGAACCTGATCAGCGTCGCGGCGATCCCCCCGACCGCGAAGAAGAAGGTGATCGAAGCGAAATAGAGCAGCGCTATGCGCTTATGGTCGGTGGTCAGAAGCCACGAGCGGATGCCCGTCTTGGCGTTCAGGTAACTGAGGTTCGGAGGGGCGAGCATCAGCGCGCCGCCCTTCCGCCCGACGGCCCGATCGATTCGATGTAGGCGACGAGCTTGGCGAGATCGTCCTCGCTGATCTGCCCGGCGAAGGTCGGCATCACCGGCGCGTAGCCAGCCGCAACCTGTGCCTTAGGGTCGAGGATCGAATCGCGGATGTATTTGTCATCGGCAATCACCACGCTTCCGTTGGACAGCGGCACCGGGCTTCCGAACACGCCCTCGAGCTGAGGCGCCCGGACCGTCCCGCCCGACTCATGACAGCCGCTGCAGCCGTACCGCCGGAACAGCTGTTGGCCCTGATCGGCTAAGGTCATCTCGCCCCCCTGAGCCTTCAGCCAGTCGCCATAGGCGCGGGCATCCATCACCGTCACCCAGCCGCCCATATGCGCATGATCGGTCCCGCAATATTCGGCGCAGAAAAGGTGGTAACGCCCGACCTTGTCGGCCTGGAACCACATCGTCTCGTAGCGGCCAGGCACGACGTCCTGCTTGATCCTGAGCGCAGGCACGTAAAAGCTGTGGATCACGTCCTGAGAAGCCAGCACGAGGCGAACGTCCTGGCCGACCGGGACGTGGAGCTCGTTGATCTCGCGCTGGCCGCCGGGATGCTCGGCCTTCCACATCCACTGCTTGCCGACGACGAAAATCTGAAGCGCGTCGGGCGGAGGGTTGTAGAGGTGGACGTAGAGGTTCGCGCCCCACACCGCGAGGCCGACGAAAATCAGCAGCGACGCGGTCGTCCACCCGATCTCCCAGCGCCAGGTCTTCTTGGTCGTCCCGCTCCGGTCGGCGTTGCTCGTGTGACGATATTTGTTGGCGAAGAAGAGCAGGAGGAAGAATACAAGGCCCGAGGTCAGCGCCGCGATCACCAGGAGACTTCCGAAGAGGAAATCGACCTCGCTCGCATAACCGCTCGCGGCTTGCGGCCACCATGGGAAACTCGCCACTATACCGACCTTCGGCGGAGCGAGAGCAAGCCGAGCAGCGCCGCCAGCGCGAGCACCAGGGCGAGCGAGGCGTAGCGCACCAGTCGGAGAGTGAGCGCAGCCACGGACCCCTCATCGGGATCGTAGCCGAAGCACAGGCACAGGAACGGGTGCGCCGGCGGCTCGACCTTCTCCTTCGCCGCCTCAGCGACGGCCTCCCTGACCAGCGCCGGCTGGGGATTCAGCCCGAGCATGTAGCGCGAGATTCGCCCGTCCGGAGTGGTCACGACGAAGCCGCCGGGGTGCGCGAACTGGTCGCTCGCGCGGTCGTAGCGATAGGCGAAGCCGACCGCCGAGGCGATTCTTCGCACCTGATCGGGCGAAGCGGTGAAAAAGCGCACGCCCGCAGCGGCCGCGACAGGATTGGAGAACCGCCGGGCGTACATCGTCTGGGCTGCTGCGATGTCAGATGCACTGTCTCGTGGATCGATGCTCAGCGCGATCAGATCGACGTCGCGGCCCGGCGTGAGCCCCGCGGCCGAAACCGCACGAACCGCCCCGCTCAATACGAGGCTGCAGAGATTCTTGCAGCGCAGATATTCGAGGACGAACACAGCGGGGCGGCCGGCGAGCGCCTTGCCCAGACTCGTGGGCCGTCCGCCCGAATCGCTCAGTTGCGCGTCGAGCGGAAGCTGCGCGCCGGGGTGCTGCCGGAATGCGAGGCTTGGGAAGCTTCCCGGATCGATTCGCGCGGACACCGGCGCGGCGAGAAGGAACAAGCCGAGGATCGCCGCGGCGATCCTCACTTCGAAGGTCCCCAGCCCTGCTCCGCCGTGGCGTTCATCGCTGCATCGATCGCGCTCTGGCCGGCTTGGTCACGGCGCTTGAGCTCCGCGCGCTTCGCCGCCTGGTAGCGGGCGAGATCGACGCCCGGCGCGGTCTCGATGCGCGGAGCGGGCGGCAGCGCCTGGAGCGGTCCCCTGGCTTCCTGATGATCGGCCAGCGGAAATCCGATGGTGATTCCGATCAGGACGGTCACGATGAACCCGGCAAAAAGGAGCGCGAGCCAGAAGGGCAGGAGCGCGGGCACGTCGCGCGGCTCGAAGCGCGTCGCGGGTCGTTCTTGTGGCTGGCTCTCCTCGTGCAAAGCCCTACCCGCTCAACATTGCGCACCGACGATTCACAAAGCGGCTCCTTCGCGCCAGCGTTGCAATTCTTGTCGCGGATCAAGGTCCTTCGACGGTTTAGAGCGTGTGCACTCCGAGCTGGCCCTCGTTTCCAGGCGGATAAGGATCGGGTCCGCAAAAGGCTTCCGCTTTGGCGCGGTCGTTGACGATGATCTGCCGCCCACGAAGCAGGAGGCCATTGGCGGCAAGGGTCTGAAGCGCGCGCGACAGCGTCTCCGGCTGCATTCCGATCCGCGCGGCGAGCTGCCGCTTCGAAAAAGGAATTTCGGCGATCGTCCCGGCCGGCCGCGAGTCATGCAGCCGGAGCAGGAATGCGGCAAGGCGTTCGGACGGGAGCCGGGCCTTGAGTTCGAGGATGATTCTCAGCGCGACCCGCCACTGTCCGGCGAGCACCTGTGAAATGTTCCGGGCCAACGCCGGCGACCGCCGCGCTTCGTCCCGAACCGTTTCGGCGTCGAGCACCAGGATTTTGCATGGCGTCAGAGTCCGCGCGGAAATGAGCGACGGCTCCCGATAGAGCGTCGCCGCCGCCATGAAGAGATCGCCCGCGAGCATCATCATGACATTGCACTCGCGTTGGCCATGAAGGCGCGACAAATCGACGATCCCGCTAAGGACCACGTACAGCCTTTTCGGAACGTCTCCTTCCGAGAACAGCAGCTCGCGAGCGGCGAACCGCTCCACCTTCGCCTGGCCTAGCACGCGCTCGCGGGTCGCGGCCGGAACACCTGCGAGCAGATGGATGTCCTTTGCCGCGGTGGTGCGCCCGGTATGCGCAGGCTCGATCAGCACATCTGCGGGGACGTGACGCATACGCGGCGCCTAGTCGCAAATTCGGAGCTTCAGCACAATCACACCCTGTTCGGCTGACCCATTTGTCATGCCATCCGCTCGCGAAGCAGCTCGGCAATGTGCAGGGTCCTGCGGCCGCCATGCATCTCGATCTGCTCGCGGCAGCTGAACCCGTCGGCCACGATCAGGGTGTCGTCCGGGAGGTTTCGGACCCGAGGAAGCAAGACGCGTTCGCCGATCTGGCGGCCGACCTCGAACGTCTCCCTGGCCATTCCGAATGCGCCCGCCATGCCGCAGCAGCCCTGCTGTGGACGCTCGACCTTGAGGCCGACCTGATCGAGCAGATCCATCTCCTTGCCGAAGCCGATGATCGCGTGGTGATGGCAATGCGCCTGCACGAGCGCGGAGCCGCCTTTGAGGAACGGCGGGAAGCGATCGACCCGGTCGGCGATGAAATCGGCCACATAGTGCACCTGCTTCGCCAGCCTCTTTGCCGCTGGCCGGTCAGGAAACAGGTTGAGCAATTCGTCCTTGAACACGGACACGCATGCGGGCTCGAGGACAACGATCGGAGTCTCCGCTTCTATGTCCTCGCGGAGTACGGTGAAGATTCGCTCGAGCCTGCGCTTCGCGGTCTTGAGAAAGCCCCAGTCGTAGAGCGGCCGGCCGCAGCACAGCGGCTCTGAAGGAATGACCAGCTCGAACCCTGCTCTTGCGAGCAGCTGCGTGGCGGCGATCAGCGTCCGCGGCCGGAAATTGTTGTTGAAGGTGTCAGGCCAGAGCACGAGCCGCTCGCCGCCCATGCCTTTCGTTCGCTCGCGGAACCACGACCGGAACGTGCGCGAGGCGAAGCACGGCAAACGGGCGTTCCGGTCCACGCCCGCTATCCATTTGGCGATTCCCGTCTTTGCCACGCTGTTGACAAGCGCGGGCGCGTAAGCGGCGAGGCCAGCCCAGCGGGCGATCAATCCCATGGAATAGGCCGAGCGTGGCCGCAATCGATTGGCGTAATGATGTGCCCGGAACTCGCTTTTCCAGCTCGCGACGTCGACTCCGACGGGGCAGTCGGCCTTGCACCCCTTGCAGGCGAGGCAGAGCGAGAGCGCGTCTTCGACCGCCGCGCTGTGCCAGCCCTCGCTGATCACCTCGCCGCGAGCCATTTCGTGAAGCAGATGCGCTCGGCCGCGAGTGCAATGCTTCTCCTCGCCGGTGACCAGATAGGACGGGCACATGACCTCGTCTCCAACCTGCCGGCGGCGGCACTTGCCCACGCCGACGCAGCGGGTGGTCGCATGCGCGAATGAGCCGTGGTCGGAGGGATATTTGAACCAGGTATCGAGCGGCTTGGGCTTGTACGTTAGGCCGAGCCTTAGGTTGGAGTCGATCGGGAAGGGTTCGATCGCCTTGCCGGGATTGAGCCGGTTCGTCGGGTCCCAGATCGCCTTGAACTCGCGGAACGCCTGGACCAGCTCGTCGCCGTACATCACGCGCAAAAGCTCGGCGCGCGCCTGCCCGTCGCCATGCTCGCCCGAGAGAGAGCCGCCGTAGCGATGCACCAGATGCGCCGCCTCGCGCATGAACTCGCGGTAGTTGGCGAGGCCCTGTTCGGAGTGGAAATCGAAGTTGATCCGGCCGTGGGTCACGCCGTCGCCGAAATGGCCGTACAGCGCCGCAGTGTAGCTGTGGGCGGCAAGCAGTTTGTCGAGCTCGCGGAGGTAATCGCCGAGCCGGTCGGGCGGGACCGCGCTATCCTCCCAGCCCGGCCAGTGCTCGGGGCCGTTCGGAACGAATGCGGTCACTCCAAGCGCTGCCTCCCGAGCTTCCCAGATTTGCTGCTGCTTCGCCGGGTCCGACACGAACGCGGTCCGCGCGCCGGTGCCCGCCTTCTTCACCTTTGCCTGCACTTCGGCTTCGGCTTCTTCCAGCGTCTCGCCGGCCGCCTCGACGATCAGGAACCCGCGCCCTTGCGGGAAAGCCGAGATTCCGGACACTGCGCTCGACCGTTTGATCGCGTCATACATCCTCCCGTCGAAGCCCTCCACCGCATGGAAGTCCTGCTCCAGCAGCGCCGGCACCGCGTCCGCCGCCGCGTAAACATCGTCGAACGAGAGAAGCCCCAACGCCGTGCATTTCCGCCGCGGCACCAGCTGGACGCCGGCCTCGAGCACGATCACGCACGTACCTTCGGTGCCGGTCACCGCGCGCGCGACGTTGAAATCGCGGTCCGGCAGAAGTGCCTCCAGCCCCTCGAATCCGGACACCAGCCGCGGGATCTTGGGGAAGCGTTCCTCGATCAGCTTTGCGTAGCGGTCGCGGAGGGCGAGGAGTGCACGATAAATGTCGCCGCGCCGGCCGATCTCATCGGGGATGCGCGGAGTCGGCCCGAGCCTCAGCTGCAGTCCATCGTATGTCAGCGCCTCGAGCGCCGAGACATTATCGAGCGTCCGGTGCCACTTGATCGAATGCACGCCGCAGCTGTCGTTGCCGATCATTCCGCCCAATGTGTTGCGGCTGTGCGTCGCCGGGTCCGGCCCGAACTTCAGCCCGTGCGCCGCGGCGGCTTCATTGAGCCGGTCGAGGATGCATCCGGGCTCGACGCGCGCCAGCCCCGCGTCCGGATCGATCTCGATCACGTGATGAAGGTGCCGCGAGAAATCGATGCAGACCGCGACGTTGCAGCTCTGGCCGGCGAGGCTCGTGCCGCCGCCGCGCGAGACGATCGGAGCGTCATGTTCGCGGCAAATCCGCACAGCCTCGACGACTTCGTCGCGGCTTCGCGGGTACACCACCCCGATCGGTACCTGGCGGTAGTTGGAGGCGTCGGTGGCGTAGAGCGCCTTCGCCTGCGCATCGAACTCTACCGAGCTTCCGAGCGCCCGCTCCAGGTCGGCTTGGAGCGCACGGGCGGCATCCGCCGGATAGCGGTCCCATTCACGCAGCACCTGCCCGTCGGGCGCACGCGTGGCGAGCCTAGGCTCGCCGGGCATTAGACGAGCTCGCGCACCGTATCGGAAGCAAGCGTCAGCGCGGTCTTCATCGCGTGCGGCGTGCCCTTGGCAAGTGCCTTGCCCATGTTCATCGCCTGGCTGAGCTCGATGCTCGGCGGGAACGGCGGCTCATAGGGATCGACCACCGCTTCGATCAGGCACGGTCCCGGTTTCGACAGCGCCTCGCGCAGCTGATCGCCGCAGCGCGCCGGATCGTCGATCTGGACCGTGTCGATCCCGCAGCCCTTGGCGATGTCGGTGAACTCGATCGGCTCGAGCTCGCAGCCGTATTCGGGATTGCCGAGGAAGACCATCTGCTCCCATTTGATCTGTCCGAGCGCATTGTTTTTGATGACGATGATCTTGGCGTTGAGGTTGTATTTCCTGAGCGTCACGAAATCTCCCATCAGCATCGCCGCCGAACCGTCGCCGATGATCGAAACCACCTGCCGATCCGGAAAGGCGATCGACGCGCCGATCGCGTACGGAAGCCCGCAAGCCATGCTGGCCAGCGTTCCCGAACAGCTAAACTGCATGCTGCCGCGCATGTCGACGTGGCGCGCCGTCCACGCCGTGATCGTTCCGCTGTCGGTGATCACGATCGCATCGTCGTCGAGCAACTTGTTGAGCTCGTAAGTCACCACCTGCGGCTTCATCGGAGTCTCGCGCCGGGTCGCCCGCCCGTTCATCACCTCGCGCCATTCGCGCATGCTTTTCTGCGCGGCCTGAAGGAATTTGCCGCTATCGTTTTTACGAAGCAGCGGTAGCAGCTCGGAAAGAACGGTCTTGCTGTCGCCGACGAGGCCGACATCGACCGGATAGCGCATGCCGACCCGCTTCGGATCGAGCTCGATCTGAACCGCTTTCGCCTTTCCGGGTTGGGGATAAAATTCAATGTAGGGGAAGGTCGATCCGACGATCAGAAGCGTGTCGCAGCCTTCCAGCGCCTCCTGACTGGGCTTGGTCCCGAGCAGCCCGACCCCGCCCGTCGTATAGGGGCTCTCGTCGGGGACCGCCTGCTTGCCAAGCAGCGGCTTTCCGATCGGCGCCTGGAGCCGTTCCGCGACAGCGAGCAGCTCCTCGGTCGCACCGATCGAGCCCCGCCCCGCGAGGATGAAAGGCTTCTCGGCCTCGTTGAGGATGTCCGCGGCGCGCTGCAGCATATCCGGATTTGGCAGCTGACCGCCGCGCGCCATGACGTTCGAGACGTGGTCTGCGACATTGCGCTCCGACCTGTCCTTCGTGGGCTGCGACTGGAAATCGACCGGGATCATGACGTGCGTCGGCTGGCGATAGGCGAGGGCCGTCCGGCATGCCTGCTCGACCACATCCTGGACGTGCGCCGGCCCCATCACGCGGACCGAATAAGCGGTCGCGTCCATGAACAGCTTATCGAGCGCCACGTCCTGCTGGGTGTAGGTCTCGATCAGATCGTGGTGCTGAGCGCCGGTGATCGCGAGCACTGGCTGGTTGTCGAGCTTCGCGTCGTAAATGCCGTTGAGCAGATGGATGCCGCCCGGCCCGGACGTTGCGAGGCACACGCCGAGGCGGCCGGTGAACTTGGCGTAGGCGCACGCCGCGAAGGCCGCGGCTTCCTCATGCCTGACCTGAATGAAACGGACCTTGTCCTGCATCTGGCGAAGCGACTCGAACACGCCGTTGATCCCGTCGCCGGGAATTCCGAAAATCGTGTCCACGCCCCACTTGATCAGGGTTTCGACGAGGATGTCGCCGCCGGTCTTGGCCATGGTCTCGCTCCTAGCTTTCTTCGTAAACGCGTATGTCGCGATAGGGTCCCCCGCTTGTCGCCGACGAGGGCTTGGTTGGGTCGGGCGGATGGCGAAGGATGATGTCGCGTGGGACTTTAGTGACCTCGGTGACGCCTGTCAGGGCCATCGCGATGCTGAGTTCGTCCTTCAGGATTTCGAGCACCTTGGTCACGCCCGCCTGCTGGTACGCCCCGAGGCCGTAGAGATAAGCGCGGCCGATGAAGCAGGCGCGCGCGCCGAGCCCGAGGAACTTGAGCACGTCCAGGCCGGAGCGGACGCCGCTGTCGACATAGACCTCGGTCTCGTCGCCGACGGCATCGACGATGCTCGTGAGGATCGACGCCGTGGACGGCGCGCCGTCGAGTTGCCGGCCGCCGTGGTTCGAAACCAGGATCGCGTCTGCACCGGCCTTTACCGCCATCTTCGCGTCCTCGACGTCGAGGATGCCCTTGACGAGCAGCTTACCCGGCCAGAGGGAGCGCACCCATTCCAGCGTCTTCACGTCGAACGAGCTGTCGAGCTGGCTTTTGACCAGCTCCGCCATCTCGGCGACGTTCCCGCTCTTCACCTTTCCGGCATAATTGCCGAAGCTCCAGCGCTTCGAATGGAGCATCCCGAACGCCCAGGGCGGGTGGCTGACGATGCTCCAGATGTTCGCCGGCGTGAGCTTTGGCGGCACCCCGAGCCCATTATGCTTGTCGCAATAGCGCGTGCCTTCGACGTGCAGGTCCATGGTCAGGATCAGCACCGGGCAGCCGGCCTTGTTCGCGCGCTCGATCAAATCCTTCGAAAATCCCCGGTCCTTTTCGAGATAGAGCTGGAACCAGAAAGGCCGGTCGACGGAGCTGCGCACGTCCTCGATCGACAGAAGCGCGTTGGTCGAAAGCGAAAACGGGATTCCGAATTGATGCGCCGCTCGGCACGACAATATCTCGCCATTGGACCAGATCGCGCCGCACATGCCCGTCGGGCCGATCGCCACAGGAATGCTGACCTTCTCGCCGAGCATGGTCGTTTCGAGCTTGCGGTTCGAAACGTCGAACATGACGCGTTCGCGGAAGCGAATGGAATCGAGGTCGCGGCGGTTGTCGCGAAGCGTCAGCTGAGCGAACGAGCCGGCTTCCATATAGTCCATGAACGGCTTGGGGACTCGCGAATGCGCGCGTCGACGCAGGTCCTCGATGCTGGCGATCCGCTCGGGGACTGTCCTCACAGCTCGCCCCTGGCGGCCATGTCCTTCATGCGGTCGCCGATGCGCAGCGCATTGGCCTGGATCGTGAGCGACGGGTTCACCCCGCCGCTGGTCGGGAACAGCGACCCGTCGCATACCCACAGGTTCGGGATCGACCAGCTCCGGCCGTCCTTGTCGACGACGCTGTCGCTGCGGTCGTCGCCCATTCGGCAGCCTCCCATCAAATGCGAGGTGTCGTCGTCGACCCACAACTCCTTCGCTCCAGCGCCGTCGAGCACCGACTTCATCGAGCCGATCGAATGCTTCATCAGCTTCTTGTCGTTATCCGAATAGCTGAACGTCATCCGCGGGATCGGAAGACCGAACTGGTCCTTCTCTTCCTCCTCGATCGTGATCCGGTTCTCGCGCCGCGGTTCGGTTTCGCCGACGATCCTCAGGCCGGCGACATGGTTGTAGCGGGTCATCTCCTCGCGAAGCTTGAGGCCCCACATCTTGCGCTGCACGGCGATGTCCTCGGCCCAGCCGACTGGCAGCGGGCCCTGGCTCATGAACGCGTAGCCGCCGTGGAAATCCTTCTTGTCGCTGTCGTCGTAGTTCCAGTGCTCGGTGACGGCCATGCACGGCGGCGCTTTGTAGCAGCGCACTTCCTCATCCATGTACCCCCAGACGCCAGGGCCGGAGTGGATCATGATGTGCGTGCCCACTAGGCCATTCTCGTTGGCCAGGCCGTCGGGAAACTGGTCGCATTTTGAATTCAGCAGGAGCCGCGGCGTCTCGATTGCGTAGCCTGCGACCACGACGTTGCGCGCCTTTTGGAAACGCCATTCGCCGCCGCGACGATAATGCAGCCCATTCGCTCGACCGTTCTTTCCCATCTCGATCTTGCCGACCATCGCCAGGTCACGGACCTCCGCACCGGCTTTCAGCGCACGCGGAATGAAAGTCACGAGCACGCTCTGCTTGGCGTTGGTCGAGCAGCCGTAGGCGCAGAAGCCGCGATAGACGCAGGGGTGCGCCATGCCGCGCGGCGCGGACAGCGTCGCCAGCGGAATCGGCGACCATTTCACTCCGATCGCCTCGCACCCGCGCGCGAGCACCAGACCCGCGGCATTCACCTCGTGCTCGCGATAGGGATAGCGCTTGCGCCGCTTGCCCCATGGATAGCGGATCGGCCCCGATATCTTCAGCGCCTCCTCGGCTTCCTCATAATAAGGTTCGAGCTCGTCGAAGCTGACCGGCCAGTCGCGGCCATAGCCGAGCGTCGACTTGCACTTGAACCATTCGGGCCGCCAGCGAAGCGCGATCATGGTATAGTGGACGGTGCTTCCGCCGACTCCGCGGCCGCTGTTGTTCGAGCCGAGCTCGACCGGGTCCGCGCCGCCGGTGATCCGGTTGTCGGTCCAGTAAAGGCCCCCTTGCCAGCGCTCGTCGGAGACGAAATCCTCGAGCGGCCGCCAGAACGGCCCTGCCTCGAAGGCAACTACCGAGAAACCCGCTTCGGCAAGCTTGCACGCGAGCGTTCCGCCGCCCGCGCCGGTGCCGACGATCGCGAAGTCGACTTCCTCGGAATCGTCGTGGCAGCGCATGTCGACCCACTTGCGGGGGCGAAACACGTCGGGGGCGCGGCCGCGCACGGCTCTCGGCTCGGCAACGTCAAGCATCGCTGTCCTCGAACTTATATTCCTCGGCTTCCCACGGATCGCGCTCGTCGAAGCCGAGGCGCGCATAACCGCGCGGGCTCGCCGGGCCGCCGTAGCCGATCTCGCTCCACGCGCTCGGGTGCGAGTAATATACGCCGACCACCTGCTTCAGGAGCTGGTGAAGGAAGAAGCCGCCGGGCGGGAGCTCGCCCCAATAGCGCCGCTCGACCCGGTTCTCCTGGATGTCCGTCAGAAGCTGGTCCTGCTCGTCGGGCGAAAGCTGGTCGAACTGCTTGCCGTGGCGATTGTGCGCCTCCGCGGCGATCGCATCGAGGCCCTGCCGCCAGGCGTCCTGCATCGGCGGCATGTCGGCGTAGCGGAAGCCCGGCGTATGGTTCTTGCGCAGCATGTCGTCGATCCACGGGACGATCGGGACCGGCTTTTCGCGGTCCGGCTGCGGGATCAGACGGTCGACGATAGCCTGGAGCAGCGACCATTGTTCGGGCGTGAAGAAGCGCTGCTTCGGCACTTCCTCGAGCCGCTTGCGAATGGCCGCGCGGGTCTGATCGTTCCACGACGGCGAGTCCCATTTGTCGAGGACGTCGTAGGTCAGATAGGGCGTGTGGAAGTCGCTCACCGCCGCTTCCCTTCGAGCAGCGGAAGGACTCCGAGACCAGCCGCGGCGATCCCGAGGAAGGCCGGCGGCGCGGGGAGCGGCGGCCCCTGGAGGATCATCTGGCTCCAGTTCCTCCAGCCGCCCATGTTGCGGTGGATCCCGTAGGCATGGAAGATCGGCCCCGCGATGCCGAGCACCGCCGTCGCCTTAAGCAACGGTTCGGCGAATTGTGTCGCTCGCGGCGACAGCGCGGCGGCGCCGATCACTATCGCGGCAAGCGGCGGGATGGTCACGGGCAGGTACATCGCCGGATCCTGGAACGCGCCGCGGAAATGGAGGAATCCAGCCTCGGCCACGGTGCCCATCAACGAGAAGGCGATCAGCCCAGCCGTGTGCTTCGGAAGGCGGGTGCGGACGTACGATCGTCCGCTCAGCAGCTCACCCGCGATGACTCCGTACAGTCCGGCCAGAGTGAGTGCAGCAGGCGCTCCAAAAGGCGCGCCGTAGAACAGGTTCATGGAATCGAGCTCGCCTGGGCGCTTGAGGATGTTGTAGGCGTGAAAGCCGAGGCCGATCAGCCCGGTCGCGCCGACGGTCAGGAGCGCGATTTTCGGCAGGCGGTCGTTCGCTCGCTCTGGACGAAAGGCGATCCAGGTTGCTGCACCCAGCCCAAGCAGCGCCATCGTGGGACCGACGAACATGGCGCGGTCCTTGAACTCGCCGCGGTAGTGCTCGAGCCCGCTGTCGAGCGCGACGCTCAGGCACAGGATCGCCGCTCCCGCTCCGAGTGCCTGCGCTGCGCGATGATCCTTGTCGCCCTTGGGCTTCCACGCGCGCTGCAGCAATAGGGCGATCCCCGTCGCGGCGGTGAGCGTCACCGCTGCGACGGCGAGCAGCGGCCGGTGCGAAGGTTCGGGCTGGCGCGGTGCAAGCAAGGTTCAGCTCCTCTCGCGGACTTTCTTGTCCCCCCGTGACGCGAGCATGAAACCGACGCCGGCCACTGCGGCTGCACCGAGCGCCGCCAGCCCGAGCTCCTTCTTGTGCTCGCTGATCCACAGCTCCGCGCTGCTGTCGACCGCCTCGTCGCCGAAGGTGCCGCGAGCGCCGTGGTCCCCGGCGACCGGCTCGAACAGATTATCCTTGCGGTCCGGCTGCACCCGTTCGGGCCGCTGCTGGCTCTTGAAACCTGTTGCCGCGAGATAGTCGTCGAGCAAGGGGGAAGCGACCTTGTTGCCCCAGACCGCCTCCACCGTCGGCAGCCCGACGAGAATCTCCTTCCGCTCCGTATGAGCGGCCGCGTAAATAGCCCGCCCGGCGACTTCCGGCTGATAGACCTTGCCGACGGGCCGCGGCTGACCAGGGAGCTTCGCCCTGATCCAGTCGAATTGCGGCGTGTTGACGCCGGGCATCTGGACCATCGTGATGGTCACGTTGGTCTTGTCGTGAAGAAGCTCGCAGCGGACCGAATCGATGAAGCCCTGGATCGCGTGCTTGGACCCGCAATAGGCCGACTGGAGCGGGATCCCGCGATAGGCGAGCGCGGAGCCGACCAGGACGATCTTGCCGCTGTTGCGTGGGAGCATGCGCTTCAGCGCCGCGCGCGTTCCATTGACCTGCCCGATGTAAGTGACGTTCGTGACCCGCTCATATTCCTCGGGAGTCACGTCCATGAACCGCGAGAAGATGCCAGCGAACGCGTTGTTCACCCAAACGTCGATCGGCCCGAGTTCGGATTCGACGCGGTCCGCCGCGGCTTCGACGGCTTTCCACTCCGAAACGTCGGTGGGGATGGCCAACGCCTTTCGACCGAGCTCCTCGACCTCGCGTTTCGTGGCCTCCAGCCCGTCGTGGCCGCGCGCGAGGATCGCCACGTCGTAACCATTGCGCGCGAACTCGCGAACGGTCGCCCGGCCGATGCCGGCGGTTCCTCCCGTGACGACCGCGACTTTATGGGGTGTGCTGTCCATCAGATGCTCCTCGTTTCACTCACCCACCCTGCTTCATTCCATCGGCCCGAGCGCCGTGTCCTTGTCGCCGCCCACCATCCGCAGCCGAGCATCGCGGCCGATGCCGCGACGATCAGCGGAACGGCCGCCCATCCGATGCCCTTGAGGCCGGGGAGGACGAGCCACGCATTTTCGGCCAGCCGCATCGCGAGCGTCAGGCCGGCGAGCACGACCATCGCCCGCCGGCTTCGTCGGACCGCCGGCGAAAGCAGCGCCGCGAACGGGATGAACCCCTGAAGACCGAACACCGTCCATGCGAGCGCCCACCACAGGCCGTTGCCGCGCTCGAGATACCAACGCGCCTCGCTGGGAATGTCTCCCGACCAAATCACGATGTATTGCATCGCGTGCATGTAAGCCCACAGGATGATGGCGGTGACGAGCACGCCCGCGGCCGAGCGCGGAGCGCGCCCTTCGCTCGTCCACAGACCAACGATGATCGCGAACGACGTGCCCGCGAGCCACTGGTTGGTGAGCGCGATCAACCCATAGATCGACGAGTGGAACAAAGGCTCGGTCGATTCGGCGAAGTCGATTCCAATCAACGAGCCGATCAGCGCGTAAACGATCACTCCGACAGCGGCAATCGCCGCCCGCAATCGCGGCTGAGCAGCAATGAGAGCCCAGGCGAAACAGCTCAAGGCAACGAGAAAAACGATGTTGCGGACGACGAAGAAAGAACTCGACAGCCATAGAGCCTTGAAGCCGCTCAGGGTCGAAGCGACCTCCGGGTGAGTCCAGGGATAGATCAGCCCGAGGCCGATCAGCAGCGGAACGACCGCGATCAGGACCAGCGGCATCAGGCTCGCTCCGATTGTCAGCGGCTCCGCATAGAGCGCGCGCCAGGTGCCTGGGATCAAGGCGACCAGCATCAGGAGCGCGAGGGCTCCGATCGGGACCGAGCCCCAGGCGAGCCACGCGACGAGCCATGCCGCGAGCGCGGCACGCGTTGCGAAGATGAGCCCAATCGCGCAGCCGATCAGGCCCGCGATGCCGACGATTGGAGCCCAGCGGTTCATCCGCCGCTGACCGGCAATTTCTGAAGCGCGCGGATGTACGCCGCGATTGCCCAGCGGTCTGCCGGAGGAACCCGGTCGGCGTAGCTGTACATCACCCCGTGCCCGTTGGTGATCACGTCGACGAAATGCTGGTCGGGCGCGGCGACGAGCCGCGGATCGTGGAAATTCGGGGGATGCGGGAATCCGCGCTGCACGACCATGCCGTCGCCCTCGCCGGTGTAGCCGTGGCACTCGGAGCAGAAGATGTTGAACCGCTCGCGTCCGCGCTGGACGAGCGCGAGAGTCATCGGCGGCTTCTCCTTGAGCACGTCGCCGGTATCGTCCTCGCGCGCCACGCTTCCGGGTGGCGGGGCCTGCAGCACCCGGCCGTTGCGGAACAGAGTCGTACGCTCCCATTCCGCACCCTTGGGCTGGTCGCTCATCGTCAGGCTCTGGTGGCAGCCTGCGAGCATCAAGATAGCGATGAGTGGAGGGCGCGTCACGGCCGCACCGGCTCGACGGTCCACGCGCCGAGCGACCCGAGGAAAGTCCGGGTAGCTTCCGGATCGAAGCGTGTGTCGTCGGCATCAATGTAGAGGAAGAATCGGTCGTTCGACGCGAGGCCGAACCGCGCGGTGCCGAACAGCGGATGGTGAAGC
>DASUIC010000056.1:0-2836 GCA_036273215.1 Sphingomicrobium sp.
CCGCCGCCACCGGTGATGCTCGTGGTCTGGATCGGCGCGGGCGCCTTCACCGCACCGTTGCGATACCGCGCCACCGCCTGCGCACCCTTGTCGCCATTGTCGCCCGGCTGGGCGGCGTTGGCGGGGTAAACCGGCGCCGGATTGATGGTCTGGATGGCCTCGTCGTACTTGACCGATTCGCCGAGGAACGGGTCCTCGTCGCCGATGTGGGTGTTGGCCGTGTTGCAGGCCCCCAACGCCACCGTGGCGGCCGCGACGATCCAAAGGCGCTTAGAGGACATGGCCGTAATCCTTTTCGAATCCCGAAGGCTTCTTCGCATCCGCCAATCCGCCTGCGCCGGGCGCCGGCTGCGGGACTGCAACGGCGGGAGGAGGCGGAGGCGGCGGAACGGGCGCCGGAGTGACGAACGGCCGGGCCGCCGGCGGGACTCCGGTATCGGTACGCCCGTTGATCAGCAGGTCGGCCTCGTTGGGCGGAAGCACCCGGTCGGTCGGCGCCTTCAGCGAACCTTCGGGCACCGGCCGCACCAGATGCGGAGTGACGATGATCACCAGCTCCGTTTCCTGGTGCTGGAAGCCGGTCGAGCGGAACAGCGCCCCGATGATCGGGATCGAGCCCAATAGAGGCACCTGCTTGATCGTGTCCTGGAAGTCCTGGCGCAGAAGCCCGGCCATCGCGAAGCTCTCGCCGTCGCGGAGCTCGACAGTGGTCTTGGCGCGGCGCGTTTGCAGGCCCGGGATGGTGATGTTGTTGATTGAAATCGACGCGGTGGGGTCGATCGAGCTGACCTCGGGCGCGATGACGAGGTTGATGACTCCATCCGCGAGCACCGTCGGAGTGAAGGCGAGGCTGACGCCGAACGGCTTGAACTCGACTGTGATCGCGCTCGTGCCTCCGCCGGCGCCGCCATTGCTCTGCGCCACCGGGACCGGGAACTCGCCGCCCGCGAGGAAGCTCGCGGTCTCACCCGAGAGTGCGACAAGGGTCGGCTCCGCGAGCGTCCGCACAGCGCCCTTCGACTCCAGCGCATCGAGAGTCACGTTGAAGTTCGCTCCGAACGCGTGGAACGCGCGAGCGATAATCCCGAAGCTGCCGCCGATCGCTGCGTTCGCGAGCTTGGCCACTCCGGGCTGGGTCGTAGTCGTGATCGAGCCGTCGGGATTGGTGGTGGTGGTGGTCGTGGTGCTGTTGCTCGAAGTCAGGCTCGAACCCGATCCAAACACTCCCTGGAATTTGCCGCCACCATTCTGGTTGACGCCCCAGTTGAGGCCGATCTGATCGAGCGCCGAGCGGTTGACCTCGGCGAAGCGGACATCGAGCATGACCTGCTGGGCCGAGCCGAGCGAAAGCAGGTTGACGACCTTGCCCGGGGCGAAGGTATCGGCGATCTGCACCGCCCTGTCGGCCGCAACCGCGTCCGGCACCGTGCCCTCGAGGATCACGGAATCGTTGGACATCCGCGCGCTGATCTCGTTGCCGGGAAGGAGATCCGAAAGCTGGTGGCGCAGAGTGAGGACGTCGGGGCCAACGACGACGTCGACCACGGCGATCAGCCGGTTCGCCTTGTCGTACAAGGTCAGGCTGGTCGTTCCGGTCTTCTTGCCGAGCACATAGACCGACGTGTCGCTGATCGGCACGATGTCGGCGATGTCCGGGTTGCCGATCAGGGCCTTGGAATAAGGCCGATCGGCGCGGATCACCTGGCTCTTGTTGATCGGAACGTCGAGCTCGCCGGCGTTGACGCCCGACGCGATGCTGACTTGAGCGCTAGCGGGATGCGCGGCGAGCAGTGCCCCTGCTGCCGCCGCGCAAGCTGCTATGCGATAAAGATGTCTCGCGGCCATTATCCCCCCACATTCACCTGGTCGCTCTTGGTACCCCGATAGACCTGGATCTGCTTGCCAGAGTCAGCGGGAACGGAAGCCTTGGCCCTGGCGGGAGCCGAGGCGTTGTGAACCGGACGGCGATGAGTCGTATTCGCGATCATGTCCGCGCTTCTGGCGAGCGAGTTGCCGATCGCCGCACCGACGCCGGTGCCGAAGCTGCCGACGACGGCCGGCGCCGGATAGCGCGCGCCGCCGTACATATTGTAGCGGAGGTCGGCCATGCTGACCGTCTCGACGACCGGATTGTTCTGTTCGCCGGGCTTTCTCAGCACCAGGCTCAAGTCGCCGACCTGCGAGCCGAGCGCGAGCTTCTGGGCGTCGATCGGACTGACCGCGAAGGTCGCGGTCTTGGCGAGAATGGGCTTGCCGTCGGCATCCTTGGCGTTCTGCCCGATGGCGAGCACGTGGACGTTCTGGAGAAGAACGTCGGTGACCTGCTGGTTCCCGGCGCCGCTCTCGACCTGACGGGTGATCAGGACGTCGACGCTGTCGTTGGGCTGGATGAAGCCCGCGACCCCCGAGACGTCGTTGATTCGAACGGTGGTCGCGCGCATCCCGTCCGGAAGCAACGCCGCGATCGACGCGCCAGCCCCAGCCGCGGAAATCTTGTTCGGAAGGATCGGTTCGTTGATGGCGATCGGCATCAGCGCGACGCGCTTCTTGCCGTCGGGCAGCAGCTGCGTGGCGTTGGTGAACGCGCCCGGCGGAATGCTGGTGTTTGGGTAATCGACGAAGCGGATCTTGTCCGGCGTGATGTCCGTGCCGAAGGCGAGTGGCGCTGCGGCGACGGCGACCTTGGTCGTCGCGCCCGCATAGGCCTTGGCCTGCGACCTGTTCAAAAACGTGTTGGCGCCGAATACGGCGGCCAGACCCAGAACGATCGCGATACCGAGCGCGATCAGTGATTGACGTGACATCATCGTCCGTCCCCCCGGACACGAGTATTAAC
>DASUIC010000057.1:0-22902 GCA_036273215.1 Sphingomicrobium sp.
GAAGACCAGCCAGAAGCCGATCTTGCCCACCGTCTCGTTCATCATCCGACCGGTGATCTTCGGGAACCAGTAAGTGAAAATCCCGAGCAGCGGAAAGACTGCTCCGCCGATCAGCACATAATGAAGGTGAGCGACGACGAAGAAGGTGTCGTGAAGCTGGAGGTCGAGAGGGACGGACGCGACCATCACCCCCGTAAGACCGCCGATCACGAAGGTGATGATGAACCCGACGACGTAGAGCATCGGCACGGTAAAGCGCGGTCGCCCGTCCCAGATCGTTGCCAGCCAGCAGAAGATCTGCAGCCCCGTCGGAATCGACACCGACATGCTTGCTGCAGTGAAGAAGCTATAGCCGACGCGCGGCAGGCCGGTCGCGAACATGTGATGGACCCACAAGCCGAACGCGAGGATTCCGGTCGAGATCAGCGCGAGCACGACGACGGCATGCGCGAAGACAGGACGGCGGCAGAACGTCTCGACGATCTGACTGACGAACCCCGTTGCCGGGATGAAGATGATATAGACTTCGGGGTGGCCGAAGAACCAGAAGAGGTGCTGCCATAGAAGCGCGTCGCCATGCTCGGCGGCATTGAAGAAATTGGTGCCGAGCGTGCGGTCGGAGATCAGCATGCTCGACGCGAGCGCCACGGCAGGCATGGCAAACATGATCATACATGCCTGCACGAGCATCGCCCAAGCGAACAGCGGCATGCGCGCCAGCGTCATTCCAGGCGCCCGCGCCTTTAAGATGGTGCAGACGAGCACGACCGCTGCGGAGAGCGCCGAGACTTCGGTGAAGGTGATCATCTGCGCCCACACGTCGGCGCGCTTGCCCGGCGTGAACTCAGGCCCCGACAAGGGCGTGTACGCGAACCAGCCGACGTCGGGACCGATGTTCAGGACGAACGCGCCCCACAGCATGAGCCCGCCGAACAAATACATGAAGTAGCTGAAGGCGTTCAGGCGGGGAAAGGCGGTCGAGCGCGTGCCGACAATCAGCGGGATGATGTAGACCGCAACGCCTTCCATCACGGGCACCGCGAACAGGAACATCATCGTCGAGCCGTGCATGGTGAACAGCTGGTTGTATCGCTCGGCGCCGACCATGTTGTTGTCGGGCTTTGCAAGCTGCAGCCGCATCAGAAGCGCCAGCGCTCCGCCGAGCACGAAGAAGCCGAGCGCCGTCAGAATGTACCTCCGGCCAATTTCCTTATGGTCGACGGTCGCAAGCCAGCCGATGATCCCCGGCGGCCGCCGCCAGCTCGCGTCGAGGCGGGCGGCGAGCTTTTCGCCGGTGAGCTTCGGGCCGTCGCGGACGATCTTCTTGCGCTCCTGCGCAAGCCTGCGGTTCTCCGCTTCGACGCGCTCGCGTTCGCTTTCGCGCCGCGGCGCTGCATCGAATGTGCTCGCGCGGATGTCCGTCATTTGAGGGTCTCGAGATAAGCGACGACCGAGTGAAGCTGATCGGGCTCGAGGCCGATCGTCGGCATGTGGTTGCCCGGCTTGACCGACTGCGGGTCCTCGACCCAGCCGTAGAGTCCGCCCTCCCCCATCGGCAGCGCGCCCGCGGCGATGCTGCGCCGGCTGGCGAGGTGCGTCAGGTCGGGGGCTACGGTCCCGCTCGCCGGAGTGCCCGCAATATTATGGCACGCGCTGCAAGGGCCGGTCGTCACATATTTGTAGCCGGCGAGCGCAGCCGGATTGGTCGGCGCAGCTGCCGGCTGCAGCTGATGATCCCACCATTTGATGAAATCGGCATAGGAATCGACGTCGACGATCAGCGCCATGTGCGCGTGCTGGACGCCGCAGAATTCAGCGCACTGGCCGCGGAAGATTCCCGTTCTCTTCGGCGTGATCGTGATGTCGTTTTCGCGCCCGGGAATCAGGTCCTGCTTGCCGGCGAGGCTCGGCACCCAGAAGCTATGGATCACGTCATTGGACGCCAATGTGATCCGCACCGGAACGCCGACCGGAAGGTGCAGCTCGTTCGCCGTCCGCATCGTCTTCGAGGGATCGGCGGAATTATACTGGACGTCCCACCACCACTGGTTCGCGGTGAGTTTGATCGAGAGCTTCTGGTTGGTCGCCGCTTTCGCCATCGACCGATCGGTGAAAAAGCTCGCGATTGCGAGACCGGCGAGGCCGATGCCGATCAGAACCGCCCAGCCAATCAGAGTCGTGCGCATCGCCGGGTGTGATTGGTGATGCCGCCCCGTCTCGACGACATTTGCTTCGACCGCGCGGCCGCGGCGGAGGATTCCGGCAATCAGGAATCCGATGACCAGCACGTACATGATCGCGCAGACCACGAGGAAAATCGTGAATAGCGTCAGGAAGTCCGAATCCTGGACCGCGCCTTTTCCGAAGTCGCTCTGATAATCCTGGTACGAGCATGCGCTCAGCAACAGTGGAAGAAGCGCCGCATTGAGAGGGCGTCGCAAGCTCATTGCTGCGCCGCGTCCGAATTCTTGATCTCGCCGTGCGGAGTCAGCGTCGACGGCGTGCCGGCGCTCATCGATTCCGAGCGGCTCGAGACCGCGTCCTTGCTCGGCAGTCCCGACAACGAGCGCACGTAGGCGGCGAGATCCCAAATCTGGTCGGCGGTCAGCTTTCCGCGCCACGACGGCATCCCGTTCGGCCTTCCGTCGGCGATCGATGCGGCGATCTGATCGATCCGGCCGCCGTACCGCCATTCGTCGTCACTCAGCGCAGGACCCATGCCGCCGCCGCCGTGGCTGTGACAGCCGACGCAGTTCATCATGCTGAAAAGCTGCTGTCCTTGGCCGATGGCATTGGCATTATTGTCGTAGAGCGCGGCGCGCGGATCGAGCGGTGGCGGAGTGCCGTTGCCCGGGAAGATGGTGGCCGGACTCTGACTCGTGGGGATGGTTTCGCCGATCGGCTTGGCGCGGCTGTGATGCTCTTCGCGATTGCACGCGCAAAGCGCGATCGCCGCAACTGCGATGGCGGCGACGCTAACGCGGAAGCGTGAAGACATAGAGTATGCCTCCCGCGGTTGTCTTCAGGGGCAGGTCCTTGACCGCATTGGCGAAGCCGAGCGCGCCGGTGGGGTCGTGCGGGTCCATGTTCGCATCGACGATCGCTCCGGCCCAGCCGCCCACGCCGCAGATCACGGCGATATACTGCCGCCCGTCCGGGCCGCGGTAGCTGATCGGCTGGCCGATGATCCCGCTCCCGGCTTTGAACTGCCACAGCAGTTTTCCGTTGCGCGCATCGACGGCTTTGAACCAGCCGTCCATCGTTCCGTAAAAGACGACGTTGCCCGCAGTGACCAGCGCCGGACTCCACAGCGGCAGATCTTCCTTGATCTCCCACACCGGGCGGCGGTGGATCGGGTCCCAGGCGGTGAACACGCCGCGGTTGCCGCCCGGCCCGGCGTACATCTTCACGTCCGCGCCGACGTAGGGCGTTCCGGAAATGTAGTTCGCCTCCATGTGCCCCTCGTCCTGGCACAGGTTGATGTGCGGGATGTAGACGAGACCTGTGACGGGGCTGAACGCGGCGGGGTTCCAGTCCTTGGCGCCGGGCGACGCAGGACAGATGTCGCGCGTCACGCGTCCCGGCTTCGGCGATTTGTCGGGATTGGGGATGATCCTGCCCGATTTGAGATCGACGCCTTTGTAGACGTTGATGTAGCCGTATGGCGTAGCGCTCAGCACCTGACCGGTGCGGCGGTCCATCACATAGAAGAAGCCGTTGCGGTCCGGGCGGAGCAGGACGGGACGGCGGCCGTTGCCCCACGGGATGTCGGCGAGAATGATCTCGTTCACATCGTCGTGATCGAACAGATCGTGCGGCGAGCTTTGGTAATACCAGGCGGCCTGGCCAGTATCGACGTTCCGCGCGAAGATGCCGCTCGACCATTTGTTGTCGCCTGGCCGCTGGTCCGGGTTCCACGGGCCCGGATTCGAGGTGCCGTAGTAGATGAGCTTGGTTTCGGGATCGTAGCTGATCCAGCCCCAAACCGTGGCGCCGCCGATTTTCCATGCATCCGGCGGCCAGGTCTTCACGCCGAGGTCCTTGCCGCGGTCGCTCGCATAGAATGGATGGAAGTTCGCTCCGATCAGGACATCCTTGTCGGGCCCCGTGTTATAGGCTTTCCAGACGACCTTGCCGCTGCCTTCGTCGAGCGCGGCGATCCATCCGCGGACGCCCATCTCGCCGCCCGAATCGCCGACCAGGACTTTGCCGTCCGCCACCAGCGGCGCCATGGTGATGGTCTCGCCCTTCTGGATATCGCCTAGCTGGGTGTGCCACACCATCTGGCCGCTGTTCGCGTCGACCGCGAAGGTCTGACCGTCGAGCGTGTTGAAGAAGATCTTGCCGTTGTCGTACACCGCGCCGCGATTGACCACGTCGCAGCAGGCGACGCCTTGCGATGCGGCCGCCGGCTTCGGCTTGAACTCCCATTTGGTTGGAGCGCCCGGCTTCGTCAGGTCGAGCGCAAAAAGGTAATTCGGGAACGGCGTGATGACGTACATCGTCCCGTTCACCACCAGCGGCGGCGCTTCGAAGCCCTTGGTGGTTCCAGTCGAAAAAGTGAAGGCGAGTGCGAGCTTGGAGACGTTCGCGGGAGTGATCTGGCTCAGCGCGGAAAATCGCGTCGATGCGTAGTTCTTCCCCGGCATCGTCCAGTTGCCGTCGTCTGCAGGAGCGGCGGCAGCTGGGGGAAGCGCATGAGGCCCGCCGACGATCGGCGCAGTGATGACGGGGGCGGACGATTGGCTCTGCTGAGACTTGTTGCAGGCGGTGACTGACGCGCACGCGACCAGAGCGCCAACACCAAGCAGCGCCGTAGCAACTCGCCGCATTACGCCCCCTGTTCAGCAACAGGCATATCCAGCACCAGCAGAGATGATGCTATCAGGTGTCAAAATGCCGGGCTGCGCAGGACGGTTCCGAAAGCGCAACATTTTTCCCGACATGCGGTGGCGGAGAAAGCGCCATCGTCTGCACGGGGCGCAACCGTGGCGGATCGCAGGCGTTCCGCACCTGTCCCTCGAGAAGGAGAATCCGCAATGGCGATGAGCAAGTCCGGAAGATCGAAGCGCGGCTTCGCGGCGATGGATCCCGCAAAGCAGCGGGAGATTGCCAGCAAGGGGGGTAAGGCGAGCCATGGCGGAGGGCGCAAGAGCCGCTCCAGCCGCTAAACTCAACACAATATCCCGTGCGCCGGACGCGTCCTCTCGTGTCCTGCGCCCCGTTTACAGATCGCTCCCGCAACGCCTTGCTCGACATGGCGTTGACTGACCGTGTCCTATCGGCCTGTCCTCAACACGCGCGACAAGGGCGGGGCGATCGCTGCCGTCGTTGCGATCCACATCGGCCTGCTGTTCATGCTCCTCAATCTGTCGGGGGCATTGGGCACCCCCGAAGCCCAAAGCGTTTTGCGCGTAATCGACCTCGCTCAGCCCCCGCCGCCGCCGCCTCCACCGCAGCAAAAGCCGCAGCCCAAGCCCAAGGAGAAAGAGGGCGGGTCGGCGCCTCCGAACATCAGGAGCGAGGCGACGCCCGTCCAGGCGCCGAAACCGAGGGTGATCGTGCCGCCCTTGCCGCAAATCGTCGCGAGTGCGACTCCGCGACAAGGCACTGCGGCGACTCAGGGCGCGTCCAACCTTCCTGGTCCGGGGACCGGCGCAGGGGGCAGTGGAAACGGGACCGGCAGCGGCAACGGCGGCAACGGCTCGGGGAGTGGGGGCGACAACGGGGTCGCGGAGCCGCCGCGCCTCGTCACTCCAGTGCTGACAGGCCGCGACTTGCCCAGCGGCCTGCTCGATCAGTGGCCGCGCGGAGCCACCGTCTTCTTGCGTCTGCGAATTGATCCGCGCGGCTATGTCAGCGAATGCACCGTCGACCGCGGAACGGGCGCGGCGGCAATTGATTCGATCCTCTGCAACCTCGCCCATGACCGGCTTCGCTTCCGGCCCGCGCTCAATCGCGAGGGGCAGGCGGTTGCAGGATGGGCCGGATACGCGCAACCACCGCCGCGATAACTCAAGAAGGGAATCGCATGATCGAAGCGGAATGGTGGGAATATGATTCCCTCGGCGAGCTCGCCGGCGCGGTCGCGGGAGATGTCGGCTTCATCATCGAGAGCGCCGTCGAGGCGCGGGATTCCTCGCTGATCGCGGTTCCGGGCGGCAAGACAGGGCCGGCGGTGTTCCGCCGCATCGCTGAGCAGAAGCTTCCGTGGAAGAAGGTGACGATCGTTCCGACCGACGACCGCCTCGTCCCGGTAGATAGCGAGCTGTCGAACGTGCGCGAGATCGCGCGTGCATTCCTTCCGCTCGGAGCGCGCGTGGTACCGCTGACCAGCGCGGCCGCCGACGATTACCGGCTCGCCGGCAACGCAGCCGATGCGCGGCTGCAGGATCTGTCCTGGCCTCCGGACCTGGTCTGGCTGGGAATGGGAGCGGACGGTCACACCGGATCGATTTTCCCGGGACGCGACCTTCAGGCCGCGCTCGATGCGCCCAAGGCTCGCCGGGCGATCGGTGTGCTTCCCGACCCGCTGCCCGCCGAAGCGCCGGTCGCGCGCGTCACCCTCACTCGGTCGGCGATCCTTTCGGCCCGAACTGTACTCATCACCATTACGGGCCAACAGAAGCGGGAAGTGCTCGAGCAGGCGATTGCCGACGGCCAGAGCTCCAGGCTGCCGATCGGGCGAGTGCTCGCCGAGGCCGAGCAGCCGATCGACATCCATTGGTGCCCTTAGTCTTTAGACCTCGTGGAGCCGCCGCCCCGCTGTCTCCTTGAGAAACAGGAGCGACACGACGACGGGAATGGCGGTGAAAACGACCGCGTACCAAAGCCCGGCGTAGATGTTTCCGGTGACCGCCACGATCGCGAAGCTGGTGACGGGCAGGAACCCCCCGACCCAACCGGTCCCGACATGGTAGGGGAAGGACATGGCAGTGTAGCGCACTCGGGTCGGGAACATCTCCACCAGCGCGGCCGCCTGGGGTCCGTAGAGCGCGGTGGCGGCGACGACGAACGCCAACAGGATGACGATCAGCAGGGTGGTGTTGGTCTCGGCAGGGTTCGCGCTCTTCGGATAGCCAGCTTCGGTAAGTTCCGCGCCGAGTGCACTGGCCGCGCGAGCCTTGAGAGCCTTAAGCTCGGACGCTGAAAGGCCTTCGCCGCCCTGGATCGGCACCGCCTCGGTGCCGACGATCACGCGCGTCTGTCCGTCAGGCGACGTGCGCGTGCCGAACGAAATGCCTCTGGTAACGAGCGCGCTCTTGGCGATGTCGCACGCGCTGACGAACTTGGCGGTGCCGAGCGGATCGAACTGCACCGCACAGGTTTTGGGATCGGTGACGACGAACACTGGCGTGGCCTGCTGCGCGGCGACGAGCTCGGGGTTCGCCGCCGAGGCGATCCAGTGCGACGCGGGAAAGTAGAGCACCAGTGCGAGGAGCATGCCGCCGACCATCACCGGCTTGCGGCCGATGCGGTCGCTGAGCCAGCCGAAATAGACGTAGAGCGGTGCGCTAACGACCGTCATCACGATCAGCAGCAGGTCCTTCGTCCCAGCCGGAACCCCGAGCGACTTTTCGAGGAATACCTGCAGATAGAAGAAGGTGAAGTACCAGACCGCGCCTTGGGCGCTCATGATGCCGAAGAAGGCAATGAGCACGCGCTTCAGGTTCTTCTTGTGCGTGAACGCTTCGCGCAGCGGCGCTTTCGTGACCGCGCCTTCGTCGCGCAGGCGGGCGAATTCGGGGCTCTCGGACAGCTTTGCCCGCATCCACAGCGAAATCGCGAGCAGCACGATCGAGGCGAGGAAGGGAACCCGCCAGCCCCAGCTCGCGAAGGCATCTTCGCCGAACGCCGTTCGCGTCGCGACGATCACGAGCAGCGCTGCGAGCAAGCCGAACGACGCTGACGCCTGGATCCACCCGGTCGATGCGCCGCGCTTCTCATGCGGCGCATGCTCTGCGACATAGATCGCCGCGCCGCCATATTCGCCGCCGAGCGCGATGCCCTGGAGAATGCGCAGGATGATGAGAAGCCCGGGACCGAGTGCGCCCACCTGCGCATAGGTTGGAAGGAAGCCGATCAGGAACGTCGATGCGCCCATCACGCTGACGGTGATCAGGAACGCGCCCTTGCGACCCAGCCGGTCGCCGATGACTCCGAAGATTAGCGCTCCGAGCGGTCTGAACGCGAACCCGGCGGCGAATAGCGCGAGCGCGGCGATCAGCGCGGGCGTTGGCTCGAGACTCGCGAAAAAGACCTTCGAAATAACGGGGGCGAGGCTTCCGAAGATAAAGAAGTCGTACCATTCGAACGCTGTGCCCGCCGACGAGGCGATGACCACCCGCGCCATCGACCAGCGCCGTCCCGGTTCACGCTTTTCGGCCACAGTCGCCATGCGCTGTCCCCCTCGACGGCAGCGATAACGCATCCACGCCGGGAATAAAGTCCGAGCGCCCGCGGTCATCGCATCCGACTGCCCGATCGAAAGGACACAGAGATGCTCGATGGCTTGGACGGCGAACGCCGCGACTTTCTGAAATGCATGGCGTGGGCGGGAACCGGGGCGCTGTTCACGTTCAGCGCGGGAGTCGGGGGCTCGATCGGGCTCGACGCCGCGCTGGCATCGCCGCCGAATGGGACTGCGGTGCAGCCTTTCACCTTCGTCCAGCTGAGTGACAGTCATATCGGCTTCAACAAGCCGCCGAACGCGGACGCAAAGGCGACCTTCGCCGAAGCAATAGCCAAGGTGAAGGCGCTCAGCGTCAAGCCCGACTTCATCATCCACACCGGCGACGTTTCACAGCTCTCGCGCGACGACCAGTTCGACGACGCCGAACAGATGCTGAAGGCGGCCGGCCTTCCGGTGTTCTTCATTCCGGGCGAGCACGATATGCTCGATCCCGACGGCGGCAAGGCGTTTCTCCAGCGCTTCGGCAAGGAAACGCAGGGCGCCGGCTGGTACAGCTTCGACCATCGCGGCGTTCACTTCGTCGCGCTGGTCAACGTCGCCGATTTGAAGCCCGGCGGAATGGGCAATCTCGGTCCCGAGCAGCTCAAGTGGCTGAAGTCCGATCTGACGGGCCGATCATCCTCCACGCCGATCGTGGTCTTCGCGCACATTCCACTGTGGACGGTCTATGCCGACTGGGGCTGGGGCACCGACGACGCCGCCGAGGCGCTGAAGCTGCTCGCGCGCTTCGGTTCGGTGACCGTGCTCAACGGCCACATCCACCAAATCACGCAAAAGATCGAAGGCCGCATCGCCTTTCATACCGCGCGCTCGACGGCGTTTCCGCAGCCGGCGCCCGGCACCGCACCGTCACCGGGGCCGCTCAAGGTCCCGCCCGAGCAGCTGCACTCGATGCTCGGCATCACCGACGCACTGCTCGTGCGCGGCCGCGACCGCATCGCTCTCATCGATTCAACCCTCTCCGCCTGACGACAGGAGCAATCATGACTCGCGCATTCAAAATGCTGTCATTCCAAGCCGCCACTCTGGTCGCCAGCGCGCTGATGATGTCGGCCGTCTCGCAAATGACCAGGGCGGCTCCGGCCCCTGCAGCCGCCGTCCAGATCGACAATTTCACCTTCAAGGCGCCGGTGGTGACCGTGAAGCCGGGCACCACGGTCACCTGGACCAACCGCGACGACATCCCGCACACCGTGGTTTCGAAAGACGGTGTGTTCAAATCGAAGGTGCTCGACACTGGCGACCAATTCTCCTTCACCTTCGCCAAGCCCGGGCAGTTCGGCTATTATTGCTCCCTGCACCCGCACATGACCGGGACGATCGTGGTCAAAGGGTGAAGCAGGGGACTGGCCGCGAACCCGTGAAGACCTCGAGCCCCCACCGCTTCACGCCTCGTCTCGCTGCCAGCAGTGGCCCGGCGCCGGGTTTCAACGCGCCCGGCGCCGGCCACACCGGCGACTTTCGGCAAGTCATCCTCCCGCATCTCGACGGAGCCTATAATCTCGCGCGCTATCTGACGCGCGACCCGGTGCTCAGCGAGGATATCGTCCAGGATGCCGTGCTCCGCGCCTTTCGGGCTTTTGGACAGTTCCGCGGCGGAAGCGCGAGGGCATGGCTTTTGATGATTGTCCGCAACTGCTGCCGAACGTCTTTAGCGAGCGGCAACGGCACGGCAGGCTTCGCGCTTCACGAGGCCAGCGCGGAGGATTCGGATGAGCAAGCCGATCCCGCGCCTAATCCGGAGGAAGCGCTGCAGCGCAAGTCGGACGCGGAGCGGGTTCGAGCGGCAATCGAGGACATTCCCGAACCTTTTCGCGAAGCTGTCGTGCTGCGCGATCTGGAGGAGCTCTCTTATGCCGAGATCGCGCAAGTGACCGGTGTCCCGATCGGGACCGTCATGTCGCGGCTGTCGCGCGGGCGATCGCTGCTCGCGAATGAGCTGCTGCCGCCGCAAGCGAGTGAGGGTGAGCAATCGAGGAGCGCCAAATAATGCCTGCCTGCGCCGACAAGGAATTGCTGATCTGCGCGCTGGTCGATGGCGAGCTCGATGCCGCGAACGCCGCCCTCATGGAGGCGCATGTCGCCCGATGCGATGATTGCCGCGAAGAGCTCGAGCGGCTCGAGGCCGTGAGTGCGCTGACGCGAAGCGAAGGCGTGCGCCGCAGCGCACCAGCGGCATTGACGCGTCGCATCGCCGAGCTGCCCGAACTTTCGCCAGTGCGGCCAAGCGCGCGCTGGATGCCCGGTTGGCTTGCTCCAGGAGTCGTTGGCGCTCTGGCGGCGACGGTCGCGCTCGTCGCTTTCGTTCCGCAGTCGAGCCAGAGCATCGTCGACGAGCAGCTGGTCTCGAGTCACGTCCGCTCGCTCCAGCCGGGGCATCTCACCGACGTGCAGACGACCAACCAGCACATCGTCAAGCCCTGGTTCAACGGCAGGATCACCTTCTCGCCGCCCGTGCCCGAGCTCGCTGACGTCGGCTTTCCGCTGATTGGCGGCCGGCTCGATTCGATCGACGGCCGGACCGTTCCTGCGATCGTCTACAAACGGCGGCTGCATACGGTGAACGTGTTTGTCTGGCCGGAATCGAACGGCGGCGAACGGTCGTTCGCCAAGGATGGATTCTCGGTGCGCGAATGGACTTCGAACGGCCTCAGGTTCGCCGCGGTATCGGACATTCCTGCGACCGAACTCGGCCAGTTCGAACAGCTGTTCAGGCAACGCGCGGGCTAGCCGCTATCCGGCCTTGCGGATCACTCCGTCCACTGTCGCGAACTTGAGACCGAACTTGCGCGCGATCGCGTGATTGGCGAGCGCGCCGTTCTGTAGCCGAAGCTCTTGCACGATCTTCAGGCCGCCGTCCTTCATCGTGTAGCGGATCGTCGCGGTATCGCCGCTGACGACCACGTCGACGGGGCCGCTGGCGTCGCTCAGCGATCCGGTGAAATGGTTTGGCCCGACCGGGTGCATGACCCAGACGCGTTTGCGCGTCGGCTTTCCCTCCTCCTCGATGGTGTCGATGAGAACGAACTCGCCTTCCTTGTTGCGGCCTCCGATGCTGTCGACGATCAGCTTGTGCGGATGATGAAGCGCAATGCTGATGACGTTGTCGGCATGCGTCTTGCCGGTGAAGAAGCCGATCATGTCGAGCGGCTCGGCGTGGGCTGCGGTCGCAAGAAGGGCGGCGACGAACAATGCGGTGGCGAACTTCACTGGCGGCCAGCCACGAGCGCGTCGACGATGGTGGGGTCGGCTAGCGTCGAGATGTCGCCGAAGCCGCCGGACTCGCCTTCCGCGATCTTCCTCAACACGCGGCGCATGATCTTGCCCGAGCGGGTTTTCGGAAGCGCGGGCGTGAACTGGATCTTCTCGGGCGCGGCGAGCGCGCCGATGTCGCGGCGGACTTCCTGCACCAGTTCCTTGCGGAGCGCGTCGTCGCCCTCTTCGCCGGCGTTCAGCGTGACGAACGCGTAGATCGCCTGGCCCTTGATCTCGTGCGGGTAGGCGACCACGGCCGCCTCCGCGACCTTGGGATGCGAGACAAGAGCGCTTTCGACCTCGGCGGTGCCGATGCGGTGACCCGAGACGTTGATCACGTCGTCCACTCGCCCGGTGATCCAGTAATAGCCGTCCTCGTCGCGTCGGCAGCCGTCGCCGGTGAAATAGAGCCCGGGATAGGCTTTGAAATAGGTCTCGAAGAAGCGCTGATCGTCTCCCCAGACGGTCCGCATCTGCCCGGGCCAGGATGACGCAAGGCAGAGGTTTCCGCTCGCCGCGCCTTCGAGCACATTGTGGTTGGCGTCGACCAGAAGGGGGTGAACGCCCGGAAGCGGCTTGGTTGCCGAGCCCGGCTTCATCTCCGTTGCGCCAGGGAACGGCGAGATGAGGGTGCCGCCGGTCTCCGTCTGCCACCAGGTGTCGACGACGGGGCAGCGGCAGTCGCCAACGACGCGCCAATACCATTCCCACGCTTCCGGGTTGATCGGCTCGCCCACGGTTCCGAGCAGGCGGATCGACTTGCGCGAATAGCGCTCCACCGGCGCATCGCCCTCGCGCATCAGCGCGCGGATCGCAGTCGGCGCGGTGTAGAAGATCGTCACGCCGAGGCGGTCGACCGTCTCCCAGAAGCGGCCGAAGTCCGGATAGTTGGGCACGCCGTCGAACATCACGCTCGTCGCGCCCATCGCCAGCGGGCCGTAGACGACATAGCTGTGGCCCGTAATCCAGCCGATGTCGGCGGTGCACCAGAAAATGTCTTCGGGGCGGTAGTCGAAGATCCAGTCGAAGGTGGTCGCCGCCCAGACCGCATAGCCGCCGGTCGTGTGCACGACGCCCTTGGGCTTTCCCGTCGATCCCGAGGTGTAGAGGATGAACAGCGGGTCCTCTGCGTTCATGATCTCGGGATTGCATTGGGTAGCGAGCCCGTCGCGGACGTCGGAGTAATTTATGTCGCGTCCCTCCTTCATCGGAACGTCGGCGCCGGTCCGCGTGACGACGATCACGGTTTCGACATCGCGTGAAGCGAGCGCCTCGTCGACGTTGCGCTTGAGCGGGATCTTCTTGCCGCCGCGGACGCCCTCGTCGGCGGTGATTACGGCGCACGCATCGCAATCGACCACGCGGCCCGCCAGGCTTTCGGGCGAGAAGCCGCCGAACACGACAGAATGAATCGCGCCGATGCGCGCGCAGGCGAGCATCGCCGCTGCCGCTTCGGGGATCATCGGCATGTAGATCATCACCCGGTCGCCGCGCCCGACGCCGCGCTGCTTCAGCAGGTTCGCGAAACGGCACGTCTCTTCATAGAGTTCGCGATAGCTGAGCTTGTGCCCGTGCCCCGGCTCGTCCGCCTCGAAGATCAGCGCGGTCCGATCGCCATGCTCGGCGAGGTGCCGGTCGAGGCAATTGACCGACAGGTTCAGCTCCCCGTCGGCGTACCATCGGACGTGGAAATCTTCCTCATCGAACGACCAGTCGCCCGCCTTGGTCGGGAATCTGTTCCAGGTCAGCCGCCGCGCCTGGTCGAGCCAGAAGCGGTCGGGGTCTGAATTGGCGAGGTCGTGAAGTTCCTGAAGCTCGGTCGGGCCGATCCGCGCATGGAAGTCCGGTGGAACGGGATGCACCGCTTCGGCCATTACTCGCCTCCTTGAGCCGCCCTTTCAAGAACGCGCTTCGCCTGAACCAGATGCGGGCGGTCGACCATCTTTCCGCCGACCGACAGCACTCCCGCGTTAGGGTGAGCTTCAAAGGCGGCGACGATTTGTTCGGCGTGGCGAATGTCCTCCTTCGACGGCGTGAACGCTGCGTTGATGACCGGCACCTGCGCGGGGTGGATGGCGAGCTTGCCCGTGAAACCCTCATGGGCTGCGGCTTCGGCCTCGGCCTTGAGGCCTTTCTGGTCGCGAAAATCAGCGAACACGCCGTCCACCGCCTGCACGCCCGCGGCAACCGCGCCGGCGAGGCACAGCGATCGCGCGAGCTGATAGGTGAAGCTGAGCTGCCCGCCGAAATCGTACTTGGACGCGGCCCCGAGCGCCGCGGACAGGTCCTCCGCCCCCCAGCTCATCGCCACCAGCGGCGATTTGGGATCCCGATACGACAGCAGCCCAAACAGGCTCGCCGCGGTCTCGGTTACGATCGCGTGGATAGGGATATTGCCGGTGCGGTGCGCGAGCTGGGTCACGTCGGCGCCGCCTTCCGCTTTCGGAAGGACGATGCCGTGAACGTAGGCGCTTCGGATCAAGCGCAGGTCGTCCTTCAGATATTCCGATGCCAGCGGGTTCACACGGACCCACCATTGCGGTCCGTTTGAGCGTTTGGGCAGGGACTTCAGGATATCGCGGCCAGTCGGCTTGCGATCGGGGACAACGCTGTCCTCGAGGTCGAAGATGACCGCGTCGGCGTCGCTGTCGAGCGCCTTGGCGAGCTTCTTTTCGTCGTCCGCCGGGACGAACAGCCAGCTGCGCGGCTGCATCAGGCGCGCTTTTTCAGGATGAGCGCCGTGCGCGTCAGTTCACAGACTAGCTCGTCGCGCTGGTTGTGCGCGCGCGATGCCCAGGTGACGATTCCGGCATTCGGCCGCGACTTGCTTTCGCGAAGCGCGACGCACTCGCTCTCGCAGTGCAGCGTGTCGCCGGCAAACACCGGCTTCGGGAACACGACCTTGTCATAGCCGAGGTTGGCGACGAGCGTTCCGAGCGTGGTGTCGTGGACGCTGATCCCGACCAGAAGGCTGAACGTAAAGCAGCTGTTGACCAGCGGTTTGCCGAACTCGCTCTTCGCCGCGGCCTCATAATCGAGATGGAGCGGCTGCGGGTTGTGCGTGAGCGTGGTAATCAGCAGGTTGTCGGCCTCGGTCACCGTGCGCGTGATCGCATGGGCGACCCGGTCGCCGACCTGCCACTCCTCGAAATAGCGCCCGGGCATGCGGCCCTCCTATTGAGCAAGCAGCAGCTCGGCAACGCCTTCGGTGATCGCCGCGCCGTCAATCCGATACATGGCGTAGAGATCGGCGAGATTGCCGGTCTGGCCGAACTTCTCGACGCCGAGCGGAGCGACGCGCTGGCCGAGCACGCCGCCAAGCCACGAAAGTGCGGCGGGAGCGGCATCGGCGATGGTCACGAGCCCGGCGCCCGGAGCGAGCTTCGCCAGCAATTCCTCGACGTGGCTCGGCTTGCGCTCTCCGCCCCAACGCGCCGCCTGGGCCGCGGTCCAGCCGCGATGGAGCAGGTCGGGCGAGGTGACCGCGAGCAGGCCAAGGCTTGGCACATCCTCGCGCAGCTCCTCCCATGCGGCGAGCGCCTCGGGCATGACCGCTCCCATGGCGACGATCGCGGCCTCTGCTTTTGCGCCAGGCTCGCGCAGCCAATATCCGCCGCGAAGCGCGCCTTCGCGCCAAGCCTCGTTGGCACGTTCGAGCTGCTGGATGCTCCGCGTCGAGAGTCGCAGGTAAGTGCTTTCGCCGGAGGGATCGTCGATGAGGCGGAAGGCCTCCTCCATCATCGCGGCGAGCTCGTCGGCGTAGGCCGGCTCGTAATGCCGAAGGCCGGGCTGCCCGAGCGCGATCAGCGGCGGGTTGATCGATTGGTGGGCGCCGCCCTCGGGACCAAGCGTGATCCCGCTCGGGGTGGCGACCAGCAGGAACCGCGCATCCTGGTAACAGGCGTAGTTCAGCGCATCGAGACCGCGAGCAATGAACGGGTCATAGAGCGTTCCGATGGGGAAGAGCCGACGGCCGAACAGGTCGCCGGAGAGCCCGGCCGCGGCCAACATCAGGAAAAGATTGGATTCCGCGATCCCGAGCTCGATATGCTGGCCTTTGTTGCCGCCGCTCCATTTTTGCGCGGAAGCAATCTTTGCCTGCGCAAACACGTCTGGAATTTCGCGCCTGCGGAAGAGCCCGCGTTGATTTACCCATGCACCGAGGTTGGTCGAAACGGTCACATCAGGCGACGTGGTGACGATCCGGTCGGCGAGCTCGCCGCCGGCCTTCGACAGATCGAGCAGAATCCGCCCGAACGCCGCCTGCGTCGATTGCTCCTCACCCGTCGGCGCCGGAATCGCGGGAACCTTGACCTGCCCGAATGATCGCGCGCGTTTCTCGCGGGCTATGCGACTGCGCTCGATCAGCGCTTCGACTCCGGGCCGGGCATTGTCGCCGACGCTTTCGAGGGGCTCCCACTCATGGCCTTCGCGAATGCCCATGCCGGATTTTAGCGCGGCCATTTGGGTTGGGTTCATCAGCCCGGCGTGATTGTCCTTGTGCCCCGCGAACGGCAGGCCGAAACCCTTGATCGTCCACGCGACGAACAGGGTCGGGACATCGTCCTGAGCCGCATCGAACGCCTCGATCAACGTCTCCATGCAGTGACCGCCGAGGTCGGTGAACAGCGATGCGAGCGCTGGATCGTCATGGTCCTTCAGGAACGCGGCGGCCTTCTTGCCCAGCTCGGCGTCGATCCGCTTCCGCCACGCGGCGCCGCCCTGGTAATGAAGCGCTGACAGCTCGGCGTTGGACAGCCGCTCGAACCAGTCTTTCAGCGCCGGGTTCGCCTCGAGCGTGCGTTGCAGCTTCTTGCCGTAGCGGAGCTCGACCACGCGCCAGCCGCAGCTCCGGAAGATCTCGTCGAACCGCTCGAACATGCGGTCGGCGCTGATCGCGTCGAGGCTCTGGCGGTTGTAGTCGACGATCCACCAGAGATTGCGGACGTCGTGCTTAGAGCCCTCGATCAGCGCCTCGTAGATATTGCCCTCGTCGAGCTCGGCGTCGCCGATCAGCGCGACGAAGCGTCCGTGCTGCGCCTCGTCGAGCCAGCCATGCGCGGTCAGATAATCCTGCACCAGACTGGCGAAGAGCGTGACCGCGACTCCGAGGCCAACCGATCCGGTCGAGAAATCGACCGGGATCCTGTCCTTGGTTCGGCTCGGATAGCTCTGCGCCCCGCCGAGGCCGCGGAATTTCTCCAGCGCCTCGAGTGACTGACTTCCGAGCAGATAGTGGATCGCGTGAAGCACAGGTCCCGCGTGCGGCTTGACCGCGACGCGGTCGTTGGGGCCGAGCGCATGGAAATAGAGCGCCGCCATGATCGCGGTCATCGACGAGCAGCTCGCCTGGTGCCCGCCGACCTTCAGTCCATCGCTGTTCTCGCGGATGTGGTTGGCGTGATGGATGGTCCAGGCGCTGAGCCACCGAAGTCGCTCGTCCAGGATCTTCAGCGCTTCGATATCGGTCGTGACGGGCTTCAGCATCGCGCCCGCCCTAGCCGAGCGAAACGCAGGCGAAAAGCGAGCTGCTAACCGATCTCCGGGTGCAAAGCGGCGGCGAGCGCCTCGGATAGTGTCGAGAGCCGATAAGGCTTCAGAATCACGGGCCGGTCGCCGCTTCCGGATTCGGCAATCTCCTGACTGTAGCCTGTCGCGAGGATGACGGGCAGCTGAGGCTGCTCCTGCTTGAGGATTTCGGAGAGCCTCAGGCCGCCCATTCCAGGCATGACGACGTCGCTGAACACGACGTCGAAGCGCTGGCCGCGTGCGATGTCGAGCGCTTCCTCGCCCGAGCTCGCGCGCACCACGTCGTGTCCGAGCTCGGTGAGGAGCGCCTCGGCAAAGACGCCGACCTCCTCATTATCTTCGACGATCAGGATTTTCGCGGGCCTGACCTTCGCGATTTCGATCAGACGATTGGGGGTCCGCAAAGCAGCTGGAGTCTCGATGCACGGCAGGGTCATCGTCAAAGTCGCGCCTTCGCCGGGAGCGCTCTCGACCTCGACGTCGCCGCCCGACTGGGTGGCGAAACCGTAAACCTGGCTGAGGCCGAGACCGGTTCCCTTGCCCGTCCCCTTGGTCGTGAAGAACGGTTCGAAAATCCGATCGGCGGTCTCGGCGTTCATTCCTTGGCCGGTGTCGTGAATCTCGAGCGCCATGCAGGTTCGGTCGTCGGTCGGCGTGACCAGCCGGGTCCGGATGGTCAGCACTCCGCCGCCGCTCATCGCATCGCGCGCGTTTGAGATGATGTTGAGGATCGCCGACTGGAGCTGGCCCTTGTCGGCTTCGATTCGGCAGCTCTCTTCGGACAAGTCGGTCACCACTTCGATTCGTTCGCCGAGCGTCCGGTCGATCATGTCGTCCATCTCGCGGATCAGCGCGTTGAGATCGATCTGCTCGGGCTTCAGCGGCTGCCTTCGCGCGAAGGCGAGCAGCTGCGAGGTGAGCGAGGCCGCATTGCTCGCCGCCTGCACGATCGCCTGCGCAAATCGCACGCGCTTGGGTTCGGGCAGCTCGGGACGGCTGAGCATGTCCGCGGAGCCCTGGATCACCGTCAACAGATTGTTGAAGTCGTGCGCGATCCCGCCCGTCAACTGGCCGAGCGCCTGCATCTTCTGGCTCTGGCGAAGCTGCTCTTCGGCCTTGGCGCGCTCCTCCATCTGCTCCTGCAGGAGCTCGTTGGCTTCGGCCAGCGCCTCCGCGCGCTTGCCGAGCTCGCGGTTGGCGCGCCGGAGCTGGCCCTGAGCGAAGCCGAGCGCAATCACCACCAGGACGGCGAGGACCACCAGTCCGACCAGGAGCAGGTAGCGCGAGATTTTGCGAGAGGGCGCCTCGCGTTCGATCTCCATGTAGACCGTGCCGATCTGCTGCCCCGACCGCGCCACCGGCGCGGTGACCCGGATCATGTGCACGGGCGTCTCCGGGATCAGCGCGATGGTCGAAGGGATCGGCGCTCGAGAGCGCTCGTATCCCGCGATTGCCTTTCCGTCGCGGCCATAAATGCCGATCCAGCGGATCTGGTCGTTGACCTTGAATGCGTCGACCGCCTGCTGCGCCGCCGCCGGATCGTCGAAATCGACCGCTGCCGTGGCTGAGGCGGCGAGGACTTGGGCGAGGCCGCGAGTCTGGTCGATCCGCGCCCGGCCGTAGCTGCCCTCGTTCTGGACGACGACCGCGATTCCACCCAGCAGGATCAGCACCGCGAAGGCGAAAATCGCAAGCGGAGTCGAGGTCCAGGCGCTGCCGCTTCGGCGATCGCCGCTCATTGCTTCACTCCGATTGCGAGCGCGAGCAGGCGCGAGCTGATGGAGAGGCCGCGCTGACCGGCGGCGCGCTGGTCGATGACGAACCGCACGCGGCCGCCGACGACTGCGAATTGAATGATTCCTCGAGATCCCTCGGCGCCTGGGTTGGTGACGGTAAGCACGGGCGCATGCGCAAGCGCCGCGAGGACCTGACTCGCCGGATGCTCATCGCTCCCGTCGACGAAGGCGATCTGGCAACCCGCGGCTCCGCTTGCAGAGCTCAGCCGGCGCACGATGATCTTTCGGCCGTCGATCGATTGCGACCGCGCGGCGTCGTCCAGCTCCGACCCGAACGGATCGTCCCCGATGACGCAGAGCACGAACGGGTCGTTGCCCTTTGGAGTCGCCGTGATCGGCCAGGTTACATAATGGGCGAAGCGCGGGAGGAAGGCCGCCTTGACGGCCGTATCGCTGATCTCCGCGTGGAGAGGAGCCGCGAAGATCGCGAATGCGAACAAGAGGATTCGTGCGCTGCGGAGCATCAGAAGCGCAGCCGAGTCCCTGCATAGATGCTGCGCTTTGCGAGCTGAGCCGAGTTCGGGTCGCCGTTCTCCTCATGCGTCTCGTGGAGCAGGTTGCGACCGGCGAGGAACAGCTCGATGCGGTCGGTGACATCGTAGCCGAGCTCGCCGCCCGCCTCGACATAGCCGGGGACATGCGGCGGAAGGTCGAGGGGTCCCACCCCACGGACGTCGAGGATCAGCTTCAGCTTTCGGCTGAGATCCATGTCGGAGCTTCCGACGACCTGCCAGTGCGGGTCCGCGCCGAGCGAATTGCGGGGCTGAAGGTCGACGCGCTCGTCGACCACGTGGAAATTCTTGTGCAGAGTCGTCGCGCCGAGCGACAGCCGCCACCACGGCGTCACCTGCGCCTTGCCCCACGCCTCTATGCCGTAGGTCGTGCCCTTGCGGCCATTCAGAAGCTCGATCGGAAAGACCTGACTGGTCAGCGACTCGGTCGTGCGCAGGTCGTCGTAGAAATCATAGAAGACATTCACCGAAAGGCTGAGCCAGCTCGCCGGCTGACCGCGGTAACCTGCCTCGAGCGCAACGAGCTTTTCTGCGTCGAAGTCGGTCGATGGCGGGACCAGCGGCAAGAGCTCCAGTTGCCGATCGATTCGCGATGGCGTCCTCACCGCTTTCGATACCGCAGCCCAGAGCAACGTGTCCGGGCTCGGTTGATAGGCCAGGCGCAGGTTTGGAAGAACCTGCCAGCCGACGAAGCTCGATTTCTCCAGCTTGACGCCCCCAATCAGCGCAAGGTCGGTCGTGAGGTTGAATCGGTCCTGGCCGAAAATGTTGTAGACCCACAGGCGCCGGCTTTCGGGGTCGAGTTCGAACGCGTTCAGGCCGTTGACGAAGCGGTCCTTCGTCGTTCGTACGCCGGCTCCGGCGACGATCTGGTGCGGTCCGGCGGTGAGATTGAGCTGGGCTTCGTTGTCGAACGTCGCGAGCGACTGATCGACCAGCGTGACGTCGCTCTTGTACCAATCGTAATAGCTCTGGAACTCGAACGATGCCGACCGGCCGAGGTCATGGGTCCAGCGGCCGAGCAAATTGTGCGCGTTGGTGTGGTCGCCGGCGAACAGATCGTCGGTCGAATGGAAAAGATCGCCCTGAAGGGTGAACGTGTCGCCCTCGCCTCCGAAATCGGAGCGGAAGCCGCCCTGCCATGAACGGGAACGGTCGTCGATGTCGGCCCCGATCCCCTGCGGCAGACCCTCGCGGTCGTCATAATCCCCGTAAATTCGGATCGCTCCCGCCGAGCCGAGCGCGAAACCGTAGCGCGCCGCGGCGGTCCGCTCGTCGGCCCCGGCCGTCCCGCGGAGCAGTCCGCCGATCGTGTCCTCGGCGCTCTTGGTGGTGATGTTCACGACCCCGTTCACGGCGTTGGGCCCGTAGAGCGTCCCGCCTGGGCCGCTGATCACCTCGATCTGCTGGATGTCCTCGAGCAGCGGCTGGTGCTGCTCCCAGATCACATTGTCGCCTAGCGGGGTGTAGATCGAGCGGCCGTCGATCAGCACCAGCAGCTTGTTGCCGGCCTGGATCCCGTTGAAGCCGCGCGCCGCGATCGCATACTGGCTCGCGGTCACCTGCTGGACGTTGAGGTTGGGCGCGAGCCGAAGCGCCTCGGGTAGCGAAGTCGCGCCTGAATCGACGATGTCCTGGCTGGTGATCACGTAAAGCGCCGCTGGGGCGCCGCTCAGCGGCTCAGCCTGCTTCGAGGCCGAGGTCACCTTGATCTGCGCGAGCTGCTCGATCGAGAGATTCGAGAGGTCGGGCGGCGCGTCCGCCGAAGCGAGTTGCTGGGCTCTCGCGGGCGAAGCAAGCGCGCAGCACAAGGCGCAAGCGCCGATCGGGATCGTCAATCGCATCTGGAACACACCCACCGAAGCCCCGCCGCGGCGCTCCCTTCATCAACGCGTAAGCTATGGGGCGTCAAGACATGATGAATGTCGATGTCGCTGGCGTTCCTCGTCCTCTCCGCCGCCGCCCAGCCGGCGGCCGGCGGGGCAGTTCAGACCTCGGCTCGGCCTGCACCCCAAGCCCAGGCCAAACCCGCCGAACAGGATTGCGACCGGGCCCGGCAGACCGCCGACGAGCGCCAGATCGTAATCTGCGCCCAGCGGCCCCAGGGATACCGCCTCAATCCCGACATCATGGAAGCCAAACGCGAGCTCAAGAAGGGCGCTCCGGCGCCCCCGCTCGGGCGCTATTCGAGACCCGACTGCGCCACCGTCGGGCCGATCCCCTGCACCATGCCGGGAATCAACCTGGTCGGCGCCGCGCTCGCCGCAGCCACCATGGCGGAGAAAGCGGCCAAGGGCGAGAATGTCGGCGAGATGTTCGTCACCGATCCGCATCCCGACGAATATCATCTCTACCTGATGGCCAAGGCGCGGCGCGAGCAGGAACAGGCCGAAGCCGCGGCGAAGAAGGCGAGGGCCGAAGCACAGGCGAAGGCACAGGCGAAAGCCGCCGCGGCGGCCGCCGATGCGCCGGCGGGGAAATAGCGCCCGAGGGTCTTGCCAGACCAACGCACGGCTGTAGCTTGGCGCTTCTCCGGAGAGGGGGAACGACCATGGAAAAACGTCCGCTTTCATTGACCGTCATCGCCTGGATTCTGATCGTGCTCGGCTTGTTCGGGCTCTACGGCGCCGCGACCATGGGATCCAACCCGATGGCCGCGAAGATGCTCGCCAACTCGCCCGTGCCGCTCGTCGTCAACCAGGTGTGGGGAGTCATCGGCTGTCTCGTCAGCTTCATCGTCGCTTACGGCATCTTCAAGGGGCAGCCATGGTCGCGCGTGCTGTACGTCGTGTGGACGATCATCCAGATCCTCGTCGGACTCTACATCTCGCCGGTGAAGGCGCTGCTGGTCTTCAGCCTGATCGTGCTCGTCGTGATCTCGATCTTCCTGTTCAGCGCCAAGGCCAACGACTGGTTCTCCGCGCGCGGTTTCATGCTGAAGCGCGAGGGCTGAGCGGGGCCGCCGGAATCGTAATTCTTTGGTGAGGATGAGCGGTTATGGTGAGTCCATGAACCGCCAGTTCCTCGCCCGATACGTCAGCCCATGGACTCTCCGCCGCGAGCGCGAGCAGCAGCAGCGAATCGCCGCGATCCGCCAGCGCGACGGCGAGAAGTGCCGCCGCTGCCGCCTGCCGATCCGCTTCGACCTCCCCGACGGCCACGACAGGGGCCCGCGGGTGCTCAGCATCGAGTCCAGTCCGGCGGGCGAGCCGCAGCCGATCGAGGCGCTCTGCCTCTGCCACATCCGCTGCAACGCCGCCGGCGCCGACAACACCGACGAGGTCACCGAGCGTCTTCGCCGCAAGAGCGAGGCCGCGCTCCTCCCCAAATCGCGTCG
>DASUIC010000058.1:0-15275 GCA_036273215.1 Sphingomicrobium sp.
TTCAATCCCTTCTACAAGGTCGCGGACAACACCGGCTCTCTGTTCATGGCGCGCGAGGAGCTCAGCGGCGATTGCCTGGTGTGGAACGGCGATACGCTCGTCAGCCGAGAGCTGATGCGCCGCGTGGTCGCCAACGACCGCAGCGGCATCTGCGTCACCATCGATCGCAAGGATTCCTATGACGAGGACGACATGAAGGTGATCGCCGCCGAGGACGGGCGGCTGCGCGCGATCGGCAAGCGGATCGCCGAGGGCGTCAACGCCGAATCGATCGGCCTTCTCGCCTTCCGTTCAGGCGGCGCCGAGCGCTTCCGCGACGCGATCGACCGCGCGATGCGCACGCCCGAGGGCACGACGATCTGGTATCTCCGAGTCGTCCACCACCTCGCGCAGAACGGCGAGGTGTGGACCCTCGACATAGCGGGCGAGGAATGGGGCGAGGTCGACTTCCCCGCAGATGTCGAAGCGGCGCTTGAGCTGACTGCGCGGTGGGATGCGGTGGAGAAGGCAAGGGCGGCCTGAGAGCTACGCCGCTTTCCTCATTGCGGAATGACCGGCGATCCGGGCGGGAGCACGGTGCCTGTCGTCGGATCGAACCAAGTATCCGGTCCGAAGGGAGCGAGCAGATGACCGTTCGTCACGTCGATCGCCGCCCCACTCGGGGGAGTTGGCGGGGGGGGTGGAAAGGGCGTGTCCGGCGGCGTGTAGACGGGGGTGGCGCTATCGTCATTGCTCGCGCCCGCCTGCATCGCTGCGAGCTCCTGCGCGGTGCAGCCAGTGCAGGCGAGCATGGCTGTCGCCGATATTCCTGCAAGAATCCGCTTCGCGACCATGAGGCGTCTCCTCGATTGTGGCAGATCGTTCGTTCCGTTCGGATTCTCACCGGTTCACGTGAATGGACCGGTAACGTAACGGATTCGCGTACCGCTGGTCGAAGGCCGATGCCTGCTGATCGAAAGAGGAGGTTTGTCGACCTGTAGGGGCGCAGCGCCAGCCCTGGGCAGCCCCCGACCGAGAATCAAGCGTAAGGAGGCCGGTTCAGGCCAGCAGGGCTCTTGGTGAACACCTCGCAGCCGGTTTCGGTGATTCCGATCGAATGTTCGAACTGGGCGGAGAGTGAGCGGTCGCGGGTGACGGCGGTCCAGCCGTCGTCGAGCAGCTTCACGTCGGGGCGGCCGATGTTGATCATCGGCTCGATGGTGAAGATCATTCCCGGCTTCAATTCGGGTCCGGTGCCGGCGCGGCCGGCGTGGACGACTTCGGGGCTGTCGTGGAACAGCCGCCCGACGCCATGGCCGCAGAAATCGCGGACGACGCTGTAGCGGCGCGCCTCGGCGTAGCGCTGGATGGCGTGGCCAATGTCGCCGAGCGTGTTGCCGGGCTTCGCCTGCTCGATGCCCAGCATCAGGCATTCGTAGGTGACGTCGACGAGGCGCTTGGCCTTGATCGGAACGTCGCCGACCAGATACATCCGGCTGGTGTCGCCATGCCAGCCGTCGAGGATCGGGGTCACGTCGATGTTGACGATGTCGCCTTCCTTGAGCGTCTTCTCGCTGGGAATGCCGTGGCAGACGACGTGGTTGATCGAGACGCAGCAGCTCCTGGTGTAGCCGCGGTAGCCGAGCGTCGCCGGGACGGCGCCGGCATCTACCGTCATCTGATAGACGATGTCGTCGAGCGCCTGGGTCGAGGCGCCGGGCACGACGTGCGGGACGAGCGCGTCGAGCGTCTCGGCGGCGAGCTTGCCCGCGCGGCGCATGCCCTCGAACGCCTCGGGCCCGTGCAGCTTGATGACTCCGTTGCGCGATTCGGCGCGGTCGTCGTCGGCGGCGACGGTGATGTATTGAGTCATGGCATCCTAATTAGTCGTTGAGGCGCGGATTTGCACCCCGTCACCGGAGGAACTGCTCGGCGTCGACCAGGCGGATGTCCTGCATCATGCCGAGATAGGCATCCAAATAGCCCTTGTGGGTCGCTCCGATGATCGAGAGCACGCGCGAATCCGGCTTTTCCTGGAGGGTGCTTCGGATGTTCGCGGCAATTCGCAAATTGCGCGTCTCCCACCAGGCGACATACTGCCGGCCATAGGGCTGCGCTGGCGGATACGAGACGGCGCGGCCCATGTCGGAAGCGATCGTGTCACGCTGGGCCTGCGGCGCATTCACAAGGCGATAGAGAGCAAGCACGTCGGCGCCGGTTCGGAGATTCTTCTCGAGCCGGTCCTCCTCGCCGCGGACGGCGGGCGGCGGTTCGTGGTTCCACGCGGCCTGAATGGCGTTTCCGTAGGCTTTCCCTTCCGGGCTATTGTTGTCGAGCGCGGTATCGGCGGTGTGGTCATCGACCGGATAGATGCGCTCGAGCCCGAGCTGCGCCGCCAGCGCAGCGGCGATCGTGTAATTCTCGTTGAGCGGCTTGCCCTTGCGCTCGAGGATTTCAACCATCGCCGGGGTAAGGCCGTCGCCGGCGTGGCGCTCGGCCGTGGGAAGCCGCAGCCACTGGACCGTCGCCGAACCGCGGTCGTTCGCGGCAATGAACAGCATCGCGAGGCGCCGCCGCTGCGTGGGCGTCGGCGAGACGGGCCAGCTGGCGAGCGCCTTGTCCACTTCCGCGGTCGCCGCGGGGACGCTGAGGCCTGTCGCTTTCTCGATGTCCGACGTATCGGAGCAATAGGTGTCCCACGTATCGGCGCCGTGCACTGACTTGAACCGCTGCAGCGTGTCGCATTCCTCGCCGGACAAGCCTTCTACGGTGATGATCTGCGGGTTGAAGCGCGCGAGGCGGTCGATCAGCAACTGGAAGATTCGCGGATCGGTCGAACGCGTGAGGTCTGACAAATGCATCGTTCCGAGGACGAGCACTTCAGCCGGACGCCCGGCGATTTCCTTCTTGTGCAGCCGCGGGTCGAATGCCGGAGTTGCGACTGCAAAGGACGGCGCGGCGGCCAGGGCGAGAAGGACAGCGAACATCCGGCGACTCCACGTGGCTACATTTGTAGCGTGTCTTACATGAGTAATGCTCCTGCGCAAGCCTGTTGCGCGGCTCCGCGGTCGGGTTAGGGCGGAGCGATGGATTCCGACCGGACCTGGACTGCGGCGCTGCTGGTGATCGGGGACGAGATCCTGTCCGGGCGGACGCAGGACAGGAATGTCGCCCAGGTCGCCACCTGGCTGAACGAGCAGGGGATCAGGCTGGCCGAGGTCAGGGTGGTGCCCGACGACATCGCGCGGATCGGCGAGGCGCTGAATGCGCTTCGCTCGGCCCACGATTATCTGTTCACCACCGGCGGGATCGGGCCGACGCACGACGACATCACGGTCGATGCCGTCGCGGAGGCGTTCGGCGTTCCGGTGATCGTCCATCCGGAGGCACGAAAGATCCTCGAGGATTATTATCGCGAGCGCCAAGTCGAACTCACCGAGGCGCGGCTGCGGATGGCGCGGACTCCGCAAGGCGCCGAGCTGCTGAACAATCCAAGCTCGGGAGCGCCGGGGATCAGGATGGACAACGTCTATGTGCTCGCAGGTGTGCCGAGCATCGCGGCCAGCATGCTCGAAGCTTTGACGGGCACGCTCGAGGGCGGGCGGCCGATGGTCTCGGTGACGGTCGGCGCCAGAGCTCCGGAGAGCGAGGTCGCGGACCTGCTTCGCGAAACCGAGGCGGCGCACCCGGGTGTCGCGATCGGCAGCTATCCTTTCTTCAAGGACGGCGGATTCGGTTCGAACTTCGTGATCCGCTCGGAAGATGGTGAGCTCGCGAGAGCGACCGGCGAGGAGCTCCTGCGTCGGCTGCGCGACGCTGGCCACGATCCGGTCGAAGGCGGCATCTAGCTCGCACTTGCATCGGCTTTGGCGGAAGCGCAGCCTCCGGCGCTCTAACGGGGGCCAAATGCCGAAGCTGTTCCTAAGTTACTCGCGCAAGGACTCGGCAAAGGCGCGGCGGCTCGCCGAGTGGCTGGAGCGTGAAGGCCACGACGTCTGGCGCGACGACGATGACATCGGCGGCGGGGCGAGCTTCTCGGCCGAAATCGAGAAGGCGCTGAAAGATTGCGCCGCTGTTCTGGTCTTGTGGTCGAAGGAGTCGGTCCAATCGGCGTGGGTTCGCGACGAAGCGGGGTTCGGACGCGACTCGGCCAAGCTCATCCCTTTGTCGCTCGACGGGACCGAGCCGCCGCTCGGCTTCCGGCAATATCAGGCGATCGATCTGACGAAGTGGCGCGGTCTCGGTCAGCCGTCCGGCGCCGAGCGCATCCGCAGCGCGATCGAGCGGATCGCCAACGTTTCGCAGCCCGCGACGACAGCTGAACCCCCGCGACACACTCGGTTCCGCGCAGTCTTTCGACGGCCCGTGATCATCGGAGCGGTCATCGGCCTTGTGGCGGTGGCCGCGGCCCTCGTCGCCTGGCTCGAATGGCCTGGCGAGCACGACATCGCAATCGCGGTCGTTCCCTCGCCGGAATCGCCGGATCGGGCAATGGCAGCGGATTATGCGAACGTGGCGGCGGCGGACATGGCTGCGTTTCTGCCGAGGAGGTTCGACCGCGCGACGGTTATCGGCCCCGACCAGGCGGGCGGCCGGACGTCCGGCTACCGCCTGCAGATATCGACCGAGCCGAAGGGAGCGGCCGCGGATGCGACGCTGAGTCTGTCGGACGAAGACGGCCGGACGACCCTGTGGTCGCACAACTGGAGTGTAGCCGATGCATCCGGCGCCGACCTCAAGGCGGACGTTTCGGCGATGGCGTCCAAGGCGGCGCTCTGTCTGACCGACGCGAGAGGCGGCTCGAGGCGGCTCACGCAGCCGGCGCTTGGCCTCTATCTCAGCGGCTGCACCGGGCTTGGCGACACCAAGCTTTCAAACGAAGATTTCGTCACCATTTTCGAGCGGATCACCAAACTCGCGCCCGACTTCGCTCCCGGCTGGGGCTATCTTGCACTCAGCCGATCGTGGATTGCGGCGCGCCTGCGCGACAGCCCGCCCGCGGCTTATGCGGCTGCTGTGCAAAGTGCTCGCGATGCGATTGCCCAGGCTCGAAAGCTCGATCCGGACAGCGCACTGACCTACGATGCCGAATATCATCTTATTTCCAATGATTCGTTCCGGGCTCTCCAGGTCTTGGGACAGGGCGCGAAAGTCGATCCCGGTTACGGGATGATCCAGATGCATCTGTCCAATGAGCTCCTGGCCGTCGGACGGATGTCGGATTCGGTTCAGGCCGCACAGCGAGCCGTCGAGCTGGAGCCCGGAGCCCCTTATGCGCGATCGCAGTACATTCTCGCGCTCACCTATTCCGGAGAGTTTTCGAAGGCGAAGTCGGACATCGCCGAGGCGAAGGCGAAATGGCCCAACGACCCGGCGATCGAGTCGGCCGAATTCGGCTTTCAGTTTCGCTACGGCGATCCGCGAGTAGCCTTGGCGATCCTGCCGCGAATTACTGACTCCAGCGATTCTGCGATGGACCCATTTCGCAAGCTCATTGCCGCCCGGCTCGACCCGGCGCCTGCGAAGGTCGATGATGCCATCGCGGCCGTCAGCGACCAGTCAGCGCGCGACCCGAGCGGGCGAAACGCTGTGCTTCTCGCGCTCGGCAACTTCGGGCGCGTGGATGACGTCTACCGATTGCTCGAGGATCCGAAATTCGACCGGTTCGTCGACACCAGCGCGTTGTTCCGGCCCGATTTCAAATCCGTTCGCGCCGATCCAAGGTTCATGCAGGTCGCGGCCAAGCTGGGATTGGTGCGATACTGGCGCCAAAGCGGATACTGGCCCGATTTCTGCACTAGCGAGCGGCTGCCCTACGACTGCAAGACCGAAGCCGCGAAATACTCGTAATTCGGGAGTTAGCGACGCAACGAGCACTCCGGCGCCCCAATATCGAAGCTGCCCCCGGCTGCGCGCGAAATTGGAGCGGGTAACGGGAATCGAACCCGTGCGTTCAGCTTGGGAAGCTGACAGGCTACCATTACATCATACCCGCGGAGCCGGGGCGCTCAGTTAAGTCGGCGCCAATAGCGCGTCAACGCGGCACCTCACCCCACTTCGTCCTGGAATTCGAACAGATGGTGCTCGCGGTAGAGGCCGGCGCGAAGGTAGGGGCTGCTCTCGACCAGCGCCTCGGCCGCGGCCCGGCTGTCTGCTTCGAAGATCATCATCATTGCAGCCCGGTCGCCCGCCGCGTTGCGCAGCGCGCCGACATTACAGACGTTGATGAAGGGCTGCCCGATGAAGTCGCTGACCTGCTGCTGCACAGCCTGCGGGATCGCCGGGGCGCCCTCCTTCAAAAAGCCGATCCACACGAACCTCATTGCAGACCTCCCGTGACGCCACCATCAACGGACTGGCGCGCCCGATGCTCCAGGCAGGATCGTCAACACGGCGAAACCACTGGAACTGCGCGCCGCCTTGAGAGTTGCTTAATATAAGCAGGCTTATTATATCCGTTGCCGATGGAAACCCTTCCTTTCGAGATCGGGGAAACCGCGCACGCGCTGCGCAAGGCGTTCGATCGCCGAGCGGTCGGGCTGGGCGTTACCCGGGCGCAGTGGAAGGTGCTGTTCCGTCTCGATCGGCGACCGGGTCTCAGGCAGATCGAGCTCGCCGACATGCTGGAGATCGAGCCGATTACGCTGTCGCGGATCGTCGACCGGCTCGAAGAGGGTGGCCTCGTCGAGCGCAGGGCGGATCCGGCCGACCGGCGGGCGTGGCGGCTTCACGTCACCGCACGGGCACAGCCGCTCATCGCGAAGCTCAAAGGCATTGCCGACGACATGGTGGCCGAGGCGTTTGCCGGAATCGATGAACGCGACATCGAGACCACCCGCCGGGTGCTCAACCGGGCGCGCGAGAACGCGTGCAGGAACAACAGCTTGAACAGGGCATCGAACGAATGAACAAAATGGCCACCGAGCCGATGACCGGCACCGCCGAGTCAAAAGGCAGGAAAAAGATCAAGGTCCCCAAGGGCAAAGGCGCGCTCAAGACGATCGTCATGCTGATTGTTCCGGCTCTGCTGATCGTCGGGGGGGCCTATTACTGGCTGACAAGCGGCGGAAGCGTGTCGACCGACGATGCGATGATCAAGCAGGACATCGTCTCTGTGAGCGCGCAGGTCACCGGTCCAGTGCAGCAGGTCTTCGTTCGCAACGGCGTCAAGGTGAAGAAGGGCGATGTCCTCTTCCGGATCGACCCCGCGCCGTTTCAGGTCGCGCTCGAGAATGCACAGGCCCAGCTCGCCTCGGCAAGGTTGCAGACCACGCAGCTGAAGACTCAGGCGGCAGGGACCGGAGCGGACATCACCGGCTCGCAAGCGAACCTTAAGATCAAGGAGAATGCGCTCGGCCGGCAGACCGCGCTCCTCAAGGAGGGCTTCACGACTCGCTCGGCTTACGACGACGCGCTCAACGAGGTGAAAACCGCCGAGCAGCAGCTTCAAGACGCCAAGGCCCGCGCCGCGAACGCCCAGGCGGCGATCGCTCCCGGCGAGCAGCCGCAGATCGCGCAGGCGCAGGCGGCGGTCGACAAGGCGAGGCTCGACCTTTCCCGTACCACGGTCCGCGCGCCGATGGACGGAACGGTCGAGAATGCGGACAACCTTCAGGTCGGCCAGATGGCTGCCGAGGGCCTCGGAATGCTGTCGCTGGTCCACAGTCAGACCGCATGGGTCGAAGCGAACTTCAAGGAGAAGGACGTCGGCCGCATGGTTCCGGGCCAGCGCGCCGAGATCGAAGTGGATGCCTATTCGGGCGAGAAATTCCCGGCGCACGTGCAGAGCGTCGGCGCCGGCACGGGAAGCGAATTCTCGCTTCTTCCGGCGCAGAACGCCAACGGCAACTGGGTCAAGGTGACCCAGCGCGTGCCGGTCAGGATCGCGTTCAACGGGACTCCGTCGAAGGCGATGATCGCGGGTCTGTCGGTCACCGCGACCGTCTACTTCGACAACAACGGCAAGAAGTAGGCGCGAGACCTCGGATGGCCAGCGCGGCCGAAGCAACCCATCCGCTGCCGACGACGCAGCGGCTGATCGTCACCGTCGGGATCATGGCGGCGGTGCTGCTGCAGGTGCTCGACACAACGATCGCCAACGTCGCGCTGCCCCACATGCAGGCGAGCCTCAGCGCGACCCAGGACACGATCAACTGGGTGCTGACGAGCTACATCGTCGCGTCCGCCATCGCCCTTCCGATCAGCGGCTGGCTCGCCGACAAGGTCGGGCGCAAGCGGCTGATGCTGGTGTCGGTGGTCGTGTTCACGGCGGCCTCGGTCCTTTGCGCAACCGCGACGTCGCTTCCGGAAATGGTATTGTTCCGCGCCCTTCAGGGCGTCGGCGGCGCATTCATCGTCCCGCTCGCCCAGGCGACTTTGTTCGACATCAACCCGCGCGAAAAGCACGGCCAGGCGATGGCGCTGTTCGGCGGCGGAGTGATGATCGGCCCGATCCTCGGACCTGTAATCGGGGGCTGGCTGACCGACAATTACGACTGGCGGTGGGTGTTCCTGGTCAACCTCCCGGTCGGAATCGTCTGCATCCTCGTCATGCTTCCGTTCATGCCCAAGTCCGGCACCCACGAGCGAAAGTTCGACATGTTCGGCTTTGCTCTGCTCGCGATTGCCCTGGCGTCGCTCCAGTTCTGCCTCGACCGCGGAGAGCAGAAGGACTGGTTCTCGAGCTGGGAGATCCGGATCGAGGCGGGCCTCGCGATCGCCGCCGGCTGGATGTTCCTGGTCCACATGGTGGCGGCCAAGCACCCGTTGTTCGACCGCCAGATCTTCAAGGACCGGAATTTCGCGACCAGCGTCGTGTTCATGGCGGTGACCGGCGTGCTGCTTCTTGCCGGCCTCGCGCTGCTGCCACCCCTCCTGCAGAACCTCTACGGCTATTCGGTGCTCCAGTCCGGGTTCCTGACGGCGCCGCGCGGGCTCGGGACCTTGTTCTCGATGCTGATCGCCGGACGATTGACCGGGAAGGTCGACGCTCGGCTGCTCGTCGGGATCGGGGTCATCTGCATGGGCATTTCGCTGCGCATGATGACCGGATTCGCGATCGATCAACCGTCGCGGCCGGTGGTCATGAGCGGAATCGTCCAGGGGCTCGGGCTCGGCCTGATCTTCGTCCCGCTGCAGACTCTCGCCTTCGAAACGCTTGCGACCAAGTTCAGGACGACCGGCGCGGCGCTCCTCAACCTGTCGCGGAACATTGGCGGCTCGATCGGCATCTCCGTTGTCAGCACGGAGCTCGTCCGGCTGACCCAGGTGTCGCACGCCGACATTGCCGCGCACGTGACCCAGCGCAACATCCCGACGCTGAACCCGGAGCTGATGCAGAACCTCGGCCGGTTCGGGAATGCGGCGCTGGCCTATGTCAACGCGGAGGTCACTCGGCAGGCATTGTTCATCGCCTATCTCGACGACTTCAAGATGATGATGATCATCACCTTCGCGATCCTTCCGCTGCTGTTCTTCATGAAGCGCGGAAGCAAGGCCGACGAAACGCCCATGGTCCATATGGATTAAAGAGGAGAAGAGCATGTTCGAAATCGCCAAGCGCCGCCTCGGCCGCAACGGGCCCGAAGTCTCCGCCATCGGGCTTGGCTGCATGGGCATGAGCGAGTTCTACGTCGGCGGCAGCGAGGCTGAGTCGATCACGACCATCCACCACGCGCTCGACCGCGGAGTGACATTCCTCGACACGGCCGACATGTACGGCTGGGGCAAGAACGAGGAGCTGGTCGGGCGAGCCATCGCCGACCGGCGCGATGAGGTGTTCCTCGCGACCAAGTTCGGCAATGTGCGCGGACCTAACGGCGAGTTCCTCGGCGTTCGCGGCGACCCGGATTATGTGCGCTCCGCGTGCGAGGCGAGCCTCAGGCGCCTGAAGGTCGAGACGATCGACCTTTATTATCAGCACCGGGTCGACACCAAAGTGCCGATCGAGGACACCGTCGGCGCGATGAGTCGCCTCAAGGATGAGGGGAAAATCCGCTTCCTCGGCCTTTCCGAAGCGGCGCCGCAGACGATCCGCAAGGCGCATGCCACGCACCCGATCACCGCGGTCCAGACCGAGCTGTCGCTATGGAGCCGCGACGCGGAAGCCGAGGTGCTTCCGACGGTGCGCGAGCTCGGCATCGGTTATGTCGCTTATTCGCCGCTCGGGCGCGGGTTCCTGACCGGCCAGTTCAGGTCGCCGGACGATTTCCCGGCGGATGACTTCCGCCGCAACCACCCGCGCTTCCAGGGCGAGAATTTCGCCAAGAACATCGCGCTCGTCCGCGAAGTCGAGAAGATGGCCGAGGAAAAGGGCTGCACGACGGCGCAGCTCGCGCTCGCCTGGGTGCTCGCCCAGGGCGAGGACATCGTCCCGATCCCGGGCACCAAGCACGTCAAATATCTCGATGACAATATCGGCGCGCTGAAGGTTCATCTGACGGGCGAGGATCTCAAGCAGCTCGACTCGATCCTCCCGCCCGGTGCCGCCGCCGGGCAGCGCTACCACGAGCGCGGGATGGAGACGGTCAACCGCTAGCGGGCGCGAAGCTGTCGCGCCCGGTCAGCGCTTGTCACATCGGGCAATCATTCCGTTGGTCGCGGCGAAGTTGAGCGAAATGAAGTGGCCGTTCGCGGAATTCTTGTAAGTGACGATCGTATTCGGCTCGTTCCAATCGGGGTGTCTCAGCGCCGTCTGACGATAGACGGCCTTTAGCCGGCTGACGTCTGCGGTTGCATTGCACGCACAGCTAAGCGCCGCCTCGAGCCCGCGCGCGTGGCACGAGCCAGCGTGGCCCATCAGCACGTCGATCGCCGAGTTGACCGCCATTGCGTCCGAGATCGAACGCGTATCCTTGAGCCAAACCGTTCGAAACGGCGCGATCGGCGGAGGCGCAGGGGCAGCAGCCCCTTTGGCGCAGACCATTAAGATCAGGGTGATCCCGAGCGAAGTCCGGTGAATGGACAGCATATCTTACTCCCCGTACCCCATCTTACTGCGAAGCTATTTGCGCGAAAACCGAAATTGACGAGCGAATTGGCTTAGCGCGCATCGTTCCTGAAGACTTCGCCGCCCTTCATGACGAAATTGACGTGCTCGACGGCGGCAACATCCTTGGTCGGGTCGGCGGGCATGGCGACAAGGTCGGCGAGGAGACCGGGCTTCACCTGGCCACGGTCGGCGAGGTGGAAGATCGCGGCGTTGCCGGAGGTGGCGGCGATCATCACCTCGGCGGCCGGCATCCCGCCGCGCTGCATCGCTTCCATCTCGAGCCAGTTCTTGCCGTGCGCGAACACGCCGACGTCGCCGCCCATGCAGATCCTGACTCCGGCCTTCATCGCCATCTGGAAGGCGCGGCGGTTCTCCTGGACGCTCTCCGGCGCTGGCTCCTTGCCGTTCCAGCCCTGGAAATATTGCGCATAGGCCTCGGACGCTCCGAGCGTCGGGCAGTAGCCGGTGCCGCGGTCGTGCATCATCTTGAAGATCTCCGGAGTGCCGCCGTAGCCGTGCTCGACCGTGTCGACCCCGGCGAGGATCGCGCGGCGCATGCCTTCGGCGGTGGTCGCGTGCGCGGCGGCGATGCGCCCGGCGTCATGCGCAACCTGCACGCCCGCCGCCATTTCCTCCTCGGTCAGAGTCGGCCGAGACGGCTCTCCGGGGAGGTAATGGTAATCGGCGTACATCTTGATGACGTCCGCGCCCGCAGCGATCTGGTCGCGCGCCGCCGCCCGCATCTCGTCCGCCCCATTCACTTCCTCCGCACCCTGCGGGATCTTCACGCCTGGCTCGAAGCCCTTCGGCCCGTAAGCCCCGCGAGCGACATTGGCCTTGGTCGCGACCAGCATCCTTGGGCCGGGGATGATACCCTGGTTGATCGCCTGCTTGATGCCGACGTCGGCATAGCCCGCGCCCTCGGTGCCGAGATCGCGCTCGGTGGTGAAGCCGGCCATCAGGGTCTTGCGGACGTGGACGACCGCGCGCGCGGTGCGAAGCGCGAGCGGCTCATGGAGCACCTGATCGTCCCACTTGGTCTCGTTGTAGGGGTGGAGGAAGATGTGGCTGTGGCCCTCGATCAGGCCGGGCGTGAGGGTCTCGCCCGGAAGGTCGATGACCTTGGCGCCCGCCGGAGCGACGACGTTGGGTCCGGCCGCGACGATCTTGTCGCCTTCGACCACCACCTGCCAGCCGGTGTGCGGATGCGGGTCGACTCCGTCGAACACCTGCGCGGGCTTGAGCAGGATCGCGCCGGCCGGCTGCTGGGCGGCGGCTCCTGCGGTGGCAAAACTGGCGGCGGCTGCGGCCATGACGACGAGCAAACGCATTGGAACCTCCCCGGTTTATCGTCCAGCCTAGAATCGAAACTGCCGCTTCGGGAAGAGCGAAGCGCTGCGCACCCAGGAATTGATGTGCGTGAAACACGGCGGCCATTGCGGAGATGAAGCTTGCCGGACACAAACGGCAACTCGGGAATCGGAGGGGAATCAATGGCGAGCACAGTCCGCGTCCGTACAGCGGTCGGCCGATCGGTTGGCGCAGCGCTTGCGTGCTGCGTGCTCGCCGTTGCGCCGGCACCGGCCGCAGCACAACCCAACACTGGCACGTTCACGATGGAACAGGTGATCTCCTATCCGTTCGTGCCGGAGCTCGACGCCGCGGAGAAAGGCGACGCCATCGCGTTCGTGCGGGTTCTCAAAGGGGTGCGGAATGTTTGGGTCGCGGACGGGCCGGCGTTCAGGCCGCGGCAGGTCACCCAATATGCTGACGACGACGGGCAGGAGATCACGCAGCTGACCTTCTCGCCCGACGGCAGGCATCTCGTTTACGTGCGCGGCGGCGATCACGACGCGAATTGGGACGTGAAATTTCCGCCCGATCCCAATTCCTCGCCGGTCGAGCCCAAGGTCACGATCTGGGCCGCGAAGCTGACGGGCGGTGCGCCGGTCAAGGTCGCCGAGGGCGATGCGCCGGCGATCTCGTCTCGGGGCGAGTTCGCCTACGTCAAGGACAAGCAGGTGTGGACCGCGGCGCTCACCGGGAAGGGCAAGCCCAAGCGGCTGTTCTTCGATCGCGGCGAGGACGGGAACCTCACCTGGTCGCCGGACGGATCGAAGCTCGCCTTCGTGTCCGATCGCGACGACCACAGCTTCATCGGTATCTACGATGTCGTCGCGAAGAAGCTGACCTATCTCGCGCCCTCGACCGACCTCGACGGCTATCCGACATGGTCGCCCGACGGGTCGCGCATCGCGTTCGCGCGGCAGCCGGGGAAGGGCGGTGCGCCCAAGCCATTGCTCAGGCAGACCCCCAACCCATTCTCCTTGTGGGTGGCCGATGCTGCGAGCGGGAGGGCGACGCGCGTCTGGCAGAGCCCCGACACGCTCCTAGGCTCATATCCCGAAACCGCGGGCGAAGTGAACCTTCACTGGGCCGACGGCGACCGGCTCGTGTTCCTCGCGGATCTCGACAATTGGCCGCACCTCTATTCGATTCCCGTGACCGGCGGAGCGCCAGTGCTGCTGACGCCGGGTGACTATATGGTCGAGCATGTCGCGCTCAGCCGCGATCGGAAGTTCCTGATCTACGACGCCAACACGGGCCCGACCAAGGACGACGGCGACCGCCGGCACCTGTTCCGCGTTCCGGTGGATTCTGCGGCTCCGGTCGAGCTGACGAGCGGGACGAGCCTCGAATGGTCCCCCGTCGCAGCGGGACCGGACGAAGTCGCGTTCATCGACGCAGGCGTGCAGGCACCGCCTTCCGTCGCCGAGATCGGCCTCGGCGGGTCGGGCCGGCACGAGCTCGACACGGGACCCGTTCCTAGCGAGTTTCCGCAAAGCGAGCTGATCGCGCCGCGCGACGTCGCGTTCGCCTCGGCCGACGGCTGGGTGATCCACGGTCAGCTGTTCGACAACGGCAGCGGCGCGCGGAAACCGGGGATCATTTTCGTCCACGGCGGCCCTCCGCGGCAGATGCTGCTCGGCTGGCACTATATGGACTATTACAGCAACGGCTATGCGGTGAACCAGTATCTCGCCAACCACGGCTATGTCGTGCTGTCGGTGAATTACCGGCTGGGGATCGGCTATGGCCACCGCTTCCACCGCCCCGACCATGCCGGCCCCGCGGGAGCCGCGGAGTATCAGGACGTGGTCGCCGGGGCGAAATATCTGCAGGCGATGAGCGACGTCGACCCAATGAAGATCGGCATCTGGGGCGGCTCCTACGGCGGGTTCCTGACCGCCATGGGGCTCGCGCGCAATTCGGACATCTTCAAGGCCGGGGTCGACATGCACGGCGTGCACGACTGGTCCAGGAACATCGCCTCGCGCCTTGAAAAGCAGCCCAAGCGCTATGAGAAAGGCGATTCAGAGGAAGCGATGAAGGTCGCATTCGACTCCTCGCCGATCGCGACCATGGAGCAGTGGAGGTCGCCGGTGCTGCTGATCCAGGGCGACGACGACCGCAACGTCAATTTCGAGCAGACCATCGACCTCGCCCGCCGCCTCGAGGAGAAGCACGTGCCGTTCGAACAATTCGTGATCCCGAACGAGATCCACGGATTCTTACGGTGGCAGTCGTGGCTCGCGGCAGATCAGGCGACCGCTGACTTTTTTGATCGTACGCTTCGTCCGCAATGAGTGTGAACCATCCGGCAGAAAGCTCAACCCCATCTCACTGCTGCAAGTGGAGGAGTCATTGAGATCGGCTTATTTGGCATTCTTGCTTGTCTTCATCCTGATGCTGCTAGCCACGCTGGTGCGGCAGGATTTGCAGGAGCTTCGGCGAGGGCGTCGGCGAGTGCGCGCCACCGTCCTTGGGCATCTCACCGAGAGAAGCCCCAAAAATATTGAGACGTTTGCAGCGATGTTTCGCATCGATGAGGGGCCCGATGCCGGTTACGAAACCACCGACCCGGTCTTCAGGACGTCGCGAATACCGCCGAACGGAACCCAGATCGTGGTTGTCTATCCCGTCGGCGATCCCAGCCGCGCCCATTTGCCGCACCCTTGGATCCGGCCGTTCAGCTATGCATCGCTCCTCCTGTTTTTCGCAGTCGCGAGTTTTTTGCTGTTCCATCACTAGGCGTCGTGCGCACACGCCGATGGCAAAATTGAATGGCAATTGACCGCGTCGAAGCGGCGCCAGGCTAACTTCGGCATGCACGCGATGTGGTGGATGCACAGAAGGGAGCTTGCGCCAGTGCATGACCCCTCCATCACAGCGCCGACGCGCTGCGGTGGCCCTCCCCATCGCTGCTGCGATGGAGAGGATTACCAAACGCGGCTTAGCGCTTCGA
>DASUIC010000059.1:0-25961 GCA_036273215.1 Sphingomicrobium sp.
CTGACCGAGAATTTCGCGATGCTTCCGACCTCGGCCGTGTCGGGCTTCTACTTCGGCCATCGCGACAGCCAGTATTTCGGCGTGGCCAAGATCGGCCGCGACCAGCTCGACGATTATGCCGTGCGCCGCGGAGTCTCGGTCGAACAGGCGGAGCGGTGGTTGAGGCCAAACCTGGAGTAGCTGGTCACCGCGTCCCCGCAGTTCGTCGAATTTCTCGGAAGAGGGCGCTCGGTCTGAATTACAGCGAGACTGCAAATGTAGGCGGTGACAGGAGTGGCGTGATGCGTGTCGGAATGCTGGCGGTCGTTCCTGTTGCGGTTATGCTGGTTTGCTGTGGGCGATCGAGCTCCTCGAGTGATCGATTGGCGAGTGGTCCTGTTCAAATCATCGACGCAGCGTGGAACGATGCTGCGGCAAGCCGCATCCAGGCGCTCGTCGCCGGAGGCAAGTTTCAATATACGCTTCCCGAACTCCGCATCTACGATGCCGGCCGCAAGTTGATCTTTCGTCAGATCGGCGACAGCCCTACGATCGACAACGCCGCGCTCAAGCGGGTGATCTCCGCCGATCGGCCGATCTCTGGCCCGACCTTTGCGGAGACGGTCGCTGACCTCGATACGGCAGATCATCAGTCTGCGGCCGCCAAGTTGCCAGCCAACGGCGAAGTGACGATCGTCGACTATTGGGCCGAATGGTGCGCCTCCTGCAAAGTCCTGGGCAAGCGGCTCACGACCTGGGCAGCAACCCAGCCGCAGGGGAGCGTCAGGATCGTCAAGGCGGAAGCTGACCTGCAGAAGCTTTTGGCGAAGGCGCAGCCGGCGAACGGACAAACTGTCGTCAAGCGGGTCTCCAGCGTCAGCAAAGATGGGAAAGTTCACACGGTCGTAACCCGCACTGTCACCACGACGGTAAACCCCAAGAGGTCGTGACCGGCTCGAGAATGATGCGCTGGTGCGTACCTTGCAAAGCTCGAGATGGAGCTCAGATAGCGAGAGCCCGACCCACCTCGTCGAGGTGAACTGGATTGCTTCGTCGCTGCACTCCTCGCAATGACGTCGGATGCTGAAGCGTTTTCTCATCCTGCTTGCGCTCCTCCTCGCTCCGGCGCTCGCGCATGCGCGGGGAATCGAGCCGCAGCTGGTCGCGGAAGGGCCGGCGCCGCCGGGCGGGCAAGTCGAGCTCGCGATCCACATGCGGCCCGCTCCGGGCTGGCACGGCTATTGGGTGAACCCGGGCGACGCCGGCTTGCCGATGGACCTGAAATGGCACCTGCCGACGGGGTTTGCCGCCGGGCCGCTCCGCTATCCCGTGCCGACTCGGCTCGAGATCGCGGACCTGATGAATTACGTGTACGAGCAGGATTATGCCGTGCTCGCGCGGCTCAAGGTGCCGGCGGATGCGAAGGGCACGATCCCGATCCGCGCCGACGCGCACTGGCTCGCCTGCACCGACAAGATCTGCGTTCCCGAGCAGGGGCAGCTTTCGCTCGACCTCGCGGTTGGAAGCGGGACTCCGAACAGGGCGCAGTTCGATGCCTGGCGGCAGGCGCTTCCGCAGCCGATCCCGACCGTCGGCCATTTCCAGGTGGTCGGAGACAAGCTCCGGGTGGCCATTCCGCTTCCGGCGAGTGTCGCCGTCGATCAGCCGTACGTCTTTCCCCTGGTCGATGGATCGGTCGATTATGATGCGAAGCAGGATTTCCGTCGCTCGGGCGACCTGCTGATCGCCGAGCTTCAGGGCAAGGGCAGCGCGCCAAAGCAGTTTTCTGGCGTCGTATCGCTTGGGAACGGCCGCGGTCTTCAGTTCAACGCACTGCCCGGTGCGGTGCCCGAGGGTAACCCGATCAGCAGCCTCGGGTGGGAGGCAGTCGCGTGGGCCGTGCTCGGCGCCATTGTCGGCGGGATCCTGCTCAACCTGATGCCCTGCGTCTTCCCGATCCTCGCGCTGAAGGCGCTGCACCTCGCGCGAGCCGGAGGAGAGGCGCGCGAAGCGCGGTCCGATGCGCTCACCTACACCGCGGGCGCGATCGTCGGCACCGGAGCCCTCGGCGCCATCCTGCTCGCGATCCGCGCGGCGGGGGCGGAAGCGGGCTGGGCGTTCCAGCTGCAGGATCCGCGAACGATCATGCTCCTTCTGCTGCTGGCGCTGGCGATCACCGCCAACTTGGTGGGACTCTTCGAGCTGCCGGTGCTCGGCGGAGCAGCGCGCCCGGCCGGCGGATTTGGCACCGGCGCACTGGCCGCCTTCGTGGCGACGCCCTGCGCCGGACCGTTTCTCGGAGCCGCCCTCGGCACGGCCCTTTTGCTGCCGCTGGCAGGCTCCGTTGCGGTGTTCGCGTCGCTCGGGCTCGGCCTCGCCCTGCCGTTCCTGCTCGTGGCGTTCATTCCGGCGCTCCGAAGCAAGCTCCCGAAGCCAGGACTCTGGATGAAGCGCCTGCAGCGGTTCCTTGCAATCCCGATGGGCGCAACCGCGATCGCATGCATCTGGCTGCTCGAACGCCAGTCAGGACCGCACGGGTTGATCGTCGCGCTGATTGCGATCGCGGTGCTGATCGCCTTGTTGATCTGGTACGGCTTCGCCCAGCGCCGCGAGGCGAAGGACGGTTGGGTCATCCTCCCCTTGTCGATCGCGGTGGTCGGGCTTGCGATGTGGCAGGTGCCGAGCCGTGCGTCACCGACCGCGCACGAGATTGTGGGCGCGGCACCGTGGAGCGAAACCGCCGTCGCGCAGGCGCAGGCCCAGCATCATCCGGTCTTCGTCTATTTCACCGCGGACTGGTGCCTCAGCTGCAAGGTCAATGAGGCGACGTCGATCGACCGGGCCGAGGTGCGCTCGGCCTTCGACAAAGCGGGCGTGAAGGTGCTCGCCGGCGACTGGACCAACGGCGACCCGGCGATCACCCGCTTCCTCGAGAGCCGCGGCCGCGCGGGCGTGCCTTACTACCTCTGGTACGCGCCCGGAAAAGCACCGGAGGAACTCCCACAGGTGCTCACCCCCGGAATGCTCATCTCCCGCGCTCAGCGGCGCTAGCGGTGGGCGCCCGCTCCCACACCTTCTTGCCCGCAACCCAGGTCTCAAGCACCTGAGTCCGATAAAGCTCGGGCATGCTCGCCTTGCTGATGTCGCGATCGACGATCACGAAGTCGGCCCATTTACCGGGGTCGAGCGCGCCGATCTTCTCCTCGGCGTACCCGGCATAAGCGCCGCCTCGCGTGTAGGCGTGGAGCGCCTGGCCGAACGTCAGTCGCTGCTCCGGGAACCAGCCGCCCGGCGGCTGGCCGTTGATGTCCTGCCGGCTGACCGCCGCCGCGAGCCCGGGGAATGGGTTGGGCGACTCCACCGGGAAATCGGTGCCGAACGCCAGCTTCGCTCCGGTCTTCAGCATCGACTGCCAGGCGTAGGCACATTTGAGCCGCGCCACGCCCATGCGCTTCTCCGCCATGAGCCGGTCGCTGGTCTGGTGCGTCGGCTGCATCGAGGCGATCATATGCCCGCGGCCGATCCGCGGCAGGTCGGCGCAGTCGACGATCTGCGCATGCTCGATCCGGAACCGGCGATTGAGCCCATATCTGCTGTCGAGCCATTCGTAGGTTCGGATGACCTGCGCGTTCGCCGCATCGCCGATCGCATGCGTCGCGATCTGGAATCCCGCCGCCGCCGCGCGATCTTCCAGCGCCCGAAGCTCGGCGTCCGAATGGAGCTGGTTGCCTGTCGTGTCCGGCATGTCGGAATAGGGCTGCTTGAGCCACGCGCCGCGCGAGCCGAGCGCGCCGTCGTCGAAGAACTTGGCTCCGACGGCGCGCAGCCGGTCGCTGTACAGCCAGCCGGTCGGATGCGGAATCACCTTCAGCGGATCCTCGCCCGGTTTCATATGCGTTGGGTCGTCGAGCAGATACACCATCAGGCGGACGTTGAGACGCCCCGCGTCGCCAGCGCGGCGGAAGGTGTTCAAGTCGGCGATCGACGTGCTCATCGATCCGACGGCGGTAACGCCGAAGCCGAGCAGGATCTCCTGTGCCTTCTGGAAGGCGGCATCCATTTGCTCAGGCGTCGGCTCGGGCTCGGCATCGTCGATCAGCTTTCGCGCGGCATCCACGAACAGGCCCTTCTGGATCGATCCGCCCGGCGGCGACCTCGTGTTGGCCGTCACGCCCGCGGCCCTCATCGCCGCGCTGTTCGCCACGACCGCATGCCCATCAACGCGCTCGAGGACGACTGGCCGATCGCTCACTACCGCGTCGAGGTCGGCGGCGGTCGGGAAGGTTTTCCGTGGCCAATGCTCCTGATTCCAGCCGAATCCGATCAGCCATTTGTCGTCGGGGTGCTCGGCCGCGTAGGCGCGAAGCCGCTGCTGCACCTCTACAAGCGAATGGGTGTCCGTGAGATCGAGCTGCAGCGCCGTAAACCCGAGCTGCATCACGTGGCCGTGCGCATCGATGAAGCCCGGCAGCAGCGTTTGTCCGTGCACATCGACGGCGGAGCTCGCCTTCGGAAGCGGATCGCCGGCGTGCAGAAGCCGCACGACCTTTCCGTCGTCTCCGATCAGCAATCCGGTGAAATGCTCGAGGCGGCCTGACGTGTCGACCTGGATGCCGTTGGCGTGCTCGATCAATGTGCTTGCCGACGCGGCGGAAGCGATGAGCGCTCCAGCGAGCGCGAGAAGGGTGCTCTTCATGGCCAACGGGCTTAGCATTGTTCGCCGGGCGGTGAAGGGCTAGGCCGCCGCCAATGCTCGAACCGCCGACGATCGACGACATCCGCGCCGCCGCCGCGCGCATCAAGGGCGCGGTGATCCGCACCCCGATGCTTGTCAGCCGGACGCTCTCGGAGATCATTGGGGCCGAGGTTTGGCTGAAGTTCGAAAACCTGCAGTTCACTGCCGCCTACAAGGAACGCGGAGCGCTCAACAAATTGCTCCAGCTCACGCCCGAGGAGCGTTCGCGTGGAGTCATTGCGGCATCGGCAGGCAATCACGCGCAGGCCGTCGCCTATCACGCCAAACGGCTCGGCATCCCGGCGACCATCGTCATGCCGGAGCCGACTCCCACCGTGAAGGTCACCCAGACTGCCGGCCATGGCGCGACCGTCGTGCTCTACGGCGACATGTTCGACGACGCTTACGCCCGCGCCCGCGAGCTCGCACTGGAGAACGGCTATGTCTTCGTTCATCCGTTCGACGACCCAAAGATCATCGCAGGGGCAGGGACCGTCGCGCTCGAAATGCTCGAGGATGCGCCCGAGCTGGACACGCTCGTGGTGCCGATCGGCGGCGGCGGCCTCATGTCGGGAGTCTCGATCGCCAGCCGGGCGATCAAGCCTGACATCGAACTGATCGGAGTCGAGGCCGAACTCTATCCCTCGATGAAATGCGCGATCCAGGATTGTCACCTTCCGCTCGGCGGCGACACGCTGGCCGAGGGAATCGCCGTCAAGCAACCTGGAGAGCTGACGTCGCGAATCCTCAAGGACTATGCGAACGACGTCATGCTCGTGCCCGAACGCGAGCTTGAACGGTCGGTCGCGATGCTCGCCGGAATCGAGAAGACGGTGGTCGAAGGCGCGGGCGCCGCGGGACTGGCCGCGATGATCGCCGACCCCGAGCGCTTCCGCGGAAAGAAGGTCGCAACGATCCTCTGCGGCGGAAATATCGACACCCACCTGCTCGCCAACGTTCTTGTCCGCGACCTTGTCCGGCAGGGGCGAATCGCTCGGCTGCGCGTCGCAGCGCACGACCAGCCGGGGGCGCTCGCGGCGATCACCGCCAAGGTTTACGAAGCCGGCGCGAACATCATTGAAGTGAATCACAGCCGAATTTTCACGCGGCTTCCGGCCAAGGACACGGTGATCGAGGTCGAGTGCGAGGCGCGCGACCCCGAGACGGTCGACGACGTGGTCGAGCGACTCGAAGCTGCCGGCTTCCACGTCGACCGCGCGCAGCTCGATTAGCTCCTCTCCTCTTGCGGGAGAGGGAGGGTGAGGGGGCGAAGTACATGTTCTCCACGCCCCCTCACCCCGCTCGCGCTGCGCGCGAGTCGACCCTCTCCCGCGGAGGGGAGAGGGGCCTTTTCTCTGTCCCTCAACAGGACAGCGGCGACATTCCGTCGAAATTGACGTGACCCAACTCTTTCCTTCGGCGTTTACCAGTCGCATAAACAGTTGCGTAACTATCTGGAGGCGTCGCGGGTGAGCGCACCATTCCGCTTTCCCAAGTTCTTCGTAACCAACCCGAGCCCGTGCCCGTATCTGCCGGGCAAGGTCGAGCGGAAGGTCTTCACGGAGCTTACCGGCCGGCACTCGAGCGAGCTCAATGAGGCGCTCGGCCGGATCGGATTCCGTCGCAGCCAGTCGGTCGCTTATCGCCCAAGCTGCATCGATTGCTCCGCCTGCGTCTCGGTGCGCGTGCTCGCGGCTGAGTTCGAAGCGAGCGGGACCCAGCGCAAGATCCTGCGCCGCCACGCCGACCTCGAAGTCAGCGCGTGCAAGCCGTGGACCACCGAAGAACAATATCAGCTGCTTCGACGCTATCTCGCGATCCGCCATCCAGGCGGCGGCATGGCCGAGATGGACGAGAGCGATTTCGCCGACATGGTCGAGCAGACTCCGGTCCGCACCTACGTCATCGAATATCGCGAGCCGTCGACCGACGGCGCCCCCGGCAGGCTGGTCGGCGCCTGCCTCAGCGACCAGCAGAGCGACGGCCTGTCGATGATCTACAGTTTCTTCGATGTCGGGCCCGACGCGCGCAAGGGCCTCGGCACATACATCATCCTCGACCATATCGTCCGAGCGGCACGAGCGAGCCTGCCTTACGTCTATCTCGGTTATTGGGTCGAGGGCTCGTCGCGCATGGCCTACAAGACCGGTTTCCGCCCGCTCGAGCGGCTCGGCCGCGACGGCTGGCGGCGGATCGACGAGATCCAGGCCGAGCTTCCGCTCAGCCAGCCGGTGTCTCTTCCGGTCAGGCGCGACCGCCGGCGGCTCCTGCTCGACGCATAATCACTCTTGCGCCGCTTCTTCCTCCGTTAAGGCGATCGGCGTACCATCAGCGATGAACCTTTCGCCTGACTGGAGGCACCCATGCCGCGTGGGGATAGTCCGGACCTGACCATGCACGGGACACTGGCCCGACGTGCGATCGGTCGCGTGCGGACGGAAGGGACTGAGGAAAGGCTTCTGCTCGAACGCGTCGCGGCCGGCGATCTGGCTGCGTTCGAGCGCTTGTACCGGATTTATCAGCCGCGGCTCGATCGTTTCCTGACGACCCTGCTTCGGCGGCCGCAACTGGTTGAAGAGGTGCTCGACGATACGATGATGGTGGTGTGGCAAACGGCTGCGAACTTCAGGGGGACAAGCAAATTGTCGACCTGGATCTTCGCTATCGCGTATCGCAAGGCAATGAAGGCGCGGGTGCGCTGGCCCGATCCGGTCGAGGACGACAAGTCCGACGTCAGGGTCAGCGAGGAGCCGACGCCCGAGCAGCGCATCCGCCATCTGAAGCTCCACGACGCCATCGTCGCGGCGATGAAGGGCCTTTCCGCCGAGCATCGCGCGGTCGTCGACCTCACTTACTTCCACGGACTCGGCTACCGGGAGATCGCGGAAATCGTGAGCTGTCCTGTCGATACCGTGAAGACCCGAATGTTCCACGCGCGCCGACGTCTCAAGGCGGCGTTCGCCGGCTCGCTCGACGATTGGCTCTAGGGAAGACGCCAATGATCGAACCGATCCACACCGACGAGCAGCATGAAGAAGCGGATGCTTTGCTTCCGTGGTACGCCACGGGAGAAATCGAACCGCGCGACCGCGCGATCGTCGAAACGCACCTTGCCACGTGCGGCGAATGTCGCGACCAGCTCGCGCTCGAGCGGCGGCTGGTCGACGAGTTCCACGCGCATTCGCCCGGAGTCGATAGCGGCTGGGCCCGCCTCCGCGGGCGGATCGAAGCGCCGCATCCCCAGCGGGCGAAGTCGCGCGCGGTCTGGCAGGAGATTTGGCAGGCCCTGACCCGTCCGGCAGTCGCGGCAATCGCCGCCGCCGAGCTCGCCATCATCACGATCGGGGGAGCAGTGCTCTCGTTCAGCCAGCCTGCCTATCAGGCGCTCGGCTCGGCGTCCGCTCCAGCGAGCGCCAACGCGCTCGTCATGTTCCGCTCGAGTGCGACCGAGCAGGACATCGGCAAACTCCTCAAGGCGAGCAATGCGACCATCGTCGGAGGTCCCACGCCGACCGACGCCTATCTGGTCCACGTGCCGGGCGCTCACCGGAAGCTTGCGCTGGCCCGCCTCCAGTCGGACGCAATCGTCAAGCTCGCGCAGCCGATCGACGGAGCGGCGCAATGAAAATGCTTCGGCTGTTGCTCCTCGGGCTCGTTCTGGGGCTCGCGCGTTTGTCGCCGGCTGCGGCCGAGCCGCGGCCCGCAGCGGATCACGAGATCCTGGTCATGGTGAAGCATCCGCCCGACCATTACCGGGCGAACGGCGCCTATGGCGGAGGCTATGGCGACGAGCTCGCGCGAAGCGAGCGCGAGCGACTCGCTCGGAGGATCGCGCGAAGCTACCGCCTTACTTTCGTCGACCAATGGCCAATGCCGATGATCGGCATGGACTGCTTCGTCATGGCCGTGACCGACGGCCGCACGACGGCAGCAGCCGCGTCCCAGGTCGGGCGCGATTCAAACGTCGCCTGGGCGCAGCCGGTCTCCGTCTATCAGGCGCAAAGCGCCGCCCGGCCCCCGAACGATCCGCTGTTTGAAGCGGAGCCGGCCGCGGCGCAATGGGACCTTGCCGATCTGCATCGGATCGCGACCGGACGCGGGATCAGGGTCGCGGTGATCGATAGCGGGATCGAAGCGACTCATCCCGATCTCGCGGGCCAGGTCATCGTCAACCGCAATTTTATCGACGGACAGAGTGAAACGGCGGAGCGGCATGGTACCGGAGTTGCCGGAATCATTGCCGCCAAGGCGGATAACGGCATCGGGATCGCCGGGGTTGCTCCCGACGCGCGCCTGCTCGGGCTTCGGGCGTGCTGGCAGAAGAGCCCCGGGGCGGGAGGCACCATCTGCGACAGCTTCAGCCTCGCGAAAGCGCTCTATTTCGCGATCGAGCAGAAGGCCGACGTCATCAATCTCAGCCTGAGTGGCCCGGGGGACCTGCTTTTGGGCGAGCTCGTCAAGACCGCGCTCGCGCATGGATCGGTGGTCGTCGCCGCTTACGACCCGCGCAAGGCCGATGGCGGCTTTCCCGCTTCGGTCCCGGGCGTGATAGCTGTTTCCGACGCGCCGGTGGCGTCCGCCCGCGGCCACGTCTACATTGCCCCTGGTCACGATGTGCCGACCACGCAGCCCGGGGGACGATGGTTTCTTGTCAACGGCAGTTCCTACGCGGCGGCACACGTCAGCGGTCTAGTCGCGCTGGTCCGCCAGCGTCGGCGCGCGTCGGGTTTGACCCTGGTTGCGGATCGGCCGGGCGGAGGCATCGATGCCTGCGCCACGCTCGTGCGTGCGGCGAGCGGCTGTGAGTGTTCGTGCGGTCCGATTTCCGCCGCCGACGCGCGCGCCCTGCACTGACCTTTTGCGAACCGTCATTGCCGCGCTCTGCCTCGCGGGCGCGTGTCCAGCGGCAGCACAAGTTGGAGCGGCGGTGTCGCTTTTCAGCCAGGCGAACGTCCGCGGCTATTCCGTCAGCAACGGCCATCCGGTGGCCGCGCTGGATTTTTCCTACGATAGCTCGAGCGGCGCTTATGCCGCAGCTTCGGCGAGCGGCGTGGCGGGCTCGTCCGATCTGCTTCGGCCGCTCTCGATCCAGTTGAACGGGGGATATGCACGGCCCCTGTCGTCCACGCTGACGCTCGATCTTGGGGCCACGCACGCCATCTATTCGCATTACTCCCGCATCGGGGCCGGTCGAAGCTATGCGGAGTTCTATGCCGGCCTTTCGGGGAAACGCATTTCGTCGCGGATCTCATTCTCTCCGCATTATTTCCTCAATCGGCAGCCGACGATCTACGGCGAGCTGAATGGCAATCTTGGCGCCGGTTACGGGTTGTTGTTTGAAGCGCACGTGGGCGCGCTGGTCGCGCTCGACGGCGGTTCGCGCGCATATCAACGTCAGATCGACTGGCGTCTGGGCGTCTCACGGGAGCTTGGGCGCGTTACGCTGCATGCGGCGTGGGTGGGTCACGGCCGAGCGCCGCAGCCTTTCAGGTCGACGCTGCGCATACGTCCTTCGCGCAGGGCATTGATCTTCGGGCTCACTTACGGACTCTGATTCGCCCCGCTGCATGAACCGAAATGCAGGGGCGCGGCACCTACCGACGCCATCGTGAGCGCACGCGTCCTGAGTCAGCCCCCACACTCACGCGTGCGCTCCGGTGGCAATCGTCGCTCCCGTGGGGTTCAGGGCCGGTCCAGCTGGATATCCCCTTCCGGGCCGGTCCTGTTCTTGAAAAGCCGACAGCGAAAAGGCGGAGTGCCGTGAGGCGCCCCGCCTTCTTTTCCGCCCAATGGGGATTCAGGCGACCGCGGCCTGCGGCTCCGGCTCGCTCGCCTCTTCGGGATCGCGCAATACGTAGCCGCGGCCCCAGACGGTCTCAATGTAATTGGCGCCCCCGCAAGCGAGCGAAAGCTTCTTTCTCAGCTTGCAGATGAACACGTCGATGATCTTCAATTCGGGCTCGTCCATGCCGCCGTACAGGTGGTTTAGGAACATTTCCTTGGTCAGCGTGGTGCCCTTGCGCAGCGAGAGCAGCTCCAGCATCGCATATTCCTTGCCGGTCAGGTGCACTCGGCTGCCATCGACCTCGACCGTCTTGGCGTCGAGGTTCACGGCGAGCTTGCCGGTGCGGATCACCGACTGCGAATGGCCCTTGGAGCGGCGAACGATCGCGTGGATACGCGCGACCAGCTCGTCGCGGTGGAACGGTTTGGTGACGTAATCGTCGGCGCCGAAGCCGAGCGCTCGGACCTTCGAATCCATCTCGCCGATGCCCGAAAGGATCAGCACCGGAGTCGAAACCTTCGCCGTCCGGAGCTTCTTCAGCACGTCGTAGCCGTGCATGTCCGGAAGATTGAGGTCGAGTAGGATGATGTCGTAGTCGTACAGCTTGCCGAGATCGAGGCCCTCTTCCCCGAGATCGGTCGTGTAGACGTTGAATCCTTCGGTGCCGAGCATCAGTTCGATGCTCTTGGCGGTCGTCGGCTCGTCTTCGATCAGCAGCACGCGCATTGCTGGTTCCCCCGTTCGCGGCCGAAAGCGTTACTTGGCTTTAACGGCCTTGAAGCTTCCATTAACCATTCGAGGTCTGATGCGAAAAGGTTAATATTTCCTAACAGGCTGATTTCTTTGGCCGGTTGCAAGCGAGTCACAGAAGCATCCACAGGACTCTTCCCCTACCTTGCAGAGAGGGGAGGCCACATGCGACGGCGTGTCGTGCTCTCCGACCGCATCCTTTTCATCGACGGCGAAGCGATCGCGCTCGACAAGCCGGCGGGGCTTCCCGTCGACACGCCCCGGCGCGGCGGCGAGTCGATCATGGCGCGGCTCGACGAGCTGAAGTGCGGATTCAAACGGCCGCCGACGCCGATGCACCGGCTCGACACCGACACCAGCGGCTGTCTTCTCTTCGCCCGCTCGCCCAAGGCGCGCGCAGCCTTCCAGCGCGCATTCGAGACACGGGAGGTCGAAAAATATTATCTTGCGGTCGTGGGAACGGAGATTCCGGAAGCTGCGGGGGTGATCGATCTGCCGCTCGCAAAGCGGTCGAGCGCGAGGGCGGGATGGAAGATGGTGCATGATCCGCATGGTCTGGAGGCCAAAACGCGGTGGCGCAGGATTGCGCTTCGCGATGGGTCCACTCTGGTCGAGTTTCGGCCGCTGACCGGGCGAACGCACCAAATCCGCGCGCATGCGCGTGAGGCGTTCGGAAGCGGGATCGTCGGGGACCGGGTCTACGGCATCCCTGGGGGACCGATGCTGCTGCACGCCGTGCGCCTGATGGTGCCGCGCGACGGCAAGCCTCCGATCGATGTGACTGCTCCGATTCCGGACAGCTTCGGCGAATGGCGCCATGCGGCCTGAGGACATCCCCGAGGAGGCGCTCAGCGAGAGCTTTCTCGCCGCGACCGGTCCGGGCGGGCAGAACGTCAACAAGGTCGCGACGGCGGTCCAGCTCCGTGTCGATCTGTTCAGGCTCGGCCTGCACCCGGACGCTTACGAGCGGCTCAGGCAAATTGCGGGAAACCGAGTCACCAGTGGCGGCGAGCTGCTGATCACCGCCCGACGCTTCCGAACGCAGGAAGCCAACCGAGCCGATGCGCGGCGACGCCTGGCGGAAATGATTGCCGCCGCCCATATCGTCCAGGCCAAGCGCAAGCCGACGCGTCCGAGCCGCGCCGCGAAGGCTGAGCGCGTCGAAAGGAAACGCCAGCGAAGCGTGGTCAAACGCACGCGGGGCAAGGTGGAATTCGATTGATTCCTCCCCATCGGCGGAGCCGATGGGGAGGGGAACCAGCGAAGCTGGTGGAGGGGTAATCGGAGGGGCCGCGTCAACACCCCTCCACCGTCGTTCGGACGGTTCCCCTCCCCAGCCTTCGGCAGGGAGGAATGGTTGATGTACGACTTCAAGATCGCCGCGGCGGACACCGCCGCCATGTACCGCGACCTCGCGAGCGCGCTCGAAGGACTCGTGACCGGAGAGCCGGACCCGATCGCGAACATGGCCAACGCGGCGGCGCTGATCTGGGAAACCCTGCCGGAACTCAACTGGGCCGGCTTCTACCGCAATCTGGACGGCGAGCTGGTGCTCGGCCCGTTCCAGGGACGCCCCGCCTGCATTCGGATCAAGTTCGGCGAGGGCGTCTGCGGGACCGCCGCGGCGACGCGGCAGGCGCAGCGCGTCGAGGACGTCAACGCTTTTCCGGGTCACATCGCGTGCGACTCCGCGTCGGCGAGCGAGCTGGTGGTACCGATCGTCCGCGATGGTGAGCTCATCGCCGTTCTCGACCTCGACAGCCCTCACACGGGACGATTCACCGAGGACGACGAAGCGGGCTGCGTCAGGCTCGCCGAGATTCTGGCGAAAGCCCTCTAGTTCCCCGGCGAAAGCGGCTACCGCGCCGTTCTTTTTCTGGGACTGGACTCCGGCCTTCGCCGGAGAACTAAGAGAGTTGCTCCAGCCGCTCTTCGCTGAGGCTCCCCGGAATGATCATCACCGGGCAGGGCAGTTTGCCCGCATCCTGCCCCGCGAAGTTCGCGACCAACGGTCCCGGATGGCCGCCCGCGGCCGCGCCGAGCACCAATGCGGCCACTTCCTCGCGACCGGCAAGGTAATCGCGAACGGTGCGCACCACCTCGCCCTGCTGGATGATGATGGTCGCCTCGACTCCGGACTCGTCGAGGATCTCGCCGATCGCCGAGCTGACCACGCCTTCGATCCTGAGGCGCTGCTCCTGCTCGATCGCCTGCTGGACCCCGCCGAACTGAACGAAATCCTGCGGCTCGACGATCCCGAGCACCTCGACTCGGCCGCCGGTCTTCGAGGCCCGCCGGGCGGCGAAGCGAAGCGCGACGCGCGCCTCGGCGCTGTCGTCGACGACGACGAGATAGGTGCGTTTGGGCTGAGCGTCCCCCATTCACCCCAACTGCTGCGTTAAACTTCGCTTCAGCGCAAGCGCCTGCCCGTGCTTCGGCGCAGGCTTGACCGCGCCCGCCGCATTGGCTTTGAGCCGCGCGAGCCTTTTCAGGACATTGCCATGCCCATCGAACTCAAGATGCCCGCGCTTTCCCCGACGATGGAGGAAGGCACGCTCGCCAAATGGCTGGTCAAGGAAGGCGATGACGTCAAATCGGGCGACATCCTCGCCGAGATCGAGACCGACAAGGCGACCATGGAGTTCGAGGCGGTCGACGAAGGCAAGATCGCGAAGATTCTCGTCCCCGAGGGCAGCGAAGGCGTGAAGGTCGGCGCTCCGATCGCGATCCTCGCGGGTGAAGGCGAGGACGCTTCGAAGGCAGCGGCGAAAAGCCCCTCTCCCCCCGCGGAAGAGGGTGCCGCTGCGAAGCAGGCGGCGGGTGAGGGGGCGACGCCGAAAGCCGACAAGCCCGTCGGCACCGCTCCTCCTCAGGCTCCCGTCGAAACTCCGCCAGCGCCAGCGACTCCGGCCGGCGCCCCCTCTCCCCAGCCCTCTACCGCGAGGGGAGAGGGAGAAAGGGTCAAAGCTTCGCCGCTGGCGCGGCGTCTCGCGCAGGCGCAGAATATCGACCTGTCATCCATCCAGGGGAGCGGCCCCGGCGGCCGTATCGTCCGCGCGGACGTTGATGCGGCAGTAGGGAGAGCCCCGTCAGCACCGTCCGGGCACCCAGGCGCAGCGGCGCAGGCTCCGGCACTCTCGACCCACCTCGTCATGCCGGGGCCGATCGAGCAGGCCATCCCGCACCAGGAGGTCAAGCTCTCAAACATCCGCAAGACCATCGCTCGGCGCCTGACCGAGGCGAAACAGCAGGTCCCGCACATCTATCTCACCGTCGACATCCAGCTCGATGCTTTGCTCAAGCTCCGTTCCGAGCTCAACAAGGGCCTCGAGGGGCGCGGCGTGAAGCTCAGCGTCAACGATTTGCTGATCAAGGCGCTCGCGATGGCGTTGATCGACGTGCCCGAATGCAATGTCGCCTTCGCCGGCGATCACATGCTGAAGTACAGCCGTGCGGACATTTCGGTGGCCGTCTCGATCCCCGCAGGCCTGATCACGCCGATCATCGTCGCTGCGGACACGAAGACGGTGTCGGCCATCTCGACCGAGATGAAGGACCTCGCCGACAAGGCCCGCGACGGCAAGCTCCAGCCCGAGCAGTACCAGGGCGGCACCGCGTCGATCTCCAACATGGGGATGATGGGCATCAAGCAGTTCGAAGCCGTCATCAACCCGCCGCAGGGCATGATCATGGCCATCGGCGCGGGCGAGAAGCGGCCCTACGTCATCAATGACTCGCTGCAGATCGCAACGGTGATGAGCGCGACTGGAAGCTTCGACCACCGAGCCATCGACGGCGCCGACGGCGCCAAGCTGATGAAGCGCTTCAAGGAGCTGGTCGAAAACCCGCTGGGGATGCTGGCTTGAGCCCGCATAACCCCTCTCCCGTCATCGGGAGAGGGAGGGAGCCGCGCAGCGGCGGAAGGGTGAGGGGTGTGCCCTCCAACGACCAACGCGCCCGCGCCCGTGAGCTGCGCGACCGCGCGCGCGAAATGCGGGCCAACCCGACGCCTGCAAAGCGGCGACTCTGGTCCATGCTCCGCGTCAGACGAATGCCTTCCTTGAAGTTCAAGCGGCAGCACGTAATCGCCCCGTACATTGTCGACTTCGCGTGTCTTGAACGATTGCTGATCATTGAGGCTGATGGCGGCCAGCACGCCGACAGCATCTCCGACCCGCAACGTGATGCATATCTTCGTCGTAAGGGCTTCCGCGTGCTGCGCTTCTGGAACAATGACGTGATCGAGAATGCCGCCGGCGTGTTCGAGATGATCTCCGCCGCCCTTCACACCCCTCACCCTCCCACTGCTCCGCAGCGGGTCCCTCCCTCTCCCCATGAGGGGAGAGGGGCAGGAGTAATCTATGGCCAGCGATAACACGTACGACCTCATCGTCCTCGGCTCCGGCCCCGGCGGCTATGTCGCTGCGATCCGCGCGGCGCAGCTCGGGCTCAAGACGGCCATCGTCGAGCGCGAGAATCTGGGCGGCATCTGCCTCAACTGGGGCTGCATCCCGACCAAGGCGCTGCTGCGCACGGCCGAGGTGTTCCATTACCTCAAGCACGCCGACGCCTACGGCCTCAGCAACGAAAAGCCGTCGTTCGACATCGGCAAGGTGGTGGCGCGCAGCCGGGCGGTCGCCAAGCAGCTCAACCAGGGCGTCGCGCACCTGATGAAGAAGAACAAGATCGCGGTCGTGATGGGGGAGGGCAAGCTCACCGCGAAGGATAAGCTCGTCGTCACCGGCGTGGACAAGAAGGTGACCGAGCTGCAGGCCAAGCACATCATCCTTGCGACCGGCGCCCGCGCCCGCGACCTGCCGTTCGCCAAGGCCGACGGCAAGCGCATCTGGACATACCGTCACGCGATGACTCCGCCCGAAATGCCGACCGAGCTGCTAGTGATCGGCTCGGGCGCGATCGGGATCGAGTTCGCGAGCTTCTACGCCGACCTCGGCGCGAAGGTGACGGTGGTCGAAATGCTCGACCGCGTCGTTCCGGTCGAGGATGCGGAGGTCAGCGACCAGCTCGCCAAGAGCCTCAAGAAGCAGGGCCTCACGATCCTCACTTCAGCGGGCGTCGAGACCCTGAAATCGGATGCGAAAGGCGTCACCGCCAGGATCAAGACGTCCGACGGCAAGTCGGTCGAGCAGCGCTTCAGCCACTGCATCGTTGCGGTCGGCATCGTCCCGAACACCGAGAACATCGGTCTCGAAGCGCTCGGGCTGAAAATGACCAAGGGTCACGTCGACACCGACCCGCTGTGCCGCACCAACGTGCCGGGAATCTGGGCGATCGGCGACATCACCGCTCCGCCGTGGCTCGCCCACAAGGCGAGCCACGAGGGAGTCACCGCCGCCGAAGCGATCGCCAAGGAGCTCGGCAACAAGGACGTGCATCCGCACTTTACCGACCCGAAGAACATCCCCGGCTGCACCTATTGCCGTCCGCAGGTCGCCAGCGTCGGCCTCAGCGAGGCCGCGGCGAAGGAGAAGGGCTATTCCGTGAAGGTCGGCAAGTTCCCGGCGATCGGCAACGGCAAAGCGATCGCGCTCGGCGAGACCGAAGGGTTCGTGAAGACGGTATTCGACGCCAAGACGGGCGAGCTTCTCGGCGCGCACATGATCGGCGCCGAGGTCACCGAGCTGATCCAGGGCTACACCATCGGCAAGACCGCCGAATTGGTCGAGACCGACTTCATCCAGACCGTCTTCCCGCACCCGACCTTGAGCGAGATGATGCACGAAAGCGTGCTCGCCGCGTTCGGAAGGGTGATCCATATCTGACGGCGCAAAGAACCGCTGTCCTACACCGCGCGACTTATGCCAAGGATCGCGCGATGAGCCGCGGCACCCATTTTTCCTGCCGTTCGAACGCTGTTAATTGGCGGCGCCTTCGCGCGCGCACGCGTAGAACTCTCAACTTTGGCAACTTTCGCATCTCGTGAGCGCTCCGACCGCCAGCACCCGCACGCTCGTCGTCGCGCTCGCCGCGAATCTCGGGATCGCCGTCTCCAAGTTCGTTGCGGCAGCGATCACCGGATCCTCGGCGATGCTGACCGAAGGCGTGCACAGCGTCGTCGATTCGATCAACCAGCTGCTGCTGATGTGGGGCCGCCGCGCGGCCAAGCGACCGCCCGACAAGCTCCACCCGTTCGGCTACGGGCGTGAGCTCTATTTCTGGAGCTTCGTCGTCGCGGTGCTGGTCTTCTCGCTCGGCGCCGGCGTGTCGGTCTACGAAGGCTTCCTCCACATCCTGAACCCCGAGCCGGCGGTGTCGCCGGTGATCGCTTATGCGGTGCTTCTGATCGCCTTCCTGCTCGAGGGCTGGTCGACGGTCGAGGCCTACCGCGACTTCAAGAAGGCCAAGGGCGACCTCGGCTGGTTCGAGGCGATCCGCCGGTCGAAGGACCCGCCCGCGTTCATCGTGCTGCTCGAGAACGGCGCGGCAATCGCCGGAATCGCCGCTGCGGCGCTCGGGCTTTTGCTCTCCCAACTGACCCATGATCCATTCTTCGACGGTGCGGCATCGGTGGCGATCGGGATTATCCTCGGTTTCACCGCGGCGCTGCTGGCCCATGAATCCAAGGGCCTCCTGATCGGCGAGGCTGCCGATCCGGAGCTGGTGCAGGGCCTGCGCGAATTGGCATCCAGCAAGAAAGGCGTGGTCGGGGTCGGTCATGTGCTGACCATCCACTCCGCTCCCGACATCATCACGGCGATGATCAATGTCGATTTCGAAAACGGAATTTCCGCCGGCGAGGTCGAGCGGATCGTTTGCGACGTGGAGCTGGACGCGCAGAAGCGCTGGCCGCAGGTGCGGCGGCTGTTCATCCGCCCGCTCCACGACGCGGCCGCGCAGCTGGAGGATCGGGGCTGAACCATGGCGAAGTCGATGCACGATGTTTCGGACCCGCGGAACGCATCGGTCCTGATCAACGTGAACGGCGAGCTCAAGCCGCGCAACGAGGCAGTCGTGTCGGTGTTCGATAGCGGCTTCATGCTCGGCGACGGAGTGTGGGAGGGACTGCGCGTCCACAAGGGCAGGCTAGCTTTCCTCGACCGCCACCTCGACCGGCTCTACGAGGGCGCGAAGGCTATCGCGATGGACATCGGATTGTCAAGCGACGAGTTGACGAAACGCCTCTACGATACGCTCGACGCGAACGGCATGAGCGAGGGCGTCCATGTCCGACTGATGGTCACGCGCGGGGTGCGCTCGACACCCTATCAGGACCCGCGCGTAGTAGTCTCGGGCGCGACGGTCGTCATCATCCCGGAGTATAAAGAGCCCGATCCGGCGATCTACGAACGTGGGCTCAAGCTCTTCACTGTCCACGTCCGCCGCGGCGACCCCGCGGTGCAGGACCAGAAGATCAACTCACACTCCAAATTGAACTGCATCCTCGCGTCGATCCAGGCGACCCAGGCCGGCGCCGACGAGGCGCTGATGCTCGACCCGCACGGATTCGTCGCTACGTGCAACTCGACCCACTTCTTCATCGTCCGCAAAGGCGAAGTGTGGACGTCGAGCGGCAAATATTGCCTCGGCGGCATCACCCGCGGGCTGGCGCTGGAAGTCGCCCGCCGCGACGCGGGAATCCCAGCGATCGAAAAGGATTTCTCGCTGACCGACGTCTACGGCGCTGACGAGGCGTTCGTCACCGGCACGTTCGCGGGGATCGTTCCAGTGCGGGAGATCGACGGCCGCAAGCTGACCTGCCGAGGCCCGATGGTCGAGCGGCTGCAGAAACTCTACGCGGAGCGCGTCGAGCGCGACGTCGAGGAGCAGAAGCGCTCGTGACCATCCGCATCGCGATGTGGTCGGGCCCGCGAAACCTCTCCACCGCCATGATGCGCAGCTTTGGAAGCCGCTGCGACACGTTCGTCACCGACGAGCCCTTCTACGGCTGCTTCCTGACCGAAACCGGGCTCGACCATCCGATGCGGGACGAGGTGATCGCGTCGATGGACTGCGACTGGCGCAGCGTGATGACGACGCTCTCCGGCGATGCGCCTGACGGCTCGCCGATCTGGTACCAGAAGCACATGTGGCACATGATGGTCGGGCCGATCGGCTATGAGGATTTCGCCGGCTTCACCCACGCCTTCCTGATCCGCGGGCCCGAGCGGATGATCGCCTCGTACCTCAAGAAACGCGAAGCCGCCCATTTCGAGGATTTCGGGCTTGAGAAGCAGGCCGAATTCTTCGAGCGCGAGGCGGATCGGCTAGGCAAAGCGCCGCCCGTGATCGACGCGAACGACGTGCTCGCGAACCCGGAAGGCGTGCTGTCCAGGCTCTGCGCAGCGCTCGGCATCGCGTGGGATGCGGCGATGCTGCGCTGGACACCCGGGCGCCGCGACACCGACGGAATCTGGGCAGCGCATTGGTACAACGCGGTCGAGAAAAGCACCGGGTTCGGTCCGCCCGATACCGGTGAGGTCGGTCTTTCCGCCGAAGACCAGCGCCTCGCAAAGCGGATACAGCCTTATTACGAGCGGCTGGCGCTACATCGGCTTACGGGATGACCCTGACGCCGTTGTCGGCCCACTCCTTGTCGACATTGACTCCGAGGTCCCACCAGTCTTCGCGGGTCCGGCACTGGATCGTCTCGATCCGGCTGCCGATCACGGGATCGACGCGGAGGCAATATCTCGTTTCGGGACCGCCGGGCGGTGCTGCCGGCGCGCCAGGATTGACCGGAAGAGGCAAAGCGGCGGCACTCATCAATAGAGCAACGACCAGTTCGTTCATGGCGTTTCTCCTGTCACGCCCCCGCACCCATCCTACTTCCGTTCGTAGGTTCCGACCAGCTCTCCTTCGGCGATCGCGTGCTGGCGCGCGGCGTTCTCGACATCGATCACCTTGGCGTTCCCGGAAAGGCCGAGCCTGTCGGTATCAAGCGCGAACAGCTTGAAATGATAATGGTGCGGCCCGTGGCCCTTGGGCGGGCAGGGGCCGCCGTAACCGGACTTGCCGAAATCATTGGTGACCTCGGTGCCGACGTGCTTTCCATCGCCGATCGAACGCGCCGAGGCGGGAATGTCGAACACGCCCCAGTGGCGAAACGTGCCGCTCGGCGCATCGGGATCATCGATCACAAGCGCAAAGCTCTTCGTTCCCGCCGGAGGCGCGCCCCATCGGAGTACCGGGGTCTGGTCCGCCCCGTCGCATGTATATTGTCTCGGGATCGGCTGGCCGTTCTTGAATGCGTCGCTGTTCAATTGAAGTCTGGTGAGGGTGGCGTTCTCCACGACTCCTTCTCCTTGGGTCTGCTTCGCCGAACCATCGCTCGCGCCGCAGCTCGCCAGTGCGACAAGCGCGAGAGCGGGTGCGATCCTGAGCAATGGCTGGCGTTTCACTGGAGCCTCCTTGCCGGAAGCGAACCACGAACGTGCCTTGCCGCCGAGCCGTTCCTTCCTTCGTCCGGTCGCACGCGCCTCTCGCCGCACGCGTGGAACTGTGTTACATGCGCACTACAGTTGGTGAGGTGAGTCGTGGCGGAACATCCATTCGAACCATTCGGGAGCGAGTTCAGACGGGCCATGGAAGAGCTCGGGACCAGGCTCAACGAAGAGATGAAGCGCGTCCAGGAGCAACTGGGATCCGCGATGGAACGCGTCGGCACGGAAGTACAGCGCGCGATGGAGGAATTCCAGCGCGAGCGTGAACGTTCTGCCAACCCGGAGAAACCGAAGAGGAAGAAAGAACCGCTCGATCGAATTTCGCCGAAGATGAGGCGTGCATCGGACAAGAACGCATCGGGGAAGAAGCGGCCTCGGCGCCGGCCGCCGGGTACCGCACCCGCCCCGGTCAAGCCAAAACCCAAGCCGACGCCGCTCAAGGACGGGGCCGAAGCGCCGGTCGATTGAGCCGCCAGTCTGGTTGACCCTTCACAGCACCGTCGCTATGTGCCGCCTCGTCCGAGCGCGACAGCGCCGGACAAAGAGCTGAACGTTGCTCAACATGCGCGTCGCCGGACGGCTCGAAAGCTGCTCGGCTCCGCGCCTTTTCTGTTGAGCAAAGTAACCGCGGGGTCTTCCCGCAAAACAAAGGTGAAGGGCTTCATGCCGACGATCAACCAGCTGATCCGCAAGGGTCGCGAACCGCAGAAGGCCAAGTCGAAGGTCCCTGCGATGGAACAGAACCCGCAGAAGCGCGGAGTCTGCACCCGTGTCTATACGACGACTCCGAAGAAGCCGAACTCGGCGCTTCGCAAGGTGGCCAAGGTTCGCCTGACCAACCAGCGCGAAGTGATCAGCTATATCCCCGGTGAGGGCCACAACCTCCAGGAGCACAGCGTCGTGCTGATCCGCGGCGGCCGCGTGCGCGATCTCCCCGGCGTTCGCTACCACGTGCTCCGCGGCGTGCTCGACACGCAAGGCGTCAAGGACCGCAGGCAGTCGCGGTCGAAGTACGGCGCCAAGCGTCCGAAATAGCCGAGCGAAGCGTAGAGCTACCCCGGCGAAGGCGGGGGTCCATCTCTACAAGAAAGAAGATGGATCCCGGATCGAGTCCGGGATGACGAAGGAAGAACCAGAGTAAGCCCCGGACGAGTTCCGGATCAGGCTGAAGAGAGAGAAGGAACAGTCCAATGGCTCGTCGTCGCCGTCCCGAGAAGCGCGAGATTCTCCCCGATCCGAAGTTCGGGGATATCGTCCTCTCCAAGTTCATGAATTCGGTCATGCTCGACGGCAAGAAGTCCGTCGCCGAAGGCATCGTCTACGGAGCGCTCGACAATGTCGAAACGCGCATGAAGGTCGAGCCGCTGCGCGTGTTCCACGATGCGCTGAACAATGTGAAGCCGGGCATCGAGGTCCGCTCCCGCCGCGTCGGCGGAGCGACCTACCAGGTGCCGGTCGAGGTGCGTCCGGAGCGCGCCCAGGCGCTCGCCATCCGCTGGCTGATCTCGGCGGCACGCGCCCGCTCGGAAAAGACTATGTCGGGGCGCCTTTCGGGCGAGCTGATGGATGCCTCGCAGAACCGCGGCAATGCCGTGAAGAAGCGCGAGGACACGCACCGCATGGCCGAAGCCAACCGCGCCTTCAGCCACTACCGCTGGTAAAGTTGATACCTATATCGTGGTGAGCCGCTGCTGAGCGGCCCCCACACATTCAAGGAAGCTCAAGAAATGGCCCGCAGCCATCCGCTCGAACGCTATCGCAATATCGGCATCATGGCGCACATCGACGCCGGCAAGACGACGACCACCGAGCGAATCCTCTATTACACCGGCAAGTCCTACAAGATCGGCGAGGTCCATGAGGGCACCGCGACCATGGACTGGATGGAGCAGGAGCAGGAGCGCGGGATCACCATCACCTCGGCGGCGACGACCTGCTTCTGGTCGGCTGGCGATGGACCTGAGCACCGCATCAACATCATCGACACTCCGGGCCACGTCGACTTCACCATCGAGGTCGAGCGCTCGCTTCGCGTGCTCGACGGCGCGGTCGCCTGCTTCGACGGCGTCGCCGGGGTCGAGCCGCAGTCGGAGACGGTGTGGCGGCAGGCCGAGAAGTATCACGTGCCGCGCATGTGCTTCGTCAACAAGCTCGACCGCACCGGAGCGAACTTCGACATGTGCGTCGGCATGATCAAGGACCGCCTCGGCGCCCGGCCGGCGGTGCTGTACCTGCCGATCGGCATCGAGAGCAGCTTCAAGGGCTTGGTCGACCTGGTCGAGAACCGCGCCATCATCTGGCTCGACGAGAGCCTCGGCGCCAAGTTCGAATATCACCCGATTCCTGACGACCTGAAGGAGGCCGCCGCGGAAGCCCGGACGCATCTCATCGAGATGGCGGTCGAGCAGGACGACGATGTCATGGAAGCCTACCTGGAGGGTAACGAGCCCGACACCGCGACGCTCAAGAAGCTGATCCGCAAGGGCACGCTCAATTTTTCGTTCGTTCCGGTGCTGTGCGGCTCGGCGTTCAAGAACAAGGGCGTTCAGCCATTGCTCGACGCCGTGGTCGACTATCTCCCGAGCCCGCTCGACATTCCGCCGGTCGAAGGCATCAACCCCGATACCGATGCGGAGGACACCCGCGAAGCGTCCGATACCGCTCCGTTCTCGGCGCTCGCGTTCAAGATCATGAACGACCCGTTCGTGGGTTCGCTCACGTTCGCGCGAATCTACTCGGGCAAGCTCGAGAAGGGCACGGTCTCGAACTCGGTCAAGGACAAGAAGGAAAAGATCGGGCGCATGCTGCTGATGCATGCGAACAACCGCGAGGACATCGAGACCGCGTACGCCGGCGATATCGTCGCGATCGCCGGCCTCAAGGAGACCACGACCGGCGATACGCTCTGCGATCCGAACAAGCCGATCATCCTCGAGCGAATGGAATTCCCCGACCCGGTGATCGAGGTCGCGGTCGAGCCCAAGACCAAGGCCGACCAGGAGAAGATGGGCATCGCGCTCAACCGCCTCGCTGCCGAGGACCCGAGCTTCCGGGTGACCACCGACCACGAGTCCGGCCAGACAATCATCAAGGGGATGGGCGAGCTCCACCTCGAGATCCTGGTCGACCGCATGAAGCGCGAGTTCAAGGTCGAGGCCAATGTCGGCGCTCCGCAGGTCGCCTACCGCGAATATCTGGCGAAGCCCGTCGAGCTCACCTACACGCACAAGAAGCAGTCGGGCGGCTCCGGCCAGTTCGGCGAAGTGAAGGTGCAGGTCGTCCCCGGCGAGCGCGGCTCGGGCTTCCAGTTCATCGATGAGATCAAGGGCGGCAACATCCCGCGCGAATATATCCCGTCGGTCGAGAAGGGTTTCCGCGAGACCGCCGAGACCGGTTCGCTGATCGGCTTCCCGATCGTCGATTTCGAAGTGCACCTGATCGACGGCAAGTATCACGACGTGGACTCGTCGGCGCTCGCGTTCGAGATTACCGGCCGCGGAGCGATGCGCGAAGCCGCGCAGCGCGCCGGCATCAAGATCCTCGAGCCGATGATGAAGGTCGAGGTGGTGACTCCGGAGCAATATCTCGGCGACGTCATCGGCGACCTCAACAGCCGCCGCGGTCAGGTCCAGGGCCAGGACAGCCGAGGCAACGCGATGGCGGTCGAAGCGATCGTGCCGCTGGCCAACATGTTCGGCTACGTCAACCAGCTGCGTTCCTTCACCCAGGGACGCGCGCAGTACACGATGCAATTCTCGCACTACGAAGAAGTACCCCGGAACGTCGCGGACGAGGTGAAGGCGAAGCTGGCGTAAGCGCGAAAACCTAGTTATGGGCGCGCTCGCGTTGGGCGGGCCGCCCGATTTTCCTAAAGAAGAAGAGGCGTAAGAAATGGCGAAGGCTAAATTCCAGCGGAATAAGCCGCACGTGAACATCGGGACCATCGGTCACGTCGACCATGGCAAGACGTCGCTGACCGCGGCGATCACCAAGGTGCTGGCCGAGTCCGGCAAGGCCGAGTTCACCGATTATGCGAACATCGACAAGGCGCCCGAAGAGCGCGAGCGCGGAATTACCATTTCGACGGCGCACGTCGAATATGAGACCGACAAGCGCCACTATGCGCACGTCGATTGCCCGGGCCACGCCGATTATGTGAAGAACATGATCACCGGCGCCGCGCAGATGGACGGGGCGATCCTCGTCGTGTCGGCCGCCGACGGCCCGATGCCGCAGACCAAGGAGCACATCCTGCTCGCCAAGCAGGTCGGCGTTCCGACCATGGTCGTCTACCTCAACAAGGTCGACCAGGTCGACGATCCCGAGCTTCTCGAGCTGGTCGAGCTGGAAATCCGCGAGGAGCTTTCAAAGCGCGACTTCGACGGCGACAACATTCCGATCGTCACCGGCTCGGCGCTCGCAGCGCTCGAGGAAAAGAACCCGGAGATCGGCAAGGATTCGATCCTCAAGCTGATGGACGCGGTCGACGACTGGATCCCCACTCCGGAGCGTCCGCTCGACAAGCCGTTCCTGATGCCGATCGAGGACGTGTTCTCGATTTCCGGCCGCGGCACCGTCGTCACCGGCCGTGTCGAGCAGGGCATCGTCAAGGTTGGCGAGGAAGTCGAGATCGTCGGGATCAAGGACACCCAGAAGACGGTCGTCACCGGCGTCGAGATGTTCCGCAAGCTGCTCGATCAGGGCCAGGCGGGCGACAATATCGGTGCGCTTCTGCGCGGCGTCGGCCGTGAGGAAGTCGAGCGCGGTCAGGTTTTGGCCAAGCCCGGCTCGATCACTCCGCACACCGACTTCCAGGCCGAGGTCTATGTTCTTTCGAAGGACGAAGGCGGCCGTCACACGCCGTTCTTCGCCAACTATCGTCCGCAATTTTACTTTCGGACGACCGATGTCACCGGCGAGGTTCAGCTGCCCGAGGGCACCGAGATGGTGATGCCGGGCGACAACGTGAATCTCGGCGTCAAGCTGATCGCCCCGATCGCCATGGACCAGGGTCTGCGCTTCGCAATCCGCGAGGGCGGCCGCACCGTCGGCGCAGGGGTTGTCGCCAACATCACGAAGTAATATAGGGCGCCCACCGCGCGATTCTGGATCAGGGTCGCGCGGTTCGCTTTTGAGTTTATTGGATTAAGCGGGCTTCGGCTGAAGCTGAAGCTCGCCGGCTCTTTCGCATCGGTAGGGACATGGAAACGCAGAATATCCGGATTCGCCTGAAAGCGTTCGATCATCGAGTGCTCGACCAGGCAACCGGCGACATCGCCGACACGGCGCGCCGGACGGGTGCTTTGATTCG
>DASUIC010000060.1:0-32659 GCA_036273215.1 Sphingomicrobium sp.
ACGACGGTGGGCGATGCCGGCTTCGCGCGCTCGGAAGCGCTGATCCACGCCGGATGCGATTGCATCGTCATCGACACGGCGCATGGGCACAACACCGACGTCGCGAAGGCTGTCGAACGCGTGAAGAGCCTGTCCAACTCCGCCCAGGTGGTCGCCGGCAATGTCGCGACTGCCGACGCGGCGAGGGCGCTCGCCGATGCGGGCGCCGATGCGATCAAGGTCGGCATTGGCCCCGGCTCGATCTGCACGACGCGAATCGTCGCAGGCGTTGGAGTGCCGCAGCTCACGGCGGTGATGGACGCAGCGCGCGCCGCCAACAGCGTGCCGGTGATCGCTGACGGCGGAATTCGTACCAGCGGCGATATCGCCAAGGCGCTCGCCGCCGGGGCCTCGGCGGTCATGGTCGGCTCGCTGCTCGCGGGAACTCAAGAAGCGCCTGGCGAAATCTTTTTATATCAGGGACGTAGCTACAAGAGCTATCGCGGCATGGGATCGGTCGGAGCGATGGCGCGAGGCTCGGCCGACCGTTACTTCCAGCAGGACATCAAGGACCACCTGAAGCTGGTTCCCGAAGGGATCGAGGGGCAGGTGCCCTATAAAGGGCCGGTCCGCGACATCATCCACCAGCTCGTCGGCGGCGTCAAAGCGGCGATGGGGTACACCGGCTCGCCTACGATCGCCGAACTTCAAAAGCGCGCGAAGTTCGTCAGGATCACTAATGCCGGCCTGTCGGAAAGTCATGTCCACGATGTCGCGATTACGCGTGAGGCGCCCAATTATCCGACCAGATAGCCGATGACTCCGGCCGCGCGCCTGCAGGCGGCAATCGAGATTCTCGACAATGTCATCGTCGCGGCGCGCGAGAACGGCGCGCCCGCCGATGCCATCGTCACCCGGTATTTCAAGCGGCGCCGCTACGCTGGATCGAAGGACCGAAGAGCCGTTCGCGAGCTGGTGTTTCGCGCCATCCGCCGCTCGGCCGAATTGCCCGCGAGCGGCCGAGCAGCAATCGTCGGTTTGTGCGAAGACGAGCCCACGCTCGTCGAACTACTCGGGCAGCCTCGCGGACCCGAGCCGATCACCGCCAGTGATCGAGCCGCGCCCGCCGGAATAATCCCTGGATGGCTCCAAGGCGAACTCTCACCGCTCGTCAAAGAAGACGAATGGCCAGCGCTGCTCGACCGTGCGCCGCTCGATTTGCGGGTCAACGCAGCGAAAGCAAACCGCGATGATCTGCTCGCCCGATTTCCGGCGGCGGTTCCGACGCCGCTCAGCCTCTGGGGCATGCGCCTGCCGCCTGAGAGCCGGATCGACGATCGTCCCGAATTTGAGGCCGGCCTCGTTGAAGTCCAGGACGAAGGCAGTCAGCTCATCGCGCTGGCATGCGATGCGAAGGATGGCGAACAGATCATCGATCTTTGCGCAGGTGCAGGCGGGAAGACGCTTGCGATCGCCGCAGTCGCTCCGCAATCGGTCATCCTCGCGACCGACAGCGACCGCACCCGTCTTTTGAATCTTGGCCCTCGGGCCAGTCGCGCTGATGTGCACATCGAGAGCATGTTGCTGAACCCGCCGAACGAACTTGAACAATTAGACGACTGGCGAGGCAACGCAGACCTGGTCCTCGTCGACGCGCCTTGCTCGGGAAGCGGCACCTGGCGGCGTAACCCCGAAGGGCGGTGGCGACTGACGCCAGAACGGCTCGATCGGGTTGTGGCGCTTCAGGAGCGGCTGCTCGATCTCGGTGCCGAGCTGGTGAGGCCCGGCGGCCGGCTCGTTTTCGCCGTCTGTTCGCTGCTGTCCCGCGAAGGGGCAGGGCAGATCGAGTGCTTCCAGAAGCGCCATTCATCGTGGATTAGTGAGGAGACGGGCATTCCGGGCGGACGTCCGGACGGGCCGGGGCGGCTTTTGACGCCTGGGCACGACGCGACGGACGGCTTTTTCGTCGCGCGGCTCCGCCGTCCATGTTAAGCGGACGCCCGAATATGGAGAGTTTCATGGGTTCCTTGCCTCGCCTCTTGCTCATCGGCTTCGCTGCCTCAGCGGCCGCGTTTCCGCTTTCCGCGCAGCGCGCCGACGACCAGATCCTGCCAAAGTCGGCCGAGCTTCAGCATCAGGGGCAGGCGCTGCTCGGCAACGGCAAGCTCGAACAGGCCGAAGACATGCTCGAGACGTCGCTCGCGGTCGACCCTCGCAACCGCTGGGCCTATGTCGATCTCGCCCGAGTCGCCGAGAAGCAGCATCTGTTCGGCAAGGCGATCCGCATGACCCAGAAAGCGCTGATCATCGAACCCAATGACCCCGATGCTATCGCCGTCCAGGGTGAGGCGATGGTCGAAATGGGGGCGACTCCGCGTGCGCAGGAGAATCTGGCGAAGCTCGAGAAGCTTTGCGCACCGAAGGGGTGCCCGCAGGTCGCGCAGCTCTCCGCAGCGATCTCGCGCGGACCGACCGTGGCTTCCGCCAAAGTGCCGGAGAGTCCGAAGAAGGACTAGGTCAGCGCTCGGGCGAGCACGACCCATTCATCGACGCTGAGCGTTTCGGCGCGGCGGCTCACATCTATTCCGATTGATTCCGCCGCGTCGATGGCGCCTTCATAGCCTTTGAGGCTCGACCGAAGCATCTTGCGCCGCTGTCCGAATGCGGCCGCCGTGAGCCTTTCGAGCACCGTGGGGTCCAAACCCGGCGGCTGCTCCTTGGGAACAATGTGAACGACGGCAGAAGTGACCTTCGGCGGCGGCACGAAGGCTGATCGGCTGACCGTCATGGCGATGCGCGGATCAGAGCGCCATTGGGCTGCGACCGAAAGCCGCCCATAAGCTTCGCTGCCCGCCTTCGCGACGATCCGTTCGGCGACCTCCTTCTGGAACATCAGCGTGAGCGAACGCCACCATGGCGGCCACCGTTCGCCGCCGAGCCACTTCAGTAGCAGCGGCGTCCCGACATTGTACGGCAGGTTGGCGACCACCCGCGCGCTTTTGCCGACGAGCTTTGGCTCATCGATCTCCAGAGCATCGCCCTGGATCACGCGCAAGCGTTCGCCGAACTCCGCGCCGAGCTCTGCGAGCGCCGGAATGCAGCGGCGGTCGCGCTCGACCGCGACCACCGAGGCGCCTGCCGCCAGCAAGGCGCGTGTGAGACCGCCCGGGCCTGGACCCACTTCGTAGACGCGCTCGCCGTCGAGATCGCCGGGCACGGCGGCAATGCGCGCGAGCAGCTGCCGGTCGAGGATGAAGTTTTGTCCCAGCGCCTTGCTCGCGCTGAGGCCGTGCCGCGCGATGACCTCGCGAAGCGGTTCGATGGCGCTGCTCAAGCTCCGTCGGGCCGAAGCATCGCACTGCTCGAGGCCATCCTGATTGCGGCGGCCATCGGGCGCGGATCGGCGCGGTCCTGCCCGGCGATGTCGAACGCGGTGCCATGATCGGGCGCGGTTCGGGTGATCGGGAGGCCGAGCGTGATGTTCACCGCATCCTCGAAATGCAGCGCCTTGATCGGGATCAGCGCCTGATCATGGTACATGCAGAGCGCGGCGTCATAGCCGGCGCGTGCCCGGTCGTGGAACATCGTGTCGGCGGGGTGGGGACCGGTGACCCGCCAGCCCTCCGCCGCCAGGGCGGCAATCGCCGGCTCGATAATTTCGATTTCCTCCCGGCCGAGCTGGCCCGATTCGCCCGAATGCGGATTGAGCCCGGACACCGCGAGCCTTGGCTCGGGAATGCCGAAATGGCGCTGAAGACCGCGAAGAGCAGCGCGCCCTCGCGATTCGATGAGACCGCTGCTGAGCGCCGCCGGCACCTGTGCGAAGGGCAGGTGGGTGGTGGCGGGCACCGTCCGAAGGGTCGGACCGGCAAGCATCATCACCACATTATTCGGGGCAATGCCGCACCGCTCGGCCACGAACTCGGTCTGCCCGGGATGCTGGAAACCGATCGCGTAGAGTTGCTCTTTCGAGACCGGACCGGTGACCACGCCCGAGGCGGAGCCAGAGCGCGCAAGGCCTACGGCAAGCTCCAGCGAATCGAGCGAGCAATGAGCTCCGGCAACGCTCGGGTGACCCGGAACGTCCGGCGCCTGCGCGTTCAGCTGGATCAACGGCAATCCAAAATCGAATGCTGAGTCCGCCTGTCGCGGATCGTCGACGATCTCGATTGTTCCGTCCCACACAGCCGCGAGGGAGCGTGGATCGCCGATTGCCACGAAAGGCGCGAGCCCCAGCTGCTCACGATTGTCCCAGCACTTGGCGATGACTTCGGGTCCGACTCCCGCAGGATCGCCGAGGGAAACGGCGAGCGGGGCTTGCGGAGAGGTCGTCACGGTCGCCGCCTTAGCGGAAACCGCCGATCAGCGGAATTCGATCACCGCGTCGCGGCGAAGATCACGCAAATAGCGCTGGGCACGCATGTTGACCCGCTCTTCGTTCAGCTGATTGTAGACGTCGTCGTAGGTTGGCATTGTCGGGTCGACCTCGTCGCGGCCGCAGATCACCAGCACTCGAACCGCTTGGTCGATGGAGCCGAAGGGCTGGGTTGCCTGTCCGACCTGCATGGGCAGCATCATTTGCTGAAGAGTCGGAGGCAGGTCCCGCATTTTCACGTTGTCGCTCGAGACGACCTCGCCGTGGAAATCGCCTGCGATCTTGTCCGCGCCGCCGCAGCCGCCGATGTTTCGAGCCGCGTCCGCGAAGCGCTCGAGCACCGGCTCGGCCTGCTCGCGGGTGGTGCCCTTGGGGAAGTTGATGGATACCTGCTTCAGGCTCAGCACGGCATCTCTCGGATCGCGGGTCAGATCCTTTTTGGTATCCGCAACTGCAAGAATCGACACGCCGCCAGGAACGGGAATCGGGTTGCTGACCGTGCCGGGCCCCATTTGGCGAATGGCCGCGGCGAGCGGCTGCGGCAATTGTTCCGGCCGAACCCATCCGAGATCGCCGCCGACCGCCGCGGTCGACGCTTCCGAATATTGGCGCGCATAGGCGGCGAACGAAGCGCCGTTCTTCAGCTGCTCGAGGATCTTGTTGGCGTTGTCGAGCGTCTGCGACTCGGTCGAGGGGGTTGAGGAAAGGAAGATCTCGCCAACTCGATATTCCTCGGTTCCCTTCGAAGCGTTCATGCGGTCGAGGACCGCCTTCACTTCATCGTCGCCAACGCTGACCGAATCCTCGATCTTGTCCCGCTGCAGCCGTTGCCAGGCGATTTCGCCCTGGATCTGGCGACGCATCGAATCGATCGACGAGCCATGTGATTCGAGCATGGCCGCGAGTTGCTCGGGCGTTTGCTTCGCATCCGCCGCGACACGCTGGAGAGTGCGGTCGATGTCCGATTTCTTGACCTCGATCTTGTCCTGTTTGGCAGCCTGAATTTCGAGGGTTTCGTCGATGAGATTGCGAAGCACCTGTTGCCGCAGCCGGTCGATTTCGTCGGGTGGAACCTGGACTCCGTTGGCGAGCACCAGGAGTGCGAGGCGCTGGTCCACGTCAGTCTGGGTGATCACGTCGCCGTTGATGATGGCGGTGGCCTTCACGACCGAGGGCATGGCGGTGCCGAACAGTTCGGGATTCTGAGGCAGCTTGAGCGATTCGCTGCTGTTTGCCGGCGGGGTGACTTGCTGATCGTTCCTCTGCTGCGCGACCGCAGTCGAGCCCACCGCAAGGAGCATCGCTGCGCCAGCGAGCAGGAGACGCGTCGAATTCAGTCCAAAAGCTCGTGCCACGATCGGATTTTCCCTTGATTCCCAGCCCTATGCCGAACGCTAGCCGTTTATTCAGGCCCGCTGAACGCAGCCTTAGCGGCTAATCCCTTTCAAAGCCAAGTGGAGTGCAAAAGTGCTTCCAGTGCGGAAGGCGCCGATGCGTTCGGAGTCGCGCCGCCAGGTTACGCCGACCTCCAGACAATCATCCTCATACTGGATCCCGAGTCGCGAGCGGACGGGATCGAAGCCGTTGGCTAATGACAGGGGATCCTCGGCCTTGTCCGTGAGATCGATGACGGTCGATCCGAAGATCGACCAGTAGCGGGCGAACAGAACCCGCCCCGCAAGCCTCAGTTCCTCGGCATCGCGGAGGTCTTCGATGGTCGGATCGACGTTCCGGTTGAGCCTGAGGTAGCCGACCTGGGCATAGGTCTGGGTCGTCCCGATCGTCAGGTCAATCTCGTTGGTCCTGACCGCCAGCCGATCCTTGTCGACCCGGAATCGCTCCGTGAAATCGATGAAACGGCCGTAACGGACCCGCAAGCGGCCGACGAAATCCGACAAGCGGTCGGTCAACCCGGTCCCCTGCGGGAATATGCCCGGGCGATCCACCAGCCGATAACTCTGACCGACATTCCCGTCGATCGAGAGGTTGGGGCGATCGAGTGACCAGTCGACCCCGTAAGTCACTCGCGAGGCGTCCTCCCAGCGGTCGTAACCGGGGAAGCGGTTGAGGGCGAACAGGTTGCTGTCCTCTAAGTCGATCGATCGCGCGTCCTCGTTGGGAATATCGATATTGGGAGTCGGCGGCGTGAGGACGAGCTGTACACGAGGGACGAGACGCTGCAGGCCGCCCAGGAAGGCTCCGACAAAGGGCCACTGAACATCGGCGGCAAGGGCTCCGATGACGCGGGTGTGCCAGCCGTTGGTACCGGCGTATATGGGTACGAGCGTGCTCTGCGCGTCGTCGGTATGATAGATGTCGCCGCGGCCATAAGCCGTCAGGGTCAGCTCCTGGCCCCACGGCGTCAGTCGCCGCAGATCCCATTCGCCGCTGAGGAACGCCCGCTGCGTGTCCTGGCCCTCGATTCGGAGGATCGACAGGCTGTTCGCCTGGATGTCCAGCTGACCACCCAACAGGTCGCCTTCCCGAAAGCGAGCATCGATCGCAGGAAGCGCGATCGGGATCTGCTTCTGCTTATCCTCTGCTCGAAGCCCCTCGAACGCCCACCCGGCGATCGAGATGTAGGAGTTCGGGTCGATCCGCTCCACGTTGACGACATTGCGCAACCTGTCGTCGTTCGTGATGTCGTAGCGGCGAGTCATCGTCTTGTCGCTTGCCACTCGGAACGAGCCGGTGACGCTCCATTCGGGATCGAGCTGGGCTTTGCCGTTCGCTTCGAAATAACCGCGGAAACCGGTTCGCGTGGACGTCACGTCGGGATCGACGTTCTCGATGGTCCCGTAGGTCAGGAATGCGCCCACCTGGAAAGCGCCGAGATCATTGAGCTCACGATACTTCCCTTCGATCGCCGGCAGGACCCCGGTGTAGACGTGGGGAGTCAGCGTGAAGTCGCTATTGGGGCCGATCTGCCAATGATACGGCTCGGCGATTTCGAACCCTTTTTTGCTCGAGAGGCTGAAATCAGGGGGAAGCCAGCCCGTCGCGCCTTCGTTACCGCGAGCGACGTTGAACACCGGAAGCAGCGGCAGCGTAAGCCCGAACAGCTGAAACCGGCCGCCTCGGAAGATCACACGCTCGTGCGCCGGGTCGTCGATCACCCGCGCCGCGGTGATGGCCCAGCTCGGATGCTTCGGGCAGCCGGTCGCCGTAGTGACTGGGCACGGCGAATAGATCGCATTTTCGAGGACAGTCGTCTGGCCGTTTCGGCTGCCACGCGTCGCGGCGATCCGCGCGCCGCCTTCGAGAACGACCATCAGATTGTCGACGGTCCCTTGTTGGAGCGTATCGGTCAGCTGGACATGATCGCCGACCAGCTTGTCGCCCTGAGGCGTGACGACGACGACGTTTCCGTCGGCATGGACCTGGCCAGTTTTGCGGTTCCAGGTGACGGTGTCGGCAGCGAGATAATTGCCCTCGCGAGCCATCCGGACCTCGCCGCTTGCGGTCACGACATCATTGTTGCCGTCATAGGTGACCTGGTCGGCGCTGAAGTCGACGATCTGGCCGGGCGCGGACGGCGCCGGAGTGGCGGGTGTTATGGCTGGTGCGGGGGCCGTTTGCGCCGACGCGGCAGTGGCAACGGCGAAAATGAGCGGCAGCGCTGACCCCCAGACCAATCTCGCCCGCACGCGCCGCCCGTCCCACCGTTCGAATGAACTTCCCTGTTCGCGAGCCTATCGCACCTCGCAGGCGCTCCGACAATTGAACTTTGAGTCGCTTTGCCAAGGCCCGCTTTGCATCCTAAAGGCGGGCGCAGTCGTTCGCCTGGCAGGGAATGTCTCGAATGAAGATCGAATTTGCCGACACTCGGCCACAGGGAGAATATGCGCTGGTGCTGCCGGTCGCGGGCAAGAACCGCTCCGGCCTTGCTTCGCTCGGTCAGGCACAGCAGGCCGTCTCCGCGGCGCTCGACCGCCAGCGGTTCGAAGGGGAGGCGTCGAGCGTCTCCGAGCAGTTCATCGAGGAGGGAGGCGCCGTCCGCAGGGTGGTCGTGGTCGGGATCGGCTCCGGCGCGGATCGCAACGAAGCGGCAGAAAAACTTGGCGGCACGGCGGCAGCGCGGTTGCTCACGTCCGGCGAGAAGAAGGCGGTGATCGACCTCAGCGGCCTCGATTTCGACGCCGACGCGGCTGCTCGCGTTGGTCTCGGAGCGGCGCTCCGCTCGTGGCGGTACGACCGTTACCGCACCAAGCTCAAGGAAACGCAAAAACCGACCCTCGAACAAGTCGTCGTGGTTGGTGGAGGCGCGGGCGCTGAACAGCGCTACCGCTCGCGCTGGGCGCCGGTTGTGGAGGGAGTCTCGCTCACTCGCGAGCTGGTCACCGAACCTGCGAACATCGTTTATCCCGAAGCCTTCGTCGAACGCGCTCGCGCTGGCCTGGACGGCAGCGGCGTCGAGATCGAGGTGCTCGACCGCGCCGCGATGGAAAAGCTCGGCATGGGCGCGTTGCTGGGTGTTGCGCAGGGTTCGTCGCGCGAAGGGCGGCTGCTGATCCTCAAGTGGAACGGCGGCGGAGCGGGTCAGCCAACCGCGTTCGTCGGCAAGGGCGTCACGTTCGACACCGGCGGGATCTCGATCAAGCCGGCGGCGGGCATGGAGGCGATGAAGTGGGACATGGGCGGCGCCGGCGCGGTGCTCGGAGCGCTCAAGGCGCTCGCGCTTCGGAAGGCCAAGGCGAATGTCGTAGGCATTTGCGGGCTGGTCGAGAACATGCCGGGAGGCAATGCCCAGCGGCCGGGCGACGTGGTCACGACGCTGTCGGGCCAGACGGTCGAGGTGATCAACACCGACGCGGAAGGACGGCTCGTCCTGTCCGACGCGGTCGCCTACGTGCAGAAGAACTTCAAGCCGGACACGATCATCGACCTCGCGACGCTGACCGGAGCGATCATCATCAGCCTCGGACACGAATGGGCGGGGTTGTTCTCGAACAATGAAGAGCTCGCGTCAGAGCTGCTCAAGGCCGCTTCGGAATCGGGCGACAAGCTGTGGCGGATGCCGCTCGCGGAAAGCTTCGACCGGCTGATCGACTCCCCGATCGCCGACATGAAGAACGTCGGCCCGCGCGAGGGCGGATCGATCACCGCCGCCCAGTTCATTCAGCGGTTCGTGGAGAGCGGCGTCAGATGGGCGCACATCGACATGGCCGGCAAGGCTTGGGCCGACAAGCCGTCGTCGACCTATGAGAAGGGCGCCACGGGCTATGGAGTGCGCCTGCTCGACCAATATGTCGAGGATGTGCTCGAGGCCTGAGCCCGGCGGTGAAGGTCGATTTCTACCAGCTCGCGGGAGTGCCGGCGGAGGAGGTGATCGCAAGCCTGGCCGAGAAGGTGCTCGCGGCAGAAGGGCGGCTGATCGTGGTCGCGGAGGACGATGCCTTCCTTGCCCGGCTCGACCGAATGCTTTGGAATCAAGGACCTGCGAGCTTTCTTCCTCATGGCCTCGCAGGAGGCGCGGACGATGCCCGGCAGCCGGTCCTGTTGTCCACGAGCACGGATGCGCCCAACCGAGCGCGCAACATGCTGATCGCCGACGGCCTCTGGCGCGACGCGGCGCTGATCTACGACCGAAGCTTCTACCTGTTCGACGGAGCGAACCTCGAAGCAGCCCGCGCGGCGTGGAAAGCGCTTGCGACGAAGGAGGGAATCGAGCGTCAATACTGGGCTCGAGAAGGGGCCAAATGGGTGAAGAAGGGCTGAGGGTTGCGGCGCTCGTGAAGCGTCGCTAGGCGGCGCAGCAATTCCAACCATCCGCAGTTCACAGGAGACCGCCCGGCCATGGCCGTCACGCGCACCTTTTCGATCATCAAGCCCGATGCCACCCGCCGCAACCTGACCGGCGCAATCACCAGGCTGCTGGAAGACGCCGGCCTTCGGGTCGTCGCGTCGAAGCGGATCCGGATGACTCGCGATCAGGCCGAGGGCTTTTACGCCGTCCACAAGGAGCGGCCCTTCTACAACGACCTGTGCACATTCATGACGTCAGGACCGGTGGTGGTTCAGGTGCTCGAGGGAGAGGATGCGGTAAAGCGCAACCGCGACGTCATGGGTGCGACCAACCCCGCCGACGCGGCCGAGGGCACGATCCGCAAGACCTATGCGGAGTCGATCGAATCCAACTCGGTCCACGGCTCCGACAGCGACGAGAACGCGAAAATCGAGATCGATTTCTTCTTCAAGCCCGACGAGATCGTCGGCTGACGGGCTAGAGCATCGGGCTCAGCGTCGCGAGCAGGTTCTGCCACAGGCGGAGAGCGATTCCGTAGTGGTCCACGTCGGAGCGGCTGACCCGGTCTGAAGCGGCGAGATAATCGTCCTGCCGGTGACGGATAGCGGTCGCCAATGCCGGGTCATCGAACAGGATGTTGTTCTCGAAGTTGAGCTCGAAGCTCCGGCGGTCGAGGTTGGCGCTTCCGATCAGCCCGACGCGGCAATCGACGATCATGGTTTTGGAGTGGAGCAGGCCCGGGCGGAACTCGTAGATCTCCGCTCCGGCGTCGATCAGGTCACGATAATAGCTGCGGCTCGCCGCGGCGACGATCCAATTGTCGTTGCGCTTGGGGAAGATCATCACCGTCCGCACGCGCCGCCGGGCCGCCGAGGTGAGCGCGAATAGCAATTGCTCGTCGGGCACGAAATAAGGCGTGGTCACCACCAACTCCTCGCGCGCCGAGTGGATCAGTTCGGCGAAACAGGCTGGCATGGCGTCGAATTCCGCGGTCGGACCGGTCCCGAGCACTTGCGCCACGATCTGCCCCTCGGCCGAGGGCAGCGGGGCCGTCAGCAGATTGCTGATGTCGTCGCCGCCTTCCGCGAGCCAGTCGGAGACGAAGAGGAACTGGCAGTGCTGCGTTACCGGGCCTTCCCACCGGCTCATGATGTCGACCCAGGGAGCGTAGCGGGGCTTGATCCGGAACTCCGGATCGGCCGCATTCTGGCTTCCGCACCAGGCGATTCGATTGTCGAGGATGAGCTGCTTACGGTGATTACGCAGGTCGACTCGCCCGCGGATCGCCGTCCACAGCGGGTTACCGACAGGCAGCGCCACGCGAACGTCGCAGCCGCTGTCGCGCATGTTCCTCCAATGCGACGAATCGATGAACCGCCGCGACCCGAGCGCGTCGGCGAGCAGGCGGACCGTGACGCCTCGGCGCGCAGCCCTGATGAACGCGTCCTTGATCTTCAGTCCGTTGTGATCTGCGAGCCAGATGTAGAAGCAGGCGTTCACGGTCTCGCGGGCCGAATCCGCGTCCGCGACCATTTCATCGATCGCGCTGTTGCTGTCGGGAGCCAGACGGGCGCTGTTGCCGCTGGTGGAATCGAGATGGTTGACGGACTGCGCGAGCGCGAACGCGGACCAGTGGGCGCCGCCTGCCTTTTGACCCGAACGCTCGTAATTGGCCTGGGGACGGGGAAGACGGCGGTTGATCTCGCGGCCGCGGGTGCGCCGCGGCCCGCTGATCCGGGTTTCGCCGAGCAGCAGGTAGAGCAGGATTCCGAGAATCGGCAGCGCCAGGATGGCGATGATCCAGGCGAGCCTCGACGCGGGTTCGCGATGGGGCCGAAGAAGCGCCCGGACGATGGTCGCCGCTTCGGCGAGGAAGAGGAGGGCCGAGCCGATCAGCTGCCAGTTCAGCATGGCCGCCACTGCCGCATATTGCGGCGCGGCTGTCCAGCCTCAGCGGCTTAAGGCCACCAGATGAAGCGAGCGGCCGCCGAACAGGCCGCCGCCTTTCCACACGTAGCGAAGCGTGTAGCTGCCGGAGGCTCGCCGATCGTGCCCGGCTTCAACGTAATGCGTGTCGATTCGCGCTCGCAGCGAAAGCGTGCGGTCCTTCGGATCGTTGTCATGGCCCTTGAGCGCGGACTGGACGTCGCTCGCCTGCAGCTCACCGTCGCTTCCGACCTGGATCGGAGCGGCGCTCGGAAGCGTGATCGTTAGCGATTCGAGCGCGTGGGTCGGTTCGACCGGGCTGATTTCCAGGCTTTGGCCGTCGTCCTCTCGCTTGGCGCGGAGCGTGAGCGGAATGGACTGCCGCTGCTCCACAACCGCCGTGGGCCCCTTTTCATCGCTGTTTTCCCAGCTGATCCACACGCCGATCGCCGAGACGATCAAAGCGGCGAGCGCGATGAGCTCGCCGACGGTGATCCAGCGGCGCCGCTGGCGTTCCGATTCGGTCTCGCTCATCGGCCGCCGGCCTCTAGCAGACGGCGCGGCGCCGCAAGCTCCCAGCTCGCGCCGATCCGCGTCCCGACATGCTCCCAGTCGACGTCGCCACCCGCGACGTCGATCGCAATCCAGCTCGGCAGATAGGCCGGCTTCGAATAGGTCTCGGGGTCGGCTTCGAGGAGCATCGCCTGCTCGTCGGGCCCGCTGGTTCGGACGCAGACCACGGTCTTCCCGTCACCGTGATGATTGTCGCGGAACTGCGCGAACTGCGCGCCCGCGACGAAGAAGGTCGGCTGTCCGTGCGAGACCCGCTCCTCGGTTTCGGGGAGCTCGAGCGCGGATTCGCGGATCTTCTGGAGCGGGTCGGTCATCGCAGCACGAACTCGTTCAACACACTGGGGTATAGACGATGTTCCGCCGAGAGCACGCGCCGCTCGAGGAGTGCGGGCGTATCCGCCGACTTGATCGGGACCTCGGCCTGGCCAAGCACTTCGCCGGCGTCGAGCTCTTCGGTGACGATGTGGACCGAGCAGCCGCCGACCGTATCGCCCGCCTCGATTGCCCGCGCGTGCGTATCGAGACCTGGATATTTGGGAAGCAGCGAAGGGTGGATGTTGATCATTCGCCCGCGCCATTCTTCGACGAACCAGCGCGACAGGATCCGCATGAAACCGGCGAGCGCGATGCTGCCGACCGCGTGATCCTCCAGAACGTCCGAAAGAATGCGGTCGTAAGCCTCTTTTTGCGTGCCCTTGCTTTCGAGCGACCAGGTCGGAAGTCCGCGTGCATGCGCCCATTCGAGACCGGCGGCATCGGGCTTGTTCGATGCGACAAGTGCGACCTCATAGTTCTCCGCCCGTTGGACTAGCGCGCGCATGTTGCTCCCGCGCCCGGAGATCAGGATCGCGACACGCCTCGGGTCACGCATTGTGCGTCGCGGACCAGTCCCTGGGGGAATTCCAGGTGCCGGTTTGGCCGCGGACGGTGCAGCCGCGCGGACCTTCCTCGACCCTCCCGATCTCGAACACCGTCTCGCCGGCTCCCTCCAGCGATTCGGCAACGCGCCGACTCCGATCAGAACCGACGATCACTGCCATTCCGATCCCGCAGTTGAATGTTCGAGCCATCTCTTCAGGCTCAATTCGGCCGCCCTCCTGGAGCAACGAGAATATCCGCGGCAGCTCCCATCTTTCCGCGTCTATGACAGCGTGGCAGCCGTCCGGCAGAACGCGCGGAATATTCTCGATTAATCCGCCGCCGGTGATGTGCGCCAGCCCCTTGATTGCGCCCTCCCGAGCAAGCGGAAGAAGCGATCGGACATAGATGCGCGTCGGCTCCAGCAGCAGCTCGCCGAGAGTCCTGTTCCCATTTCCCGGAAGCCGCTGGTTCAAATCCCAAGCTCGGTCCTCGACGATTCGCCGGACCAGCGAAAAGCCGTTCGAATGAACGCCGGAGCTGGCGAGGCCGAGGATCAGGTCGCCCGGTGAAATGTTCGCGCCGGTCAGGACCTTGTGACGATCGACCGCGCCGACGCAGAAGCCCGCAAGGTCGTAGTCGCCAGCCGCGTACATTCCGGGCATCTCCGCGGTCTCGCCGCCGATCAGCGCGCAGCCGGCTTGCCGGCAGCCATCGGCAATGGACTCGACGACGGCGATCGCTAGGTGGTTTTCGAGCTTCCCCGTCGCGTAATAATCAAGGAAAAACAACGGCTCTGCGCCCTGGACGATGAGGTCGTTGGCGCACATGGCGACGAGGTCGATGCCGACGCCTTGGTGGCGGCCGGTCTCGATTGCGAGCTTGAGCTTGGTTCCGACGCCGTCGTTGGCGGCGACGAGAAGCGGATCGGAATAGCCGGCGGCCTTGACGTCGAAGAAACCGCCGAAGCCGCCAAGCTCTGCATCGGCGCCAGGCCGCGCGGTCGATCTAGCGAGCGGGCCGATGGCTTTGACGAGCGCGTTTCCAGCCTCGATCGACACTCCGGCATCGGCGTAGGTCAGGCCCTTCTCGCTCATCGAGCGGGGCACTAGAGACAAGCCGCTTGGATTTCCACGCCGTTGTCGCCAAAAGACCATCCGAATGCTTCGCCGTCCCCTACGCGCCTCCCTCCTGCTGCTGCTCGGCATCCTCGGCCTTTCGGCCGGCGTCTATGCGCAACTCGAGAGCGGAGACCGGGGAATCCTCCCGCTCGAAAGCACGGGAACGCTCGAGGTCGACGGGATTCATGTCGACGTCGGCGCTCAGGACTCGATGAGCGCGCGTTTTGCCGGATGGCGCATTGCGCAGCTGCAGGCCTTCCGGATGCTCTGGGCCAAGACCAACAATGCGCCGATCGGCGAGGCGCCGAACCTTCCGGACACCACGCTCGACCAGATCGTCAGCTCGATCAATGTGGAGCATGAGCAGCTCGGCCCCAACCGCTACATCGCCGATCTCGGAGTGTCGTTCGACAGCGCCCGGGCAGCGCCTTTCCTCGGCAGCAGCGGCGAGGCGCCCGAGGTGCAGCATTCGCTTCCGATGCTCCTCATCCCGGTGCTGGTCACGTCGGGAACCGAGACGAGCGTCGAGCTTCGCAATGCGTGGCAGCGCGCCTGGGCGCAGTTCCGCACAGGGCAGAGCCCGATCACTTATGTGCGGGTCAGCGGAATGGGATCGGACCCGCTGCTCATCAATGCCGCCGAGACCAGGCGTCCGGGACGCGGCTGGTGGCGCGCGCTTCTGGACCTCTACGGGGCGCAGGACATCCTTGTCGCGGAGGTTCAGCTGCACCGCGCCTATCCCGGCGGTCCGGCAATCGGCCGCTTTATCGCTCGGCATGGACCGGACGATCAAATCATTGGCGGGTTCACCCTGACAGCGCCGAGCAGCGAAGCGATCCCGGCGATGATGGCGCAAGGGGCGCAGCGGATCGATCAATTGTTCGCCGATGCGCTTGCATCCGATCGGCTCAACCGCGATCCGTCGCTCAACCTTCCGCCGCCGCCGGTGGTGCCGGTCGTCGAGACTCCGCGGCCGGCCAAACCGGCGAATGTGGCCAACGCCTTCCAGGTGCAGGTCACGGGCACCAACGTGAACATCTACAATTTCGCGATGGCGCATCTGCACACGCTGCCGGGAATCACGTCGGCGACTCCGCAGCAGATCAACCCGGGCGGCACGAGCTACATCCTGGTCAACTATCGCGGCGATATCTCGCAGCTTGCGGCGGCGCTCACCGCCCGAGGGTGGATCGTCGATTATTCCGGGACGGTGATCAGGATCCGGTCATCATCCGACAAGCCGCCGGCGCTCCCGCCGCCGCCAGTCATGCCGGCGCCCGTCCCGCAGCCGGCGCAGCAGCCGCCCCCGGCGACGACTCCGGGCATGCAGGAAGAATGAAGCAGGGGCCCGACCAGATCGCGCTTCCGCTCGACTGGCCCCAAACCGAAGGCGACTCGCGGTTCATCGTCTCCGATTCCAACCGCGAGGCGTTCGACCATTTCCGCCGCTGGAGCATGTGGCCGGTCAAGGCGACGATCCTGACGGGCCCTCGGCGCTCGGGCCGGACATTGCTCGCGCGGAGCTTCGTCGAGCGGGTCGGCGGCCGATTGTTCGACGAAGCCGACCAGCGCGACGAGGAGGAGCTGTTCCACGCCTGGAACCAGGCGCAGGACCTGAAGCGCCCGCTGGTGATGGTGGCGGACGAAGTGCCGCCGCGCTGGTCGCCAGCGCTCGCCGATCTTAAGACGCGGCTCGCGGTCACACCGGCGGTCAGCATCGGCCACCCCGACGACGCGCTGTTTCCTGCGCTGATTCAGCTGCATTTCGCCGATCGTGGTCTTCATGTCCCCGGCGACGCGCTTCGCTTCATGAGCGAGCGGCTGCACCGTGATTATTGGACGGCCGAGCGGGCGGTGGAAGCGGTCGACCGCTACGCCATTGCCGAGCGTGCGCGGCTGTCGCTTCCGACGATCCGGCGCGCGCTGATGGATGCCCGGATGATCGGCGAAGCGGCCTAGAAGGGCTCAGCCGCAGCGGATCTTGGTGATCTTGTAGGCGGCGTCGAGCCAGATGGTCACCCGGTCCTCGCGATAATCCATCGTCAGCATTTTGCCCGGCGGCGCCCAGCGCAGCACCGCGGCATGGGTTACGCGCTTGATCTCGCCTCCGCTCCGGCTGTCGCCGGTTCGACCGATGAACCGGTCCGTTCCCTCAGCCACGCATTTGTGGCCGGGCGTTACGCCGTGGACCGGGATAGCCGCAGGCGCGGTCGAGCAGGCGGTGAGGAGGATCGGGAGGAGTATGACGCGTCTGTTCATCACTCCTCTCCTGTACTGGCGCAATTCGCGGAGACGACGCGATTCTGAGCGTCGAGTCTGACGACGAGCAGCTTCGAATCATGCCTCGAGGCGTTGGTCGCAGTCCCGCTGACCCATTTCAGCCTGGGCGCACGCGAGGCGGCCATCAACTGCGCTCCTAGCTGGGCGGAGGCAGGCTGCCCAACGAAGGACGCCAAGACCGCCGATTCGACGCATTTGGAGCCGGGCGGGACCTGGTCGAGGCCGACGCGGATCGACTGCGGCGCGGCGCTCGAGAGGAGAGCCGCGAGCACCAGCATGGGCTCAGGCATCGACGGTCTCCTTCTGGTCGACCACGCGGCTCATCTTCAATTTGCCGTTCTCGATCGCGAAGGCGAGGCGGCCCTCGACGAGGTCGAGCGCATCTTTGCCGAACTGCTCGTAACGCCATCCGCTGAGGATATTCAGCCCATGGCGCACGCCGGCGGCAAGGGCTTCGAGGTCGTCGGAGCGGGCGATCAGGCGCGCGGCGACGCCGGACTCCTTAGCGCGGATTTTCAGAAGCAGCTTGAGCAGGTCGCTCACCAGTGCGCCGTCCTTAGTGAGGCCCGGACGGCGCGGTTCCCGATCCGGCATTTCGCTCTGGTCGAGCGGCTTGGCGCCTTCGATGGCCGCCATCAGGCGCGCTCCGATGTCGTTGTTCTTCCATCCCGCGGACAGGCCCCGAACACGCCCGAGGTCCTCCTGCGTCTTCGGGGGGTGAAGGACGATCTCGTTCAGCGTGTCATCCTTGATGATCCGTCCGCGCGGCAGGTTCTTGGTCCTTGCTTCGGTCTCACGCCAGGCGGCGAGCGCCTTCAGACGTCCGAGCACCTGCGGATTGCGGCTTGGCAGCTTGAGGCGCTTCCACGCATCTTCCGGAGGGAAAGCGAAGCTGGATGGATCGGCCAGGCGCTCCATCTCCTCGTCCAGCCAGGCGCCGCGACCGGTTTTTCTAAGCTTTTCGACCATCCTCGGGAACACGGTCGCGAGGTGGGTGACATCGGCGATGGCATAATCGATCTGGCGCTTGTCGAGTGGTCGCCGGCCCCAGTCGGTGAAGCGCGCGCCCTTGTCGAGGCTGTGGCCGAGAAGGCTTTCGATCAGGTTGGAATAGCCGATCTGCTCGCCATGCCCGAGCGCCATCGCGGCGATCTGGGTGTCGAACAAAGGGTGGGGAACCTTGCCGGTGAGGTTATGGATGATCTCGAGGTCCTGCCCGCCGGCATGAAAGACCTTCAGCACCTCCTCATTTTTAACGAACAGATCGAGAAGCGGCTTGAGGTCGATGTCGGCCTTGGGGTCGATTGCAGCGGCTTCCTCGGAGCTTGCGACCTGGATCAGGCAGAGGTCGGGCCAATAGGTGTTCTCGCGCATGAACTCGGTGTCCACGGCGACGAACGGCTTTTGCGAGAGGCGGTCGACCAGCGCCCTGAGGTCGTCCGATTTCGTAATCAACGGGTGAATACGCATGAGTCTGCAAGCGCCCATAGACCCGACCTCGCGGGTTGACAAAAGGTGAGTTGGAAGGGAATCGCGCGGTCAAATCCACAAGCCGTCACCCCGGCCTTGAGCCGGGGCCCGCCTGCCTTTCCGCGCTCGAAAGTAAGGCGGGTCCCGGGTGAAGGGACCCCATCAAAGTACTACTTTGATGGGACCCATGCCCGGGATGACGCTCATAGAGAATGACACGCATGCACGCCTATCGAACCCACACCTGCGCCGAGCTTCGGTTCGTCAATGTCGGCGAGACCGTCCGCCTCTCGGGTTGGGTCCATCGCAAGCGTGACCATGGCCATCTGCTGTTCGTCGACCTGCGCGACCATTACGGAATCACGCAGATCGTGGGCGACGCCGAATCGCCGGCATTCAAAGCGCTCGATCGGGTTCGACTGGAATCGGTGGTCACGGTGGAAGGCGAGGTCGTCGCGCGTTCGCCGGAGACGGTGAATCCCAACCTGCCCACCGGCGAGATCGAGGTCCGCGCCGGCGAAGTGACCGTCCAGTCCGAAGCCGCCGAGCTTCCGATGCCCGTCGCGACGGAGGCCGACTACCCGGAGGAGATCCGCCTTAAATACCGCTACCTCGACCTCCGCCGCGAGCAGGTTCACGCCAATATCGTTCTTCGCTCGGCGGTTATTGCGTCCATCCGGCGGCGGATGATCGAGCAGGGCTTCACCGAATTCCAGACTCCGATCCTGACCGCGAGCTCGCCAGAAGGCGCGCGCGACTATCTGGTCCCGAGCCGGGTGCATCCGGGCAAGTTCTACGCGCTCCCCCAGGCGCCGCAGATGTTCAAGCAGCTGATCATGGTCGCGGGATTCGACCGCTATTTCCAGATCGCCCCCTGCTTCCGCGACGAGGATGCCCGCGCCGACCGAAGCCCGGGCGAATTCTACCAGCTCGATTTCGAGATGAGCTTCGTCACTCAGGAGGACGTGTTCGCCGCGATCGAGCCCGTGCTTTCTGGCGTCTTCGAAAAATTCGCAAATGGGCGGACGGTCACTCCGGCCGGCGAATATCCTCGCATTCCATATAAAGAAGCGCTCTTAAAATACGGAACTGACAAGCCTGACCTTAGGAATCCATTGCTGATCACCGATGTCTCTGAACATTTCAAAGGCTCTGGCTTCGGCCTCTTCGCGGGGATCGTCGACAAGGGCGGCGTGGTTCGCGCGATCCCCGCTCAGGGCACCGCCGAGAAGAGCCGCAAGTTCTTCGACGACATGAACGAATGGGCGCGCAGCGAAGGTTTCGCCGGCCTCGGCTATGCGACACGCAAGGGCGGTGAGTGGGGCGGCCCGATCGCCAAGAACCATGGCGAAGACGGTATGAACCGGCTCGCGGGGGCGATCAGCCTCGGCCCCGACGATGGAATCTTCTTCGCTGCCGGCAAGGAAGCGGACGCTGCGAAGCTCGCAGGCGCGGCGCGGACGCGCGTCGGCGAGCAGCTCGACCTCGTCGAAAAAGGTGCGTTCCGCTTCTGCTGGATCGTCGACTTTCCGATGTACGAGTTCAACGAGGACAGCCAAAAGATCGACTTCAGCCACAACCCTTTTTCGATGCCGCAGGGCGGCATGGAGGCGCTGGAGAGCAAGAACCCGCTCGACATCCTCGCCTGGCAGTACGACATCGTCTGCAACGGGGTGGAGCTGAGTTCAGGAGCGATCCGGAACCACCGGCCCGACATCATGTACAAGGCGTTCGAGATCGCCGGCTATACGCGCGAAGAGGTCGACACGAACTTCTCGGGCATGATCAACGCATTCAAGTTCGGCGCTCCGCCGCACGGCGGATCGGCCCCCGGAATTGATCGGATCGTCATGCTGCTCGCCGACGAGCCCAATATCCGCGAGGTCATTCTCTTCCCGATGAACCAGAAGGCGGAAGATCTGATGATGAACGCGCCTTCCGAAGTCAGCGCCAGGCAGCTCAAGGAGCTGCACATCAAGGTCGTGCCTCCGAGCTGAGCCGAGTGGCTAGGCGGCCACGGTTCGTTCCAAAGCGAGACATTCGCGGGTTCGGTCCGCTCGAGACGATTGTCGCTCATCTGTCGCTCCGGTAGGCTTCTCGCGTGGGGGCTACGGGATCAGACAGCGCTCGGGCGCTCGAAGCGATGCGCGAGCATCTCGCCGAGCTGCAGCTACCGCAGATCGCCTGCGGGCGGCGGGCGATCATCCTGTTCGAAGGGCCTCAAGGGTCGGGCAAGAAGGCGGCTTTGCGGCAGCTCGCCGGAGCGTTCGACCCGTGCCACTACGCCGTCCACGCGACGGAGTACGACCGGCGCGAGGCGAGCGAGGGTCATTGGCTGGCGCGGTTCTGGAGACAGCTTCCGAGCGCCGGCCGAACCTCGATCTTCTTTCGCAGCTGGTATCGCCGGGTGCTGGACGATCGCATTCTTGGCCGCACCGACGAGCAATCGGTTGAACGCGCCTATGACGAGATCAATGAGTTCGAGGCGCAGCAGCGCGACTACGGCACGCTGATCCTGAAGCTCTATTTCGACGTTCCCGCGAGCGTGCAGGAGAAACGCCTGGCGGAGCGAGCGGCGAACCGGTGGCGCACTCCCGGATTCCTCGACGACCCCCTGCTGGTCAGCGATCCAGCCTATGCCCGCGCGCTCGAGGACCTGAAAAGTCATTCAGACACGCGATGGTCTCCTTGGCGGATCATCGACGGAAGCGATGAAGATCGGTCCGCTCTCGCGGCGCTCGAGGCAATTGCCGAGGCCTGGTCGAAGGCGATGCCATCGGAACCGACGCGGCTCGTCGGTTCACCCACCCGCGTCGCCTGAAATGTCCGGGTAGCGGATCGCGACTACTTCGTAGCTTTTCTCTCCGGCAGGCAGCCGGACGAGGCGCTCGTCCCCGACCTTCGCACCGATCAGCGCTCGCGCAAGCGGCGCGCTCCAGCCGATGCTGCCGGCGGAAGCATCCGCCTCATCGTTTCCAACGATCGTCAGCGTTCGGCGGTTATCCTCCTCGTCGGCAAGCTCGACGGTGGCGCCGAACCGCACCTGATCGCGCGCCTGCTGGCGTTCGGGATCGACCACCTTCGCGTCCTTCATGATCCGGGCGAGGTGCGCCAGCCGCCGGTCGATCTCGCGCAGGCGGCGCTTGCCGTAGATGTAATCGGCATTCTCCGACCGGTCGCCTAAAGACGCGGCCCAGGAGACGCTCTCGACGATCTTCGGCCGTTCGACCCCGAACAGTTCGTCATATTCGCGGCGGATTCGCGCGAATCCTTTGGGCGTGATGTAACGGTCGGCCATTCCCGGTCGAATATCAGCCCGGGCGGCTCTTTCCGAGATAGCGCGAAACGTGGAAGGCTTGCTGCTGCGGCTGCGGAGTGCGGAGCGAATCATAGACGACGCTGTTCTCGATCACCCGCTGAACATAGGCGCGGGTCTCACTGTAGGGGATCGCCTCGATCCATTTCAGCACGTCGACCTTGCCGCGCGGATCGCCATAGTCGCGGACCCATTTGCTGACGTTGCCCGAGCCGGCGTTGTAGCTCGCCACCGCAAGCGGAACGCTTCCGTCCCACACGTCGAGCATGTGCTGGAAGTAGGACGAGCCGATGCTGACGTTGTAATTGGGATCGGTGAGCAGCCGATAGCTGTCGAACCCGATTCCCATCTTGTCCGCCTGATCTCGTGCCGTTCCGGTCATCAGCTGCATCATGCCGCGGGCGCCCGCGTGGCTGATCGCATAAGGATCGAACGAGCTTTCCTGGCGGCTGATGCCGTTGGCGAGCGACCAGAGGCTGTTCGATACGGACGCATTGAGCGTCGGGTAGGCCTGGCGGTAGTAGAAGCTCGATCCCTTCACCCGCGCCATTCGCGCGACCCAGACGGGCAGGTCCTGCCGCCCGAGCTGCTGCCCCAGCTCGACCGCGAGCTTTCGGTCGGCGTCACTGTCGAGCGAACTCGCGAGCGCCTGAACGAACAAGGCCTCTTCGGTGGGCTGCCGCTGTTGCGCAACGAGCCGAAGCGCCTGGACGAGACGGTTGCTGTTGAATGCCGCGCGCTGCACCGCTGTTGTGGTATATTGCGGGAGCGCCGTCGGCGGCGGTGGAACCGATTTGCCCATGCGCTCGAGCGCGAGCTGGCCATAGAACAGATCAGGGTAGGCGGCGGCGACACGGAAATAGGCGTTGGCGGTCGCGAAGTTTCCGGCGGCCAGCGCTGCCCGGCCAGCCCAATAATCGCCCTTGGTCTGGACCTGGAGCGAACGGCCTGCTCGAGCGTAGCGGTCGTACATCGCGATCGCCGCGGCCGGTTTCTGGAGGCGGTCGAGCGCCACGCTTCCGCCCAGCCACGCAAGATCGGTGTAATCGTCGCGAACTCCGTAGGGTTGGTCGGCCACGGACGCACCTGAGGGAAGGGCGTCGTCGATCTGGCGGGCGATATTATAGGCCGTTCCCCAGTCGCGGTCCTGCGCCGCATCGCCCGCGAGCTGGAGCATCATGTCGTAGAAGCGTTCGGTGTCGGCGGGCTTGTAAGTGAAATGGTGGGGCCGAGCCGCGAGGGCTTCGGCGGCTTGTTCATCGTGGCGGTCGCGAAGGTAGCGCGCGCGGTCCATCATCAGACCGGCGTCGGTCGTCACGCTTCCCGCCACAGCCTGGTATCGACTCTCGGCGTCCGACGAACCGTTCTGCATCGCGATCCGCGCCGCGAAAGCCGCCTGCCGTTCCGGGCTGGCCATCGCAAGGAAGCGCGCTGCGTCGTCCTCGCGCTTGGCGAACAGCAATGCGTCGATTCGCCGGTCATGGTCGGCACGAGTCAGGCTTGCGCCGTAGCGCGCCCAGAGGGCCTGCTCGTCGTTTCCGCTAAGGTCGGGCGAGGCCCAGGCGTTGCGCGCCGCGTCCAGAGCTTCCGCGGAGCGGCCGCTCGCGAGATCGGCTTCGGCGAGCCGGGCCCAGCCGTTGCCGGTCTTGGGCTTATCCTCGGCGAAGAATGCGAGGACGGTTGCGGCATTCTCGCCCGGCTGCATCGCTTTTTCGGCCCAGGAGCGCATCCGCGCCTCGTCGGGCCAGCCGGGGTTGGCGTTCAGGAAATAGGCGTAATCGGCGAAGCGGTAGCCGCTGCTCTGGCGAAGTCGCCGCCACTGGTCGAGCGCGTAGGAGACGCTCGGAGCGGAAGTGGTCGCGGTAGAGGTGTAAACGGTGGGCGCGGCATATTGGGCCGAACTGGTCGGAGCGGTAGCCAGCAGCACCGGCACTAGAGCAGCGAAACGCCACATGCTGGACATTATGCAGTCCCGCTCCTTATCAGCCACTGAACACGGCCCAATTCTCCACAGAAAACTCTCGAATCAGGAGACAAGTTCATGTTTTTCGGTTCGATTCCGGCCCTCGTGACCCCCTTTTCGAACGGACGTGTCGCGGAAGACACATTGCGCGCGTTCGTCGAGTGGCAGATCGAGCAGGGCTCCAACGGGCTGGTCCCGTGCGGGACGACCGGAGAAGTTGCGACCTTGAGCGCCGACGAGCACCGCCACGTCATCGCCACCACGGTGGAGGTGGCGAAGGGGAGGGTGCCTGTCATCGCGGGCTGCGGCACCTACGACACGGCAGCGTCCATCGAGCGCACTCGCGCCGCGGCCGATCTCGGGGCCGATGCCTCACTTGTGGTCGTGCCTTATTACAACAAGCCGAGCCAGGCGGGTCTCGCCGCGCACTTCCTCGCCATTGCGGACGCGTCACCGATCCCGCTGGTGGTCTACAACGTGCCGTCGCGCACAGTCGCCGACATTTCGGTCGAAACCCTCGTGACCATCGCGAAACACCCGAAGGTCGCTGCGATCAAGGACGCGACAGGGAATCTCGGCCGCGTCTCTGCCCAGCGGCTCGCCTGCGGCGAAGACTTCATCCAGCTCAGCGGCAACGACGAGACCGCGCTCGCTTTCAACGCCATGGGCGGCGTCGGCTGCGTCTCGGTGACCGCCAATGTCGCGCCGAAGCTCTGCGCCGATTTCCAGGCGGCGATGCGCGAAGGCCGCTGGGAAGACGCGCTAAAGCTCCAGGACAAGCTCTACCCGCTGCACACCGCGCTATTCAGCGATGCCTCCCCTGCGCCGACAAAATATGCCCTTTCCCGGGTCAGGAGCGATTTTCCGTTCGAAGCCCGGCTTCCGATCGTCGAAGCCTCCGACGCGTCAAAGCGAGCAGTCGGCGCGGCGCTCGAGCATGCGGGCTTGATCTAATCGCATCTTCGTTGTCGCGCCGCTCCAAATTAGTCGAGGAGATGCGGGCAAACCCGCGTGCGGATTGGACGATCGCTGATGTCATTTCAGTGTGCGAAGCATATGGGATTTCTTGCAAAAGTCCGAAGCGTGGTTCACATTACACGTTGAAACATGCGCGTATCGCAGGACACCTGACCGTTCCTGCGAGCAGACCAATTAAGCAGTTGTATATCCGCCTGCTGCTACAAATGGTGGACGCTTTGGAGAGCTGATGACCATCGACGTTCGGTCCTATCGTGTTTTCGTGGAACCGCTCACGCGCGATCTTGGCGGCGGCTTTGTATCCTATGCGCCTGATCTGCGGGGCTGCGTTTCCGATGGTGCGACGCCCGATGAAGCCTTGCACAACATCTACGACGCCATCGCGTGCTGGATCGACGCCGCAAAGGCCAACGGAGATCCTATTCCCACCGCTTTCAAGGCACGTGAGTACGCCTGAGGCAAAGCTTTTATAGATGCAAGAGCGCGGCTAAGCCGGTCTCATGGCCAGGCCGCTTCCGCCGCCGTTCGACAAGCGCAAGGTCGTGGCCGAGAACCGGCGCGCGCGGTTCGACTATTTCGTCGAGGAACGGTTCGAAGCGGGAATCCAGTTGACCGGCACCGAGGTGAAATCGCTCCGCCAGGGCGAGGGATCGATCGCCGAGAGCTATGCCACCGTCGAGGCCGAGGAGGTGTGGCTGATCAACAGCCACATTCCCGAATACAGCCACGGCAACCGCCTCAATCATGAGCCCAAGCGGCAGCGGAAGTTGTTGCTCCGCAACCGCGAAATCGCCAAGCTGCAGGGCGCCGTCGCACGGCAAGGCCTCACGCTCGTCCCGCTGTCGATCTATTTCAACGCGAGCGGACGGGCAAAGGTCGAGATCGCCTTGGCGCGCGGCAAGAAGGTGCACGACAAGCGCGAGACGGTGAAGGAGCGGGACTGGAAACGCGAGCAGCAGCGCCTGCTCAGGCACAATGCCTGAGGCGAGCCAGTCGATGAGCTGGCTGCGCCACCACATCCCGACCCGGGATACCATCGGTCAGTATCGTCTGCTGAGGCCGTTTGCGCCGTACCTGATGAATTCGTCGCTATGGCGCTTGACCCGCCGGTCGGTCCCTAGAGGAGTGGCCGTCGGCTTGTTTGTCGCGGTGATCATTCCCTTCATGCACACGCTGATCGCCGCCATCCTCGCGATCCCGACGCGGGCCAACGTCGCGGTCGCGGCAGCATTCACGCTGGTCGTGAATCCGATCACCATCCCACCGCTCTATTACGGCGCCTACCGCATCGGCTCATGGGAGCTGCACCATGATTCGACCCTGGTCGACCCGGCGGCGGCGGAGCGCTTTTCGGGCGAGCTCAGCAAGTTGCTGTTCTGGGCGCACCATGCTTCCGGGCCGATCGCGCTCGGCGTGTTCACGATCGCGGTCATCCTTGCGACCTTCGGCTATTTTTCGGCGGCGCTGGTCTGGCGCCTGTCGACCAGTAACCGCTGGCGCCGGCGGCATCGTGGAGGGAATGCTTGAGGCGCATCATTTGTATGTAGCGGCGCCGCGCACATTATCGAAGGATAGTGACAAACGGCTATGCGCCGGCCCATAGGCTTTTCAGCTTTGCGTGCTGGAAGGGGATGAAATGGTACGAGTTCTTGCTGTCGCCTTGGCCTCAACCGCGCTGGTCGGATGCGCCACGCAGGCGCCTCCTCCTCCTCCTCCTCCTCCGCCGCCGCCCCTCGCGGCTATGGTTCAGCCGACCGCGCCGGCCGTTCCTGCAGCCGTAGCGGCGCCGAGGCCGCAATATGGCGCATTTGGATTCGACACCGCCGGAATGGACAAGAGCGTCGCTCCGGGCGACGACTTCTTCGAATATGCCAACGGCACCTGGATCAAGAACACGCCGATCCCGCCGGACAAGGCGCGCTACGGCATGTTCAACGTCCTCGACGACTTGTCGAAGGAGCGTACCCGGCAGATCATCGACGAGCAGACCAAGAATCCGAACAGCAAGATCGGCAACGCCTATCTGAGCTTCATGGATCAGGCGGCGATCGAGTCCAAAGGACTGACGCCGCTCGATCCCTGGCTCAACCAAATCCGCGCGCTCAAGAGCAAGGCGGGCCTCGCGAAACTCTACGCAGACGGCGAGGAGATCGGGGTCGGTGCCCCGTTCCGCATGTTCGTGGCGCAGGACCGCAAGGACCCGAACAGCTACATCATGTCGATGTCGCAGGGCGGCATCGGAATGCCCGACCGCGATTATTATCTCTCGGCCGATCCGAGGCAGGCCGAAACGCGTGCGAAGTATCTCCAGCACCTGACCAACGTGTTGAACCTGGCCGGCGAGAAGAATGCCGACGCGCGCGCCAAGGCGATCCTCGCGTTCGAGACCCGGGTCGCGAAGGCGCATTGGGCGCGGTCGGAGAGCCGCGACGCGACCAAGACCTACAACAAGATGACTCTGGCGCAGCTCTCGAAGCGGGCGCCCGGATTCAATTTCGCCGAGCTGGTCCATGATTCGGGCGCGCAGGTGAGTGACGTCATCGTCGCCCAGCCAAGCGCCTTCACCGGCGAGGCGGCAGCGATCGCGCACACGCCTTTGTCCGTCCTCAAGGATCAGCTGCTGGTCCGTTCGATCGACTCTTATGCGTCCTATTTGCCGAAGCGCTTCGACGACGAGCGGTTCAGCTTCTTCGGAACCGCGCTGAACGGCGTTCCGCAGCAGGAGCCGCGATGGAAGCGCGGAGTCAACTTTACCGTGGACACGATGGGCGACGATGTCAGCAAACTCTACGTCGCCAAGTTCTTCCCGCCCGCGACCAAGGCGGCCGCCGACACGCTCGTCCACAATCTGATCGCCGCGATGGACCGGCGGATCGACAAGCTCGACTGGATGAGCCCCGAGACCAAGGCCAAGGCGCACGCCAAGCTCGCCGCCTTCACGCCGAAGGTCGGCTATCCGAGCCAGTGGCGAGACATGAGCGGCCTGGCGATGGACCGCAACGACCTGGTCGGCAACGCGATGCGCTCCGCGAGGTTCGAGCACGCCTACAATATCGGAAAGCTCGGCGGCCCGATCCGGCGCTGGGAGTGGGGCATGACTCCGATGGAGATCAACGCTTACTCCAACTTTGGGATGGTCGAGATCGTCTTCCCGGCCGCGATCCTCCAGCCGCCGTTCTTCGATCCGAATGCCGACCCGGCGGTGAATTACGGCGGCATCGGCGCCGTGATCGGCCATGAGATGAGCCATCAGTTCGACGACCAGGGCGCCAAATACGACCTTACCGGAAAGCTGATCGACTGGTGGACTCCGGGCGACAGCAAGGAATTCCATGCGCGCCTCGACAAATATGAGCAGCAGATCGATTCCTATGAGCCGCTTCCCGGAATGCATGTGAACGGCAAGCTGACGATGGGCGAGAATGTCGCCGATCTCGCCGGCCTGACGGTCGCGCATGACGCCTATCTCGCGACGCTCGGCGGCAGGACGCCGCCGGTGATCGACGGCTTCACCGGCGACCAGCGCTTCTATCTCGGATGGGCGCAGGTGTGGCGGTGCGAGGAGCGCCCCGCAGCGCTTCGCACCCAGCTGCTGACCGATCCGCATTCGCCATGCAAGGTGCGCACCGACGTCATCCGCAACATGGACCCGTGGTATTCGGCCTTCGGAGTGCAGCCGGGCCAGAAGCTGTACCTTGCCCCGGCGGATCGCGTGCGCATCTGGTAGGCTGACGCACATCTGGTAGCATGGGCTCCGACGCTTATGCTGTACCAGGAGCTTCCAGGGATCGACCCGGACCCGCTCGACGGGTGGGACCGATGGCTTACGCCGGCGCTGATCGCGGCGGCTGGCGCGAGCATCTGTCTCGTCCTGGCTCTCGTCGGGCAGCCGCTGTTCGCGGGTGCCGCGGTCGTTGCCGGACTAATCGGAGGAGCGGTTGCGCTTGCGCGTCGCCCGCAAGCACGAGCGCCTCGCGAGTCCCTGGTCGCAGGCCAGGATTTCGCGCTGCTCGGCTCCGCGCTCGGCCTCAGCGCCGATCCGGTGGCGCTGACCAGCGGCGAAGGTTCGCTGCTGGTCGTCAACCGCGTCTATCGTGAGCGGTTCGGCGCCGTTCGGCCGCTCGATCTCGGAGCGGACGAGCATGCGGCGGAGGGCTTGCGCCTGGCCCGGACCATGGCATGGCGCGACGGCGCCGGTTGCGTAGCGGGGATCGATACTTCGGCGGGGGCGAGCCCGGTGGAAGTGGAGCGCGTTGGAGCGCTCGGCGACCTGCTCCTGTGGAGATTTCCAGGACCGGCCGCGACCGACCCGCTAACGATCGCGATCAAGCGGATCGAAGGAGTGACCGGCGAGCGGCTAACCGCCGCCAGAGTCCTCGCCGCGGCGGTCGATGGCAAGGGGACGGTTGTCGCTGCAAACCGCGCGTTCCTGGAGCGCGCGTTGGCCCCCGGGCAACCGCTCGAAGGGGCGCGCTTCCGCGACCTGCTCGAAGTCGGCGAAGACGATCAGATGCGCCTCGTCGCGGAGCGTGAGTCCGCCGCCACGTTGCGCGCTGTACACGTTCCTGCTGAACCGAACGGCGAGGGTGGAGCGGGGACCTTCCTGCTGTTCGATCAGGCCACGGGCAGTGGAGGACAGAGCGCGAACCTTCAGTCGCTGCTCGACGTGCTCCCGGTCGGACTCGCGCTGGTCGATCGGGACGGACGCTTCCTGACCATGAACCAGGCGTTCCGCCACGCCGCCGGACTGACCGATACGAAAGCGCCCGTCTATCCTGGCGACCTCGTCGTCAAGGAGGACAAGGCCGCCGTCGCCGACGCCGTCCGGCGCAATACGCGAGGGCCGGCGATGTCGGGCGATCTGGCGGTCCGGCTCGCCCGCCAGTCGTCCGAGCCGGTAGCGCTGACGATTGCCGGGCTGCGCGGCCTCGGCGACGCGGCCGTCCTTCTGTTGCTGAAAGACAATAGCGAGGAGGCCAAGCTCAAGCGGCAAGTCGCTCAGGCGACCAAGATGCAGGTGGTCGGGCAGCTCGCGGGCGGAGTCGCGCACGACTTCAACAACATCCTGACCGCGATCATCGGCCATTGCGACCTGATGCTGATGCGGCACACGCCGGGCGACAGCGACTACGACGACATCCAGCAGATCAAGTCGAATTCGAACCGAGCGGCGGGGCTTACTCGACAGCTGCTCGCCTTCTCGCGCCAGCAAACCCTGCGCCCGCAGGTGCTCCAGCTTCCGGACGTCGTATCGGAGGTGTCGCACCTCCTGAAGCGCCTCCTCGGCGAGACAGTCGAGCTGGTCGTCAAGCACGGCCGCAACCTGGGCCCGATCCGCGCCGACCCCGGGCAGCTCGAGCAGGTGATCATCAACCTCGCCGTCAACGCCCGCGACGCGATGGCGGCGAAGAGCGGCGGAGTGCTGACCATCCAGACCTATTCGGTGAAGTCGGACCAGGTCGCCGAGCTCGGGTCGGACATCCTTCCGATCGCGGATTATAGCGCGCTATCGGTCACCGACACCGGCACCGGAATTGCGCCGAGCGTGCTGGGCAAGATTTTCGAACCGTTCTTCACCACCAAGGAGGTAGGGAAGGGGACCGGCCTCGGGCTGTCGACCGTCTATGGCATCGTCAAGCAATCCGGCGGCTTCATCTTCGCCGATTCGAAGGTCGGCGAGGGGACGCGCTTCGTCATCTACCTGCCGGTCCATCGCGAGGAGGCGGCGAGCCGGCGGTCGCGGCGGGCCGAGAAGACCAAGAAGGACGAGCTTTGGGGCACCGGCACCGTGCTTTTGGTCGAAGATGAGCCGATGGTCCGGACTGTCGCCGAGCGGGCGCTGACGCGGCACGGGTACACCGTGATCACCGCCGACAATGGCGAAGAAGCGCTCGACATTCTCGCTGCCGGCGATCCGATCGATCTTCTGATCAGCGACGTGGTGATGCCGGGAATGGACGGGCCGACGATGGTCCGCGAAGCGCGCAAGAGCCGACCGGACCTCAAGATCCTCTTCATGTCGGGCTATGCGGAAGAGCAGCTGCGCAAGTCGATCGACATCGAAAACGTGAACTTCCTGCCCAAGCCGTTCTCGGTGACCGAGCTTGCCGAAGCGGCGCGCCGAGCCGCGGGCGCGAAATAGGGGCTTTCAGCTTTCAGGCCAGCACTTTATGCGATGCTTTGATGGCGGGCGCGCGTTCAATCCTGATTGTCGAGGACGAGCCTCTGATCTCCATGATGCTGGAGGATTTTCTCGATTCGCTCGGACACAAGGTGCGCGGCACGTGCGATACCGTCCAGTGCGCGCTCGACGAGGTCGAGAAGGGCGGCTTCGACCTCGCGATCCTCGACGTGAACCTGAAAGGCGAGAATGTGTGGCCGGTGGCGACCAGGCTTCGCGAAAAGAAGGTTCCGTTCGTCATCGCGACCGGCGGGCACGTCGATCCGCCTCCGCCCGAGTTCAACGACGCGCCGGTGATCGAGAAGCCTTACACGGTCGACCGTGTGACTCCCGCGATCGAAGCGGCCTTCGCGGCCTGCTGAGCGTCGGCTCGGCGGTCGTCTTTCCCCAGCATCTGCGGCGATGTTCGACTTCCAGAGCTCCTTGATCTTCCCGACCCATGCGGTGCCAAGAGCCGGCGCGCTGCCCCCCGGGGCAGAGCGGCTGGCGCTGGCCACGCCTGACGGCGGCAAGCTGGCCGGAGTCCACATTCCCCCCGACCAGCCGTCGGGCGAGAAGCGTCTCGTCCTCGGCTTCGGAGGCAATGCGTGGAACGCGCAGGACGTTGCCGAATATCTCCATGGAGTGTTTCCGGACGTCGACGTGGTGGTCTTCCACTACCGCGGCTACTCACCCTCGAGCGGAAGCCCTTCGGCCACGGCGCTGATCGCCGATGCGCCGCTCGTCTACGACCTGGCGGTCGCGGAATTGAAGCCCGACGAAATCGTCGCCGTGGGCTTCAGCATCGGGAGCGCCGTCGCGGCGACGCTCGCCGGCGCACGCAAGCTCGACGGATTGATCGTCGTGACCCCGTTCGACTCGTTGAAGGCGCTCGCCCAGGGAATGTACCCATGGCTGCCTATCGGTCCCTTCTTCGAACACCAGATTGACGCCGCTGCAGTCCTCGAGAAAAGCCCCGTTCCGGTCGCGATTATTGCCGCGGGCCGGGACGAGATCGTGCACGCGGACCGAACGGACGCTCTTCGCCGACGCGTGAAGCACCTCGTGTTCGACCGCACCATTCAAGCGGCCGGTCACAACGACATTTACGCGCGTTCCGATTTTCAGGAAACCATGCGCGAGGCGCTAACGGCTCTGACGAGCTCGGCCAGCGCCTGAGCTTGCGCTTATTGTGGTTGCGTATCGCAGCCCGGCGCGGCCGTAATCTTGGGCTTCCTCTTCGGCGGGGTCCATCCGGTATCCTTGCCGGGGAGAGCCGACGGATCATGCTCCTGCCTCGCCTGAGCCGATTTTGTCGGAGCCGCGCATTTCTGGGACGTCTCCGCGGAGTTTTCCGAGCCGTTCGCAGCTTGGGCCTTCGTGGCGGCCTGGCGGTCCGCCGGAGGGGTGGGCTGCGCCGAGACGGCAGCGGTTGGCAAAAGAATCGCCGTGCTGGAAATTATAATCGCAAGGCTCGTCTTCATTGGAGAATCCTTCCTGGCTTGAATGTCGCGGCAACTCCAACCCTGACCCGTGCCAACGCTATAGCGGAAACGGCCGTTCCTCGTCCAAACCTGAAACACTCTGGCTTCGTCTCGCGAGTCATTCGCCTTGCTAGCCGGCGGCACACCATCCATATTCCTGAAATCAAAGGAGCTATCCGGCGGCGGGCGGCGTTAACGACCCGCACAGTTGATTGTGACATAAAGCGGGCTAGCATGCCCACTAGAGGACGGTCGGCAAGCGGCCGAATGCAAGGACGGGAATGACCAAGCTTTCTGGCGGCGACAGCAAGAGCACGCTCTACTGCTCCTTCTGCGGCAAATCGCAGCATGAGGTGCGCAAGCTCATTGCCGGCCCGACCGTGTTCATCTGCGATGAATGCGTCGAGCTGTGCAACGACATCATCCGCGA
>DASUIC010000061.1:0-62252 GCA_036273215.1 Sphingomicrobium sp.
CGGTCGATCATCGCTCCGGCAGCGACTCCGACGACGGGCAGGCCCGAGGCCTGCGCCTCGACGATCGAGACTCCGAACGTCTCATCGGCCATGCCCGAAACATAGATGTCCGAGCTTGCGAGCCAGCGGGCGAGCTCCGCGCGACTCTTCGTATAGCCGGGCATGATGATCCGCTCGTCGCGGAGCGCCGCGATCTCGGCTTTGAGCGGCCCCTCGCCGATCAATGCCAGCTTCGCGCCGAGCGAGGCCGGAAGGCGCCGGAATGCGTCAACCACGAGGAGCGGGTTTTTTTCGCCATCAAGCCGACCGAGATAGACCAGCAGCGGCTGAGCCTCCGAAAGGCCAAGCTTCTCCCGCAGCCGCTCGTTGCGGCGGAACGGCCCGAACTCGCCGAGCTCGACCCCGAGCGGGACCACGTCGACATTGCCGATCCCGAGCGAGCGAAGCTTCGCCGCACCGCCATTTTCGCTGAGCGCGAAGACCGCGTCGAAGCGGCGGTAGAGAATAGCGCAATAGCCATAGCAGGTCCGCGCCAGCAGCCGGGCGACGGGCTTGCCGAGGAACTTCGACGAGGGCCGCTCGACATAGACGGTCGGAAAGTCGGTCATGTATGCGGCGACGAGCGCCGTCTGTGGATGGCGCCCGCGATAGGCGACCGCGGCCCAGGGCAAATTATACGCATCCTGGCATTCGATCAGGTCTGGCTGGAACCGCTCGAGCGCGCGACGGACGGCGCCGTTGCGTAGCATCAGGCGATAATGCGGACTTCCGGGCACACGCGGCGAGGCGATCGTGACCGTCACCGCCCGCTCCTCCTCAATGACCTCGTCGCGCGCGCCGGGAACGATCATCAAATGGCTGTGCGGCGTGGATTCGAGGATGTGGCGGCGCTTGTGCAGCAAATAAGTGCGAACGCCTCCGCCGACCTCCGACCAGCTCTGCGTCACGTCGCAGAACAGGCGCGAAGCGGAGCCAGGCCGGCCGAAGCTCGGATCGAGAGGGCTCATCGAAGCGCCCAACCCCGTCGCGGGCGCAAAGTGCCTTGAGACACGCGTTTCACGGTCGCGGCCTATAGACGCGGCGCGACTCATTCAAGGCGGACGTGCCGCCGCGGCGACGGCAGCCGTGTTCTAGCGCTGCTGATCGGCGTCCACCCGCGCCCGAATTCTCGCGAGCTCGGCCTTCGCGGCGTCCATCGAGGACTGGGCGTGGGCGACGTCTGCAGCGATCTTGTCGCGGTCGACTGTCGCGAGCGACCGCGTCGCCGCTGTCAGGTCTATCGCCTGCACCGATTGCAGGGTCGCGCGGATAGCGGCTTCGAGCTGGTCCGGCTCGCGGCCCGCCTCTCGGGCGCGAGCGGCCTGCTCGTCCATTCTGTGGACCGATGCGGCGAGGTCGGCCTGAGTGCGCGCCAGCCGCTGCGCCATCTGCGCCATTTGCGCCCGATCGGGAATGCGCGCGATGTCCTGCGTGATCCGCGCCTGGTCGATTTGGGTCCGCGCAAGCGCATCGGTAGCTTTCGCGACGGCGCGGCGCACCTCGATCTTCTCGGCGGGCGTCAATTCCTCCCAGCGCTTGGTTTTTCCGTTGATGACGAATGTCTCGCCATTGCCCCGGATTTCGAATTGCTGCGGGGGTGCACCTCTGACGATGTAATGCTGACCATCGGCCGAGACGATGTTGTAGGCAGCCGACGGAGCAACCGCAGCACCCAAAATCGTGAATTGCTTTCCGTCGCCGGTCGTCAGTTTGTAGGTGGACAGCGGAGTAGGCCGCGCGTCAGCGGGCGCAGCAGCCGACGCCTGCACCGGCGCGGTGCGCTTGGCAGCGGCCACGGGCTGGGCGACAGGGACCGGCTCGGTCGCCACGACGGCCGCTGAAGCGAGGGGGGCGACAGCGGCCGTGGCGGGCAGCGCAGCGACGGGCCGCGGCGGCGTCGGTATATCCAGATAATTAATGGCGCGGCTCGCAGTCAGCGGGAGTGCTGCGGCAATCGCGGTGATGACCAGCAGGCGGCCGGCGATGAGCCGATTCGGGTTCGTATTGCGGAGCATGGACTGGAGTCTCCTTTTCAAAGTGTTGCGGCGATCGAGCGCGCTGGCGAACAGAAGCGCGCGGCCCGAAGCGGCCTTGGCGATCGCGCGGCCGTAGTCACCGCGATCGGCGGCCGTCGCCTCGTCCAGCACGCGCGCGTCGCACGCCGCTTCCTGATCGAAGCGAAAGGCCGCGTGAGCGACCCAGGCGAGCGGGTTGAACCATTGCAGGCAGAGCAGGACGAAGGCGAAGAGGTTGGCGACGAGATCGCCCGAGCGATGGTGCGCGAGCTCGTGCTCGAGCACCAGCCGGCGTTCGCGCGCATCGTACAAGCGCTCGAAATCCGAAGGGACGGCGATCAGCCGGTCCAAGATCCCGAGCGCGACCGGGCTGGCAATCTCGGGCGAGCGAACGATTTGCACCGAGCCGATACGGTCGACGCAGGTCGACGAGGCGAGGATCGCACGACGATCGCGATGGAAAGCGATCATTCGGCTGAGGAACAGGCCTGCGGCGACGGCGAACCACAGGATCACGACCAATGCCGGCCATCCGCCAATGCGGTCGAGCAGCGACGGCTCGGGCGGAGTCACTCGCGCCATCCATAAGGATTCGCGAACGAGCGGGTCGGCAATCGGCTGAAGGGCCGCGGCGGCCGGAACCCTGCGCTCGACCGTGTGGGTCAGCGTCGGCATGAACAGGCGGGCGGCGGGAATCAGCCACAGCCCATAGGTCGCGCGCGAGCCGAAGCGCTTGCGGACGGGCTCGCGCACGAGGAGGACAAGCAGGGTCAGGCCCGAAGTCGCAACCAGGGTACTCAACAGCCAGCCGGTCATGACTTCAGCTCCCTGAGGATCGCTTCGATGGCGGCAATGTCTTCGTCGTCGAGCGCATCTTCCTCGGCCAGCCGGGCGACGAGCGGCGATAGACGGCCGCCGAACAATTGATCGACGAACCGCCTGGACTCCTTGCCGACGTACGAATCGCGCTCGACTGCGGCCGAATAAAGGTAGCGGCGGCCTTCCTCCGAGTAACGCAGGGCGCCTTTTGCCGAGAGCCGGGACAGCAGGGTCTTGACCGTCGCAAGCGACCAGTCGCGCTCCGACGAGATTCGCTCGGCGATCTCGGCGGCGGTCCGTGGGGCGTTGCTGGCCCACAGAACCTCCATCACCTCGAGCTCGGCATCGCTGATCCGCATGTTCATCGAATCACCTTTCGATTACGGTCGTAGGCAATTGGATTACGTTTGTAAACGCCCTTTGTGCGTCAGAATCTGCGCTGTCGGATTTCTTTACGTTTCGCAGCATCGCGAGCGAGAGGCGATCGGCAGAATTGGCTGTAAACTGCCATTCGCGCGAATTGGCACGCCCGTTGCTACAATAAGAGCGTCCACTTGGTTCCACGCCACGAAGGGGCGGTGCAGCGGTTCTCTGGTCCCCTGCTCCGCCCCTTCTTCTTTATACTCCGTCTCCCTGAAGGGAGAGGGCTGGGGTGAGGGTGTACGGACGTATCTCCATGATCGCCGACGTCGGAGCCCCCTCTCCCTACCCTCTCCCCGCCGGGGAGAGGAACAAGAGCTAAGCCTCCGCCCCCACCAGTGCCTGGAGCTCGCCGCTTTCGAACATCTCCATCATGATGTCCGAGCCGCCGACGAACTGACCCTTGACGTAGAGCTGGGGAATCGTCGGCCATTCGGAATATTCCTTGATCCCGTGCAGGATCTCCGCGTCCTGGAGGACGTCGACCGTTTCATATTTCGCGCCGAGGCGCTCGAGGATCGCAATGGCGCGGCTCGAAAAGCCGCATTGCGGGAACAGCGACGTCCCCTTCATGAACAGGACGATCTCGCTGTTCTTGACGAGCTCGTCGATGCGGTTTCGGGCGTCACTCATTGTTCATCTCCCTTGGCACCGCGGTTTCGAGCTGCAGCGCGTGAAGCTCTCCCCCTACTCGCCCCCCGAGCGCGGAATAGACCCTCTGATGCTGCTTGATCCGGCTGAGCCCGGCGAAGCTCGGGCTCACCACCCGCGCCGAATAATGATCGCCGTCGCCGGCGAGATCGCGGATCGTCACCTCGGCGTCGGGAATGGCCGCCTGGATCAGCCGCTCAATCTCCTGCGCCGCCATGGGCATCAGAGGCCAAATCCCTTCACAGGTTGGTCGCCTCGATGATCTGGCGGCGCGCCTCGATCTCCTTGTTGCGAAGCGCCTCCCGCACCTTCTCCTCGTCCATGTCGACGCCCGCCGACGTCAGGTCGCCGAGCACTTTGCGGACCACGTCATGCTCTCCGGCATTCTCGAAGTCGGAGCGGACCACGTCCTTGGCGTAGGATTCGGCCTCCGCGTCGGACAGGCCCATTTGCCGCGACGCCCATTCGCCGAGCAGGCGATTGCGCCGAGCGGTGATCCGGAACTTCATCTCCTCGTCGTGCGCGAACTTGGTTTCGAAGGCCCGCTCGCGATCGTCAAACTGGGTCATGACGGTCCCTTAAACATTTGCGGCCGAGATAGGAGGGGCCGAGGCTGCGTGCAACGCGCTAGCGCTTTCGGCCAACCCAATAACGCACTGGGGCAACGGCCACGGCGCAAGCGGCGGTATCGGTGAGCCAGTCGAGCACGTCGCTGTCGCGGTGGAGCGCGGGAATCGCCTGGGCGACCTCGATGAAGGCGCCAAACAAGGACAAAGCGACGACCAGCTTCAGCGTGGACAGACGCGGGTAAGCGAACACGCCGAGCACACCCAAGGTGACGAACGCCGCGGCGTGCTGGATCTTGTCCGACGGGTTGCCCGGAACCTCCGGCGGGTGTGGCAGGAGCGCCATCACCAGCGCGAACAGCGCCGCCGCCCAGAACAAGGCGCGCACCAGCGAGCCGCCCGAATAGCGCTCGACGAAGCTCACTCGACGTAATGCGCGGCGGTCTTTTCGCTGACCTCTTCGCCTGTCACGCCCGGCGCCCGCTCGATCAGCTTGAACGGACTGTCGTGGTCTGGCCGCTGAAACACGGCAAGGTCGGTGATGATCATGTCGACCACATTCTTGCCGGTGAGCGGAAGCGTGCATTGGGGGATGAACTTAGGATCGCCGTTCTTCGACGTGTGCTCCATGACGACGATGATCTTCTTGACCCCGGCGACGAGATCCATCGCCCCGCCCATGCCCTTGATCATCTTGCCAGGCACCATCCAGTTGGCGAGGTCGCCCTTCTCGCTCACCTCCATGCCGCCGAGCACGGCGAGGTCGATATGCCCGCCGCGGATCATCGAGAAGCTGGTCGCGCTGTCGAAGAAGCTGGTCTGCGGGAGCTGGCTGACGGTCTGCTTGCCGGCGTTGATAAGGTCGGGGTCGACCTCGTCGTCGTAGGGGAACGGGCCGATTCCGAGCATTCCGTTCTCGCTCTGCAGAGTCACCGTCATTCCGGGCGGCACATGATTGGCGACCAATGTCGGGATGCCGATGCCGAGGTTCACATAATAGCCGTCGCGAAGCTCCTTCGCCGCGCGCTGCGCCATCTGGTTGCGGGTCCAGCCTTTGGTCAGTGTTTCGGTGGTCATGGGAAGCCCTTACCAAAATAGTGAAATGCCGAAATCCTGCATCTCCGAGTCATTGCTGATCAATGTCAGCCGCTCGAGTTTAGCCTGTGCCGCGAGCAGCCGATCCCACGGATCATTGTTTGCCGACTGGAAGGCGCCTGCCAGATCGGCGTGGGCAACGGTCACGGGCAATGGGATAAAACCTTCTTCGACGATCACTTCTGCGATGCGGCCGGCATATTTCGCGGCCTTAGGCAGTTTCCGGATTCTATACTTGGTTGAAATCTCTATCGCCGAGACCGCCGAGACGTAAGTGTCAACCGAACCGTCTGCGATGATATCGAAGGAACGCATCGTTAGAAGCTCTGCCTCACCGAGCCACCAAATCAGCGCATGGGTGTCGAGCAGAAATCCTTTGCTCAAGGCGTGTGCCGGTCCCGCATGGCGAGCCCCAAGTGATCAGGTGGGAGAGGGTCCCAAAAGCCGTCATCGAGGATTCCCTTCACTCCCTCTTCCGCATACCGGCCAGGCGTCCGGCGCTTCGGCTTCGGCGGAGAGAGCGGCACCAGCTTCGCAACTTTCACACGGCCACGCTTCAGAACGATCTCTTCACCCGCCTCCGCACGAGCGACAAGGCGGGACAAGTGAGTCTTCGCCTCGTGAATGGTGACTTCTTTGCGGATGGGACGCTCGGCATTCATGACTAAGTTAGTTAGCTAATCTGGTGCGCGATTTCAAGTTACGAGAGCTGCTGCGGATCATCGGTCGGGCTGGAGCGCTCGGCATCGAGTGCCCACCAGATGCGCTCCAGCGCCTCTTCCTCGCTGCAGCCGACCGCTTGCGACCATGCCTTAGAGCCGTGGCGCGCCGCGTCCGCCAGCGCGATCCCGAATACCGCCGGGTCAGCGGCGAGAGCGTGGGGATTCACCACACAGGTAACTTTTCCATCCTCGGCTGCCGTCATCCGCAGGAAATCGGCATGTCCTTTGGCAGGCGCGGTACTCATCGCTTCTGAAGCAGGTCGCGCGGAAGCGGGTTGTCGGGTGTTTCCTCCTGCCACAGGATCGACGCGATCAGCCATTTGCCGCCGATCTTCACCAGCTGGAAGCTGTTGATGCCGCGTTCGTGGAAGCTGCCGCTGGCGGTCCGCCCGTCATAGGCCGACCAGGCGGTCGCGAGGCCGCCCCACACCTCGGTCCGCCGCCCAAGCTCGCGCTCGGTAAAGCCCTCGCGTTCCAAAATATCGCGGTCGCGCGCGATATAATCTTCGACCGAGCCGCCATGCAGCCCCTTCGGATCCGTCGCCTTCATCGTCGCGCCGGGTGCGAACAGCGAGCGCATCCGGTCGAAATCGCGCTTCTGTCCCGGTGGCCCCGAGATCACTTCGTAGACGCCGCGGATCGCCTGATCGATTCCGGCGAGGTCCACCGCGCTCGGATGCGCCGCAGCCGCGGCAGCTGCCAGAATAACCAGCCCGATCATGCCGCCTCCCTCTCTCGAACGGTCCGAAATTCGATTTTCTTGTCATAGGGCGAGCCGTCGATCAGCCGGTTGACGAAGATCGAAGGCAGATGGATGCAGTCGGGGTCGAGCGAGCCGACGGGCACGATCTCCTCGACCTCGGCAATGCAGACCTTTCCGCAGGTCGCGGCCGGCAGGTTGAAGTTGCGCGTCGTCTTGCGGAACATGAGGTTGCCGGTCTCGTCGGCTTTCCAGCCCTTGATGATCGATACGTCGGCGCGGATTCCGCGCTCGAGCACGTAGGTTTCTCCGTCGAACTGCTTATGCTCTTTGCCTTCCGCGACCTGGGTCCCGACGCCAGTCTTCGTATAGAAGCCCGGAATGCCGGCCCCGCCAGCGCGCATCCGCTCGGCGAGCGTGCCCTGCGGGGTGAACTCGACCTCGATCTCGCCAGCGAGGAATTGCCGCTCGAACTCCTTGTTCTCGCCGACGTAAGACGAAATCATCTTCTTGACCTGCCGAGTGCGAAGCAGCTTGCCGAGGCCTTCGTTATCGATGCCCGCATTGTTGGACGCGATGGTGAGGTCCTTGACCCCGCTCGCGACGATCGCGTCGATCAGCCGCTCGGGAATTCCGCACAGGCCGAACCCGCCCGCGGCGATAGTCATGCCGTCGAACAGCAGCCCGTCGAGGGCCGTTTCTGCGCCCGGATAGATTTTCTGCATGGTTTGTCCTCTTCCCCGCGTTAGCGAAGTCGAGGCGAGTTTCAACTTCGGGATCGATGGAGCCTGCGATTCCGGCGCGCCATCGCCCGATCCTTTGCCGCTGGGCAATGCTGCGATCGCCTAAGCAAAGAATTGCAAAGACATATCCTCGCACGAGGCTTGGCTGTAGGATCGCGGTGCTGCCGCCTGGCGGCAGGAGCAAACGGTTTGATCCAGGCCCTCGAATGACTCGATCGGCGATCCTCGTTGTCGATGACGATGCGGCCCTCGCCGGAATGATCGTCGAGCTGCTTGCGGCCGAAGGGTTCGCGCCCACCCATGCGCCGAACGGACGGACCGCCGCCGAGCTTCTCGTTCGGCGCTCCTTCGAACTGGTGCTGCTCGACGTCATGATGCCCGGCATGGACGGTCTCCAGCTGCTCCGCCGCCTGCGGATGGAGGGCTCTGTTCCGGTGTTGATGCTCACCGCTCGGGGCGACGAAGACGACCGGGTGCTCGGCCTCGAGCTCGGAGCCGACGATTATCTGTCGAAACCCTTCAGCGCGCGCGAATTGATTGCGCGCGTGAGGGCGGTGCTTCGCCGCTCCGAAATGCGGACATCGTCGGACGGCCGCGAGCTCAAGGTCGGACCTCTGGCGATCGACGCCGAAGAATTCTCGGCGACTCTCAACGGAGTGCCGGTGCGCCTGACCACCGCGGAGTTCATGGTGCTCGAGGCCCTCGCCCGCTCTCCCGGACGCGTTCAGAGCCGAGCATCACTGACGTATCAGGCGCTCGGGCGCGCGCTCGAGCCGTTCGACCGAAGCATCGACACGCATGTGTCGAACATCAGGCGCAAGCTTTCCATGGATGGCGGGCGCGACATCGACATCAAGAACATGCGCGGGCACGGTTATGTGCTGACGACCCACGATCCGCCTTCATGAGAAGCCTTTTCGTTCGGCTCTGGGTGGCTTTCCTGCTTGTCGTGGCGCTCACGTTCGCGGCGAGCATGGGGGGCATCTATCTGATGGCGGTGGAACGTGCCGCGGGACTGAACAGCAATGTCTTTCCGCAAGCGATCGCAAAATCGGCGCAGCAGGTGCTTAGCGCCCGGGGTCCGGACGGAATTGCCGGCTGGACGATCAGCCAGAACCATGAACGCCCCGAGCTGCAGATCTATTTCGTCGATCCGGGCGGCCGGGAAATGCTCAACCGCAATGTGCGCGGCCAGCCGCTCCCAGGAAGCGCGGGAATGTTGGCGCCGGTGGTCCGCGCACCCGACGGCACGGCCTATCGGATGCTCGTCCGGCGCACGAGCAATCTCGTGTTCGACTTTTGGGACGTGTTTTTCCGGCCGTGGATGGTGCTCGGTTTGACGCTGATGATCAGCGCTCTGGGATCGGCATGGCTTGCATGGGAGATGAGCCGGCCGGTGCGCCGGCTGCGCGCCGGGGTGCGGGCGGTGGCGGCAGGAGACCTGGAGACCGACATTGGAGGCAGGCTCGCTCGACGGCGCGACGAACTCGGCGGCCTTGCCCGCGATTTCGGACAGATGACGAAGGATCTTCGCGCGCATATCGCCGCGAGGGAAGAATTGTTGCGCGATGTGTCGCACGAGCTTCGGTCTCCATTGGCTCGCTTGAGGCTTGCGGCCGATCTCGCGTGCAGCGGCAGGGGCGACAGGAAGCGACTGTTCGACCGCATCGAGCGGGAGGTCGAGCGGATCGACGCGATGATCGGCCAAATCCTCCATTTCTCCCGCATCGGCGCGAGCCGGCCCCTTGCGCACGACGAGGTCGAGCTCGCGCAGCTGCTCGAGGAAATCGTCGAGGATGCGCAGATCGAGGCTGATGATCGCGGCATCGCCATTCGGCTCGTAACCGACGATCCGGGCCACGTTCGAGGCGATCGCTCTAAATTCAGGAGCGCCATCGAGAATGTGCTGCGCAACGCCCTGCGCCATTCGCCGCAGGGTTCGGAAGTGGCGGTTCGGCTGGAGCGCGCGAGCGACGCAATCCGAATAGAAGTTCGGGACCAAGGTCCGGGTCTGCAAACCGCCGATGCCGACTGGATCTTCGAACCTTTTCAGCGCGGCGACGGCTCTGAAGGCGCAGGTCTGGGCCTGGCGATCACGCGCCGGATCATGGAGCTTCACGGCGGGCACACATGTGCCGCGAACGTGGCGGATGGTGGATTGTGCGTGGAACTCCGGCTGCCCCATTCTGTGTAAAGTTGTGCAAAGGCGGCTGGTCAGGCTGCTGTTCGCATGTTGACTGCCGATCGTGAGCCGGATCGGTTCCCCGGCCTAATGACGGCAGCCAGGGTGATGATCGGGTTGCGCTGCTTCTACGGGCGCGTTCAAGCGCGGACGACGCCGAAGAGCAATGAATGACAATGACGATGATGCTGAACAAATCGGCTTGGAGATTTCTAATGGCGTATGAAAAGAGGCATTACCTCCTTGCGACCATGCTTTTCGTGATGGCGGCTCCCGTCCAGTCCGCCGCGGCGCCGCAAGAGCTGGCGACCGTCGATTACCTCGTCGGCACCTGGAACTGCGCGCACACGGTCGGCACGTTTTCCGGTACCTACCGGACCACCTACGCAAAAGTCCTCGGAGGCAATTGGCTGCAACAGACCTATGAATTTCCGGCGCAGACGGTCAACGGACGCGACGACCCGGCGTCTACCGCGGTGGCATTGATGGGCTATGACGAGCAGCGCCAGACCTGGGTGCGCTTCTTCGCGAACAGCGGCGGCCAATATTTCCCCATCCGGATGACGGATACGGGCAATGGATGGTCATGGAAGTACAGCACGTTCTTCACCCGCACCAAGCCGGAAACCGCTCAGGCCGACGCGACGTTCACCAGAAAATCGGACGCCGAATATGTGATCGACGGCCCGACCTATCCCCAAGCTGGAGCCATCGTCACCGAACACCATGTCTGCCGCAAGGCGGCCGGTTGATCGTCACGAACGGCTGGAGCGCAGCTTAGCGGCCGTAACGCCGGCCTCGGCGCATTCGGCGTCGTCGGCCGGCGCTTCGCCCGAAACTCCAACAGCTCCGATCCGCACCTTCCCGTCGGCCGACCAGACGGGAATGCCGCCGGGCACTGTCACCACATGCGGCGCACTGGCGAAGCCGGGTGTTTCGCTCGCGGACTTCAGCATCTGCGCGGTTGAGAATCCCCATGCCGCCGCGGCTTGCGCCTTGGCGAGCGCGAAGTCGTAGATACCGCTGCTGTTCCCATCCATGAGCAGCGAGGCGACCACATGGCCGCCGGTATCGACGACAACAATGGCTTCGCTTTGATGCTTGGCGGTCGAATGGGCGGCGCATCCGGCGACGATCGCCTGCGCGGCCCGCGCATCGAGCACCGGCGCGGATTGAGCGAAAGCCGCGGTCCCGATCAGGGCGGCCGAGAAAGATATCAGGCGCATTCGGCGCTGCTGTTTCCCTTCGCTCGCAAGCGCAATCGCCATTCGACCAACGGGCCCGTTCCTCAAGCCTGTGGCGCAGCCGTCCACGTCATTGTGAGGTGCGGCCGGACGGGGCCGCCCTCGACCCGCAAATTCCACACCCCTCGCCCCGGCTGCTGACGAAGCGAGAAGCGGGCGTCGGCGGTCTTGCAGCTGAAGACTCCAGCGATGGCGAACAGGCTCCCGGGCGCGAGCCTCGAGAGCGCCGTGCGCCCTCCACCGGCGCAGAGACCGGGCTGTCCTTCGGCGACGCAGTCGATATCGAACGGCAGAGGCTTGCGGCTGCGCGCATCGGTGATCGCCTCCCCCAGCCAACGCACGGCTGCCTGCGCCTGAGCGGGGTGCAGCTGCGGGTCGACCTTCGCCAATTGTTCCCCCGCCGAGCGCGGACAGTGGCCGAAGCGTATCTCGGCGGTCTGGGCCATGGGCAAATCCGGGCCGATCGATACGCGATAGGAATCGCGTTCGCAAAAGCCGTCGGGCATGGCGTAAGGCGCGGTGTGGAACGTCACTTCGGTCGGCGGCCCATCGCTGGTGGCTGGCGGCGTAATTTCATGTTCCGACACCCGTCGCGCGATGCGCCGCGGAAGCAGCAGCCCGGCGAGCTCCCACGTCGACATGTTCTTCCAGCGTCCATTGGACAGCTGGTCGGCGACGGCCGGCGGCGAAGCGGCCTGAAGCAACGCCAGCGCACCCAAGACAAACATCATCATGACCCCCAGTCGACCGGCGCCAAGGTGTCAGACCAAGCCGAGAAAATCCAGCCTTGGCGCTCAGCCCTTGAGCTTCGCCAGCACGCCCTGCAGCTGCATCGCGTTCGACATGTCGCCTTCGACCTTCAATTTGCCCATCATGAACGCGGTCATTCCGTCCATCTGGCCGGCGGCGAGCTGCTGCCAATCGTCCCAACCGACGCGGATGGTCGTGTCGGCGGGCCCGTTCTCCTCGCTCACCTGCTGAGCCGCGCCGTCGAGCATGATCGCGCCCTGGTCGCCGCCGAAGTCGATCTTCACGCGCTTGCCCGGGATCCACGCCTGCCCCTGCTGCATCCGGGCGACGAGCTCCTGCTTGGTCATTGCCTACTTTCTCCTTTGTCAGCAGCGGTAGCGGGGAAACTCCCCTCCCTGCAAGGGAGGGGCTCCGGGGTGGGTGCTTCTGAAGCGGCTCGATGCCGCTGAAGGAGCTTCCTCATGGGCATCGAGCCCATTCGCTCGCAACCCACCCCGAGCCCCTCCCTTGCAGGAAGGGGATCGCCAAGCCTATCTGCGCCCGTATGGGATACGAAACCGACCTCAAGCTCTTCATCGACGGCGCGTGGAAATCGGGCGAAGGGCGCGATGCGCACCCGGTCGTCAATCCGGTGGACGCCAAGCCGATCGCCGAAGTCCCCTACGCCACGAAAGCCGACCTCGACGAAGCGCTCGCCGCGTCCGAACGCGCTTGGCCCGAGTGGCGCTCGACCGACGTCGAGAAACGCGGCTCGATCCTCCACAAGACCGCGGCGCTGCTTCGCGAGCGGGCCGACCGGATCGCGGCGACGATGACCCAGGAACAAGGCAAGCCGCTGACCGAGTCGAAGCTCGAGGTCCTCGCCTCGGCGCAGCTGTTCGACTGGTATGCCGAGGACGCCAAGCGCGATTATGGCCGGACGCTCGTCCGCCCCGCGGGCCAGCTCAGCCGCGTGATCCGCCAGCCGGTCGGTCCCACCGCGACCTTCACGCCGTGGAACTTCCCGATCTATCTTCTCGCCAAGAAAGTCAGCGCCGCGCTCGCCGCAGGCTGCACGGTGATCTCTCGCCCGCCGCATGAAACGCCCGGCTGCTGCACCGAGCTGTTCGTCGCGCTCGCCGATGCCGGTATCCCCAAGGGCGTTGCCCAGCTGATCCACGGCGACGCTCGCCTGGTCAGCGAAACCCTCATCGCCAGCCGGGTCATCCGCAAGGTCAGCTTCACCGGCTCGACCGCGGTCGGCAAGCATCTGATGAAGCTCTGCGCCGACAGCATGACCCGGGTGACGATGGAATTGGGCGGCCACGCGCCGGTGCTGATCTTCGACGATTGCGACCTCGAAAAGACGCTCGACATGGTGGTTCCGCAGAAGTTCCGGAATGCCGGCCAGGTGTGCGTCTCGCCGACACGCTTCTACGTCCAACGCGGAATTTACGACGCGTTCGTGAAGGGCTTCGCCGAGCGCACCGCCAAGGTGAAGGTCGGCAACGGCCTTGAAGATGGCGTGAAGATGGGTCCGCTCGCCAATGCCCGCCGCCCGGACGCGATCGAGACGTTGGTGCAGGACGCCAAGGCCAAGGGCGCGCGGGTCCTCGCGGGCGGCGAGCGCGGGACAAGCGGCTTTTTCTTCCAGCCGACCTTGCTCGCCGACGTTCCCAATGAGGCCAATATCATGAACGACGAGCCGTTCGGCCCGGTCGCGGTGTCGCGCCCGTTCGACGCGTTCGAGGAAGCGATCGAGCAAGCGAACCGCCTCCCCTACGGCCTCGCCGCCTTCGCCTTCACCGAGAACGGGCGCCGCGCCAATTTGCTCGGTGATGCGATCGAGGCCGGCATGGTCGGGATCAACACCTTCGCCATCAGCGGCGCCGACACGCCGTTCGGCGGGGTGAAAGATTCAGGGTTCGGAAGCGAGGGCGGGAAAGAAGGGCTGGAGAGCTACCAGGTGGTCAAAGCCATCCACCAGGCCTGAGTCTAGGACACCGCGCTGTTGAACTGCATCACCGGCATCACGCTGGTGAACTTCGCGACATCCTTTGCGAGAGCCTTGCCTGCCTTCGATGCGACCGCATCCCTCGCGCCTTTCTCGGTCGCGAAGCTGAGGACGGTTGTTGCGAAATAGGCCGGCTCACCACCATCCACGCTCTCCTCGCCGCGAAGTACGCTGGCGTAACCAAGGCCGAACGGTTTGAACGCTTTTCCGACCTGCGGCAGATGCTTGGCGCGAAAATAATCAAAGTCGAAGCTCGCGTCGGGCGATTTGGGATAGGTGATCGTGAGGACGTACATGATCGCGCGCCTACGCGCTTTTCTCGGTCGCTGCCAACGGCGCCGTCCCGCGCTGAAACGAAATTGCGCCGTCCGCCGCGGTCTTAACCCTTTCTAAGAACCATCTGCCCGACAGTCGCGACTCCAAGCGAGGGGAAACGAGGATGGGCGTGCCCGTTCCGGAGATGAGTCCTGACATGACCGCGGCCGATGACGCTTCCGCCGAGGCGTTCGTGAGCGCCCTGCGCACGATTTCCGCGGGCGAGCGGCGAAAGCACGCCAGCGTCTACAATTACTGGCTGGCGATCCGCCGCGACCGCGACTTCCCGCCGATCCACGACCTCGACCCGCTCGAGATCTCCGACGCCGGCCCGTTCAGCCTGCTTTTCGAGATGATCGGCGGCGGTGAGGATGCGGAAATCCGCCACATCGGCCAGGCGATCGCCGGCGGGGTCAAGGCCGAGAAGATCAGCGATGCGCCCAATCCGTCGCTTCTGTCGTGCATCGCCAAGCGATTGCCGGTGGTCGCCGCCTGCCGCGACGCCTTCGCGTTCGAGGAGGAGTTCGAGACGGCGGACGGCAAAGCGCACTGCTGGGTGACGCTGCTCCCGTTCAGCGCGACCGGCACCTGGATCGATTTCGTCTACGGTTTCGTCAGCCTGGGCGGCGCAGCCGCTGGCGGAAAAGCAGATGCAGATACAGGTGCGGAAGAATCCGACCACGCCGAATCGCTGCCTGAACCTGCCGAGCTGGTGCTCGAAGACCCAGTCGAGACAATCGCCGAGCCTGCCGAAGAAATTGTCGAACAGGAGGAAGCTGGGGCGCAGCTGGGTCCGATCGACGAAATCGTCGAAGCCGCCGAGATCGAGCAAGCGCCCGCCGCTCAGGCGTCCGCAGCCGAATCCGCCAAAGCCTCGGGCAAGGCGGGCTTTTCTTCAAAATTCTTCGAGACTCTCGCGAACGTCGGTGGATTCTACGGCAAGCCCGTCGAAGTCGAACTGGACATCGAAACCGCGTCACTCGAATCATGGGACTCTGGCGAACCGGCGTCCGAGGACGTCCAGCCCGAGGAACCTGTATCGGAAGAGCCGGTCGCGGCCGAACCCGAGCCTGAAGAGCTCGTGCTCGAGGAAATTGTAACCGAGGAAGCTGCTCCGGCCGAGCCGGAGGTTGCGCCCGAACCGGCGCCGTCAAAGCAAGTGAGTGCAAAGGTGGAGGGAACCTTGCAGAGTAAACTGACCGAAGTAAGGGCCAAGGCCGACGAAGCCCGGCAGGCCAAGCTGCGCGCCAACATGGCGCTCTACGAAGGGCTGAGCGCGGCATATGATTTCGCGCTCGACGCCGAGGACACGCCGGACGAGTATCTCAGCCTCGTCCAGGCCGAGGGGCTGAAGGTTCAGCTTCGCTCGCCGATGAAGCCCGTCGCCAAGCTCGCCTTCGACGGCATGTGCGACGATGCGACGATCAAGCAATTGGAGGCGATCCTCGCCTGGGCGTTCGAGGAAGAGCTCCCGCGCGGGACTCTCGCCGAGCGGATCGAGGCCGCCGGCGGAATTGCGCCGATCCTCAGCGGGCAGGCGAAAGCGGCCTAAGCGACAGCACCTCTCCCGCCCTGCGGGAGAGGTCGACTCGGCGGCAGCCGAGCGGGCGAGGGCTTTCGGGCGGTCGCGAATAAGAAGAAAGAGCCTCACCCAAGCCTCTCCGGTGAACGGGAGAGGGTTAAAGGAAGTCCAATTCTATCTCTTGGCCTGCTTGCTCTCGCCGAGGCGCAGACCCTCGACCACCGCGTCTACCGCGCATTGCCGTGACAGCTCGGCGAGCGTTCGGCGCTCGCCTTCCTCCTGCGCCGACAGGCGATGGGCCCGGGTGGCGATTGCCCGAAGGTCGCTGATCGCGGTTTCCGACAAGTCGCCATGCTCCTGAAGAAGGCGGTCGAGCACGGGCTCCGCTAAAGGCGTCGCGAACTCTACGCCGGCGAACTCATGGCAGCTCCACACCACCCTGCAATATTGGGTCTCGAGCCCGGCAATGCTGAGCAAAACCCAGCTGTCGGTGGTAGCGCCCGGAAGCGCTTCGATCCTGCAGCCGTGGGTAGAAATGTCGATTACGCGAGCGCCAGTGCGGCTCCGGCCGGGCTCGCGGATGGTGGCGTTGAGCCTCAGCGCGGTGCGCTGGGCGCGCCGCCGCTCGGGCTGGGCTTCGGGTTTCTTGTCGGAATCACTCATGGCGAGCCTCTCCGCTCGGAAGTGTGCGCCGGAGAGGGTGAAGAAATCCTAACCACCCCCAGTTTCCCCTCCCTTGCAGGGAGGGGAGGAAAAAGGCATCCGGCCGCCCATGACGCTACGCACCGGCGGCCGGGTCCTCGTCGACCAGCTGAAAATCCAGGGCTGTGACCGGGTTTTCACGGTTCCGGGAGAGAGCTTCCTCGCCGTCCTCGACGCGCTCCACGACGCGCCGGAAATGGAGTCAGTCGTATGCCGTCAGGAGGGCGGCGTCGCCTATATGGCCGACGCGGACGGGAAGATGACCGGGCGGCCGGGAATCGCCTTCGTCACGCGCGGGCCGGGCGCGACCAACGCGAGCGCCGGAGTCCACGTCGCGTTCCAGGATTCGACCCCGATGATCCTGTTCATCGGGGACGTGGCGCGCGGAGACCGCAATCGCGAGGCGTTCCAGGAGATCGATTTTCCCGCCTTTTTCGCGCCGGTCGCCAAATGGGCCGCGCGGATCGAAGATGCGCGGCGGATCCCGGAATTCGTCTATCGCGCTTACCGAGTTGCCACGGCTGGCCGCCCCGGGCCCGTGGTCCTCGCGCTCCCCGAGGACATGCTTCGCGACGAGGTCGAAGCCGAGGACCGTCCGAGAGTCCCGCCGCTCGCCGAAGCGCCCGATCCGGGCGCGGTCCAGGCGCTGTTCGAGCTTCTGAAGGAAGCCGCTTCGCCGGTAGCGATCGTCGGCGGCGCCGACTGGAGTCCGCGCGCTGCGCACCATTTCGCTAACTTCGCCTTCCGCTATGGAATCCCCGTCGCTGCCGCCTTCAGGCGGCAGGACGCCATCGACAACAAGTGCGGCGTCTATGCCGGCCAGCTCGGCTACGGACCGAACCCGAAGCTTCAGCAGCGAATTCGCGACGCGGACCTGATCCTCGCCGTAGGTCCGCGGCTCGGCGAGGCAACGACTGACAGCTACACGCTCGTCACTCCCGACCACCCGGGCCAGACTCTCGTCCACGTCCACCCCGACCCGAACGAGCTCGGCCGAATCTACCACGCCGACCTCCCGATCTGCGCCGACATGGGCGAGTTCGCCGAGATGATCGACGAGTGGATCGACCCCGACCTCGTTCGCTTCTCGTGCGGCGACGACGCGCACAAGGAATGGCTCGACTGGTCCGAGCCCAAGCCGCGCGAAGGCGTGACGCTCGACCTCGGCCCGTGCGTCGCGTTGATGCGCGAGAAGCTTCCGCACGACACGATCATCTGCAACGGCGCAGGCAATTTCTCCGGCTGGTGGCACCGCTATTGGCGCTACGGCGCCATGCCGACGCAGCTCGCTCCGACCAGCGGGACCATGGGCTACGGAGTGCCCGCGTCAGTCGCCGCCGCGCTGCGGTTCAAGGATCGGCCGGTCGTTTGCGTCGCGGGCGACGGCGATTTCCTGATGAACGGTCAGGAGCTGGCGACCGCGGCTCAGTACGACGCGGACCTGCTGGTCGTCGTCGTCGATAACGGCAGCTACGGCACCATCCGGATGCACCAGGAGCGCGAATATCCCGAGCGGATCAGCGCAACCGAGCTCAGCAACCCGGACTTCGCCGCGCTGGCTCGCGCCTACAACGGCTGGGGTGAGACCGTCGAGAAAACCGCCGAGTTCGCACCGGCATTTGACGACGCCCTGAAGCGCAGGGGCATTCGCCTGATCCGCTGCAGGACCGACGTCGAGCAGATCAGCACCGCAACCACGATCGCCAAGATCCGCGGAAAGTCGAAGCGCCCCTGATCGGTCGTTCGTCGACGGTCGGAGCCCTTTGGTGAATTGTAATACAGGTCAGTGAACCGGCCTTGAGCAGCCGCTCACCCACCCTTCGTGAGGCAAGCGACCTCGACGAGCACCGCCGATGCCTGGACCCTGTTCTGGTCTGAACAGGGACAGGAGTCGCGCTGCATGGCGCGAAGTCCCGAGCTTTGCGAACGCCTCGATTCGCACTGGGTGAGTTTCGCCTCGGCACTGAAGCCATCGGCGCGCGTCATCGATCTCGGCTGCGGTTCGGGGGCGGTCGGACGAGCGCTCCGCGGAGCCTCTCCTCTGAGCGTCACGGGCGTCGACATCGCCCGAATTCCGCCGGCGCGCGAGCCCGGCTTCGAACTGCTGGCGAACGTACGGATCGAATCGCTACCCTTCTCGGAAGCGGCTTTCGATGCGGCAGTCAGCCAGTTCGGCTACGAATATGCCGGCCCGGAAGCCGCCGCGGCGGAAGTCGGGCGGGTCCTCGCGCCCGGAGCCTCGTTTTCCTTCCTGATCCATCATCCCGACGGGCCGATCGTCAGCGCGATGCGGCGGCACCGCCGGGCCATCGAGGGGCTGTGCGGCCTCAGAGTCCAGGAGGCCTTCTTCTCCGGCAACGAAAATGCGCTTGCCGAGCGGATCGCGCTGCTCAAGCGCGAATGCCTGGACGATTCGGTGGTCGAGCAGGCGGAGCATGGGCTGAACATGCAGATCCGCAAGGACGAGCTCGCGAGGCTCCAGGTGTGGAAGGGCGTCGTGCAGGCGCTCGCCCCCGAGCTGTTCATGCTGGATTCGCTCGGCCTTTGCTGCACCGACGACCGCAGCATCGACGATCTGGTCGAGCCACTGACCCGCTGGTTCGAGGTGCGGCCGCCACAGCCGCTTCTAAGCGGCAACGGCGAGCCGATCGCCTGGATCGTCGAGGGAAACCGCTTGCCCTAGGAGGACGGTCGTCGCTCCTCCTCATTCTTCGACCAGGCCCGCTCGAACAAGCGGTCGTGGACGCTGCGCTCATCCTCCGAGCGCTCGCTCTCATCGGGCGACTTCTTGCGCTGCTCTTGCGGGAAATGCTTGACCAGCTCGTCGAAATGACCGCCGAAGCTGCCTTTCCTGGGTTTGCGTCTGTGCGGCACCATTGCCTCCGCAACAAATTCGACGAGCTCGCAATGACATACGCTCGAAAGCGTTGATTCGCTCCCGAAATATTCGTCCAATGTGAAGAGATTGGCCGCTTCTTAGAGACCGAAGGGGTACGTCTCTTCGACCGCCGCCGCTTCACCTGGGCGCTGTTCGCCGGGGAGCGGAGCGACGGCGCTGGTCTCGTCGAACCAGACGTAGCCGTCGAATTGCCTGGACAGGATCGCCTCGCTGTAATGGCTCGAGCGTTCCGTCTCGGGGCGATAGATCACGCCGATGAAGCGCTCGAGCCGAGGCTCCATCAGCGCGGCAGCGACACGGTCGTCGCGCTCGCCTTCGCGAAGGTCGAGGAGGAAGCTCGGCACCTCGCTGTCGTGCGCGGCGCGCTCGTAGCTCTCGGCAAGCGAGGGGCGCACCCGCTTCACCTTCATCGGCTCGTCCCAGTCGTCGGCTGCCGCGACGGTGCCGGTGTGCGTGCCGAAGCCAATCAGCCGCGCCGAATGTCCGAACTTCTCCTTCACCAGTTGGCCGATGTTCAGCTCGTCGCGGTGCTGGCCCATGTCGGTGAAGGCGGCGTTGCCGATGTGGCTGTTGTGCGCCCAGACGATCGCCTTTGAGTCCGGCCCCTTCGCCTTGAGGATCATGTTCAGCGTGTCGAACATGTGCGTATCGCGCAGGTTCCAGCTCTCTGCAGAGCCCTGGTACATGACCCGGTAATAGGCCTCGGCGTCCTTCACGAGGCGGGCGTTCGCCTGCGCATCGAGCCACTCGTCACACTCGGCGCCGAAGCAGTCGATCTGCTTCTGGAGCAGGTCCTTTAGCATCTGGATCACGCCGACCTCGCAGCGCGCGTAGCCCTCGACCAGCGAATGCCGCCCGTAAACCTGAGGGTTGTCGGCCCACGGCTCGAGGCAGCCGTAGCGGCGGTGGGCGAGCCGGGCGAGCTCGGGATCTTCCTTGTCGAGGAAGTCGATGACCGCCTGAATCGAGCCGCTGAGGTTGTAGAGGTCGAGCCCGTAAAAGCCGCACATCCGCTCGTAGGCGAGACGCTCATTATGGCCGCGCATCCAGCGGATGAAGGAGTCGACTTCGCGGTTGCGCCACATCCACATCGGGAAGCGCTCGAATGCCTTGAGCTCGCCCGAGCGCCATTCGCGGTGGCGGACGTAGCGGTCGAGGGTCGCCGCATCGGGCCAGTCGGCCTCGACCGCGACGATGTTGAAGCCGTGGCGTTCGATCAGGTGGCGCGAGATGGCCGCTCGGGCGCGATAGAATTCGCTCGTTCCATGGCTCGCCTCGCCGAGGCAGACCACGCGCGCGTCGCCGAAACGATCGAAGAATTCGCCGAACGTCCGGTCGTCGATGTCAGGCAAGGGCTCGGCAGTGTCGGCGATCAGCCGCGGCAAGCTATCCAGTTCTAAATCAAGCATCTTTCCAGCCTTCTTCCCCAATCAGGGGAACGAACCGGACCCCGCCAAGGTTCTGCCGCTCGACCGATCCGTCGGCTCGCTTCGTCACCTTGACCAGCTCCTGCGGCCAGCCGGGGCTACCCACCGGCATGACGATCCGGCCAGCGTCGGCGAGCTGGTCGATGAGCGGCTGAGGCACGTGGCGCCCGCTTGCAGCGGCGAGGATCGCTTCGAATGGCGCTTCGTCAGGACAGCCCTTGGTGCCGTCGCCTTCGATAATCTCGACATTATCGAAGCCGAAGCGCTTGAGCCGCTCGCGCGAGACCTCGACCAGCTCATGCTGCCGCTCGATCCCGATGACCTTGCCCGCAATCCGGCTGATCACCGACGCGGCATAGCCCGACCCCGATCCGACCTCGAGCACCTTGTCGCCGCTGCCGATGTCGGCGGCCTCGATCATCAGCGCGACGATGTACGGTTGCGAAATGGTCTGGTTCGCCTCGATCGGGAGCGGGTGATCGCCATAAGCGAGGTGCGCATAATCACGGCTGAGGAACGCCTCGCGCGGCACTTCGAGGAAGGCGTCCAGGATGCGCTGGTCCGTGATGCCGCGGCGCCGCAGCTGCCGCTCGACCATCGCCTCGCGCTCTCGGACGAAATCGGTCGTCACGATGCCCACGCCCGCACAACGCCCGAGCGCGGAGTCGCGTTGCGGAGTTAAACTGACCAGTTTTCGATCGTCAGGCCGGGAATGTTCCGGAAATCGCGTTCGTTAAGCGTCGCCAGCAACAGTCCATTTGCAAGTGCCGTCGCAGCAATCATCCGATCGATCACGAGGCGCCGTGAGAAGCCGCTTCTCGCAATGATTTCCTCGTACGCATCGGCCTCGGCATCCGAAAATGGGAGAAGTTCGACTTCCCGAAGGAAGCTTTCGAGGCGGCTTGCTCGACTGTGGTTACGCTGGCCGTCGGAATAGATGCCCGGAGTCAGCTCGACGCGTGAGATGATCGAGAGGAACGCAGCTTCACCCTCATTGCGCTTGGATTCAGTAACGGGTGCTGCACCATCCAAGATCGCGATGGCGACGCTCGTATCCAGGAGGATCGGCAATCAGCCCCACTTACGGTTCGGGAAGATGATACGTTCGCGCTTCCACGGCTTGTCCGGCTTCGGCAATTTCTCGAGCGCAGCGATCAGACCGGCGACCGTCTTCTTGCGCTTCGGAACCACGGTGAGCGTTTCGCCAACCTTGCGGATGGTCACTTCGACATCGGCGCCGAACGCGACTTCCTTCGGCAACCGCAATGCCTCGCTATTGCCGCTCTTGAATGTCTTGCTGTCGACCTCGATCATGTCCTCGTATATACGCGTATATACGGATTAAATCAATCCGGCGAGCGGACTTGAAGGATCGGCGTATCGGCGCTTTTGCATCCGCCCGGCGAGATAGGACAGGCGCCCGGCTTCGACGGCCGCTTTCATCGCGCGAGCCATCAGCACCGGGTCCTTGGCTTCGGCGATCGCGGTGTTCATCAGCACGCCGTCGCAGCCCAGTTCCATCGCCACCGCGGCATCGCTTGCGGTGCCCACGCCCGCGTCGACCAGCACCGGCACGTGAGCGCCTTCGACGATCAGGCGGATTGTCACGCGGTTCTGGATTCCGAGGCCCGAGCCGATCGGCGCCCCGAGCGGCATGATCGCGACCGCGCCCGCTTCCTCGAGCTGCTTCGCAGCGATTGGATCGTCGACGCAATAGACCATCGGCTCGAAGCCCTCTTTGACCAAAGTCTCGGTCGCCCGCAGAGTCTCGCGCATGTCCGGGTACAAGGTCTTGGCTTCGCCCAGCACCTCGAGCTTGACCAGGTCCCAGCCGCCCGCCTCGCGCGCCAGCCGGAGCGTGCGGATCGCTTCCTCGGCGGTGAAGCAGCCGGCGGTGTTCGGGAGATAGGTGATTTTCTTCGGATCAATGAACTCGGTTAGCTTCGGCTGGTTCGGGTCCGAGATATTCACCCGCCTGACCGCAACCGTCACGATCTCGGCACCGGACGCCTCCACGGCCGCCGCATTCTCCTCGAAGCTCTTGTACTTGCCCGTTCCGACGATCAGCCGCGACGCGAATGTACGCCCGGCCACAGTCCAGGTATCGGAATTGAATGATTGGGGAGCGTTCATGCTAACCCCCTCCGACGAAGTGGACGATCTCGTAATCGTCCCCGTCCTCGACGCACACCTGCCGCAGCGTCAAGCGCGGGACGACTTCGAGGTTGCGCTCGACGGCGACGCGCAGAGGATCGAGGCCGAGCAGGCCCACCATCTCGGCCACGCTCGTCCCGCCCGGCACCCGGCGATGCTCGCCGTTCACGCGCACAGAAAGGCTATCGTCCAGACTCATTGACAAAGCGCAGATAGGAGGCTCCACGCCGGGCCGCAAATTACCAGAGGCGGCATTGTCGTTGCACTGGACGCGACGACGCGGCTCTGCAAGGGAGCGCCTGCATCGCGGGGCGAAGCGCCGGAATCGATAGGGGACCCACAGATGGCCGCACCTCCGAAAGCGGAGAAAAACGGTTCGATGCGCATCGACCCCGACCTGGTGCGCGAGCTTGCCCGGCTGCTCACCGACAATGAGCTGACCGAGATCGAAGTTGCCGACGGCGATCGGCGGATCAAGGTCAAGCGCGAGCCTGCGGCCGTCGTCGGCGTCGCTCCCGCCGCACTTCCGGCTCCAGCCCCGGCGCTCTCCGCGCCGCCGATTCATGCCAGGGAGGATGTCGGCGCTGCGGAACAGGAGGTCGCCGGCCACAGCGTCAAGTCGCCGATGGTCGGCACTGCCTTTCTTTCGCCGGAGCCCGGCGCGAAGCCGTTCATCGAGGTGGGCGCCGCGGTCAAGGCGGGCGACACCTTGCTCATCGTCGAAGCGATGAAGGTCATGAACCCGATTACCGCGCCCGAAGGCGGAGTGGTCAAAAAGATCATGGTCAGCGACGGCCAGCCCGTCGAGTTCGACCAGCCGCTGGTGGTGATCGGCTGATGCCGAGCTTCCATTCATCCTCCCTGCGAGCGAAGCTCGTGGGGAGGGGAACCGTGGCGCGAAGCGACACGGTGGAGGGGCCCCTCCACCAAGGCTCGCCTTCGGCTCGGTTGGTCACCCTCCCCATTGCTTCGCAACGGAGAGGATAGGTTGGCGAACATCGACAAGCTGCTGATTGCCAACCGCGGCGAGATCGCGCTGAGAATTCACCGCGCCTGCCACGAGATGGGCATCCGCACGGTCGCCGTCCATTCGACCGCAGACTCGGACGCGATGCACGTCCGCCTCGCCGACGAGACCGTCTGCATCGGGCCGCCGCCCGCCATCGATTCCTATCTGAACATCCCGAACATCATTTCCGCGGCCGAGATCGTCCACGCCGACGCGATTCACCCCGGCTACGGTTTCCTCTCCGAGAACGCGCAGTTCGCCGAGATCGTCGAAAGCCACAACATCATCTGGGTCGGCCCGAAGCCCGAGCACATCCGGACGATGGGCGACAAGATCGAGGCCAAACGCACCGCGGCGAAGCTCGGGCTTCCGCTCGTCCCTGGCTCGCCAGGGCCGCTGACCAGCGTCGCACAGGCGAAAGAGCTTGCCGACGGGATCGGCTATCCGGTCCTGATCAAGGCAGCGTCGGGCGGGGGCGGCAGGGGCATGAAGGTGGTCCCTTCCGAGGACCAGCTCGAGAGCCTGATGAGCCAGGCGGCGTCCGAAGCCCGCTCGGCCTTCGGCGACGACACCGTCTACATGGAGAAATATCTCGGCAATCCGCGCCACATCGAATTCCAAGTGTTCGGCGACGGCAATGGGAATGCGATCACGATCGGCGAGCGCGACTGTTCGCTCCAGCGGCGTCACCAGAAGGTGCTCGAGGAAGCCCCCTCGCCCGCGATCACTCCCGAAGAGCGCTTGGCGATGGGCGCCGTCATCCGCAAGGCGATGAGGGAAATGGGCTATCGCGGCGCAGGAACGATCGAGTTCCTCTACGAGGACGGCGAATTCTACTTCATCGAAATGAACACCCGGCTCCAGGTCGAGCATCCGGTGACCGAGATGATCAGCGGCATAGACCTGGTCCGCGAGCAGATCCGCGTCGCCTGCGGCGAGGGCCTCAGCTGCACCCAGGACCAGGTGCACCTCCACGGCCACGCGATCGAATGCCGGATCAACGCCGAGGACCCGGAGACCTTCGCGCCCTCGCCTGGGCTGGTGAAGAACTATGTCGCGCCGGGCGGGATGCACGTGCGCGTCGATAGCGGGCTCTACACCGGCTACCGGGTGCCGCCTTATTACGACAGCATGATCGGCAAGCTGATCGTCTACGGATCGAACCGCCAGAGCTGCATCCGGCGCCTGCGCCGGGCGCTCGAGGAATTCGTCGTCGAGGGCATGAAGACGACCATCCCGCTGCACCAGAAACTGGTTGACGATCCGGAATTCCGGGCCGGCGACTACACCATCAAATGGCTGGAGCAATGGCTTGCGCGGAGCGCCGGTTAGCAGCCGAGCTGCTGCTATTTCCGAAGATAAACCGTCAGCTGCATGCCCGTCCTGGTGCGGTCCATCAGCCAGCGCAGTGGCGAATGCAGTAACCTAGGAAAATACGGAATCTCGCACACTGACCAGACACGTTCGGCAACTTCAAACCTGCGGAACGATCGATCAGTGAATTCATACAGATGAAACGGCGGGTGCATCGGACTGATGTGCGTGACGTAGTTTGTCCCGCGCAGCCGGAAGTAGCCGTTGACCAGCTTCGCGATGAGCCACCGAGCGTTCGGGACTTCAGCCTGGATGATTCCGCCTGGCTTCAGCCACCCCATGGCACGACCAAGCGCGAGCGATGGACTGTAGAGGTGCTCGAGGACAGCGCCGAACGTGATGAAATCGAAGCTCTCGGCATCGAACTCGGCAGTCTCGACGGCTGCGTGCATGAGCCTTCCGGGCTTCATCTTTGGCGAAGCGTATTGATAGAAGGTTTCCGTCGGCTCGATTCCCCAGACGTCGAACCCGGCATGGATCAATGACTGCATCGCGAGGCCTTGCCCGGCTCCTATGTCAAGCGCGGTCATTCCGTCCGCGAACGGCAGCAATCGCTTAGCGGCTGCGATCTCCGTCGCGAAATATTCAGGGGTCCACGCAGGAGTTCGGCCCCAATAGTCCTCCGGCGGCATGTCGTAATGGTCGGACAGCTGATTGGGCATCGGTTGAGGATCGGCGAAAATAAGATCGCAGTCGCGGCACTGTTTCACCGAAACGGCGATCCCATCTGCTTCGCGCGGGCGCATTCCCTGCGAACGGTTGAGGCGCATACCGAGCTGGCGAAAATTACGCGACGCGCACATTTCGCAGTGCTCAACGGGCGTAAACGAGTAACGCAGCACGCGTAGGGCATAGCAGCTGTCTATCGGAAGCTTAAGCACGCCCTCACTGGAGCGGCGGAGGCCATGATGTCCCGTTCCGCGACACGGTCGCGGCAATTCTCCCTCGACATCTGGCTGAACTTAACCGAAATTAACCCTCTTGGGGCGTCGAGTCGCGCGGCGAGGTGCGTCCCGGTCCCACTGGGTCCGGGAAGAGCGCTCGGCGCGCGCAATCCCGGGTCGCTGCCGAATGGTCGGCTGGGGGAAATACGTGTCGGCAACTGACATCTTCCTGTCCTACGCGCGTCAGGACCGCCCGGTCGCGCGCCTGTTTGCCGAGGCGCTGACCGAGGAGGGGTTCAGCGTCTGGTGGGACGCTTCGCTGCACTCCGGCGAGACGTTCGACGAGGTCATCGAGCAGAGGCTGAGGGACGCGACCGCGGTCGTCGTTCTGTGGTCGCCGCGCTCGGTCGCGTCACGCTGGGTGCGCGCCGAGGCGACGCTCGCCGACCGCCGCAATAAGCTTGCTCCGGCGATCATCGAGCCATGCGATCGTCCGATCATCTTCGAGCTGACCCATGCCGCCGAGCTCGCCGGATGGACCGGCGACCGCTCCGACATCCGCTGGCGCGACTTCGTCGGCGACTTGCGAAGGCTGGTCGATGCGGCCGGCGCCGCGACCGCTCCGGAGCCGCCCGCGCCCGCCAAGCCAGCTCGAATAGAGGCGCTCGCAAGGGCGCCGCAAATGCCGATCCGTCAACCGCTACGGCCGGGAAGCGACGAAGTCATCGTGGCCGAACGCCGAGGCGCCAATGCTGCTCCCGCAGGCTCCGCGGCCGACAGCCAGAGCGACGTGCATTGCCTCAGCATCGAAGAGGGAGAGCTAGCGGGAGAGGTGATCACGATCGAGTCCTCGGGCATCAGAATTGGCCGCGCAGCACCCGCCGACGTCGTGATTCCGCACAAGAGCGTGTCGCGCGAACATTGCATCGTCGGCCTCGCCAACGACGAGCTGCTGGTCACCGACCTCAACTCGACCAACGGCACCTATATCGACGAAGTTCGGATCGACCGCGCGACCATCCTCCCCGTCGGATCGGTCCTGAGGCTCGGCCAGGTCAGCCTCACCCATTCGATCGTTGCGCGGAGCGAAGCCGAGGCGCCACGCGAACCTCGCCTCGCCGCTTCGCGCTGACGCGCGAACTTACTGCGGCTGCTTGGCCAGGAATTCGACGTAGGCGCGGGTCTGGCTCGCCTGTTTGATCAGCCGGTCGGCTTCCTTGTCCGACTGGATTCCCCGCATCGAATCGCGAAGCGTCCTCAGATTGGCGTCGTAGGTCCGCGCGAGCGCGGCGTTCTGGCCGTTGCCCGAGCGGATCACCCTCTTCGTCATCGACAAAGCCCCGTCCACGATCGAATAGAATTGATTGAGCTTGGCCGATGAGACTCCGGTCCCCGGTGTCTGCGTGATTTCCGCAGCTTCCACGGCGGAGGTCTTGCTTCCCGGCTTGTGAGTCTTTGCAGCCGCTGATGCGCTGCTCGTCTGACTCTGCTCGGCCCTGGTCTGCGCTTTCTTGAGCGCGGCGAGCTGCGCCTGAGCCGCTGCCGTCTTGGCCTTCTCGCTCTCCAGCGCCTGGGCGGCGTTGGCCTGGTCGGCGGAGGGCTGCGCGGACTGCGGCGCAGCGTTATTCGAAGCGGTGGAATCGGCCGCAGGCTGGGTAGCATCGAGGCTCGCCGTGACGGCGGCCGAATTGGTCGGCGCCGTCTGGATGTTCTGAGTTGCGGCGGCTGGCGCGCCATTGCCGCTGCGCATCATCAATGCGCCGATGCCGGAGCCCGCAAGCACAACGACGGCGATCCCGGCGACCAGCGCAGGACTGATCTTCCGACCCTTGTCGTTTGCGGCGTCCGGCCGTTTGGAGTCCTCCTTCGCCTCGGTACCAGCAGCATCGGCTGAGCCGCCTGTCGCAACGACTCGCCTGCGGCTCGTGGTCTTCTCGGATTCACTTGGCGCCGGGTCGGGTTCTGCCGGTTCTGCTTCCGCCTTCTTCTTCTTTCTGGACGCGCCGGTCTCTTCCCCGACGCGCTTGAAGCGCGCCTCCTTGGGATCCTTGGGAACGCCAGTGTCGACGGGTGCGGCGGGGTCGAGGTTGGGAGTCGGAGGAACCGGGACGATCTCCTCGGCCTCGACCTGCGTCGCATAGAAGCGTGTGGCCTCGTCGTCCTCAGCCGTATCAGTCGCTTCGCCGGGCTTCCTACCGAACATCGCGAGCCATTGGCTTAGCGACTGCGGCCGTTCGTCGGGTTTCACGACCATCGCTGCATCGATCGCCGACAGGAACTTCTTGCTGTAGCCGGGCCATTTGCCGCTCGCGAGCGGAGTGCCAAGACCCGCGTGAAGCCGCTCGAGCACCTCCGGCGGCTTCTCGCCGGTCACGCACTCATACATCACCACGCCGAGCGCATAGATGTCGGTCCACGGCCCCTGGGGATAGGTTTTCACATATTGCTCGATCGCCGCGTACGGCGGGGTGTGGAACGTCACCTTGGTGCTGGTCGCTTCCGCCGCCTCGAACCGAGCCGAGCCGAAATCGATCAGGACCGGGCGGTTGTCCTCGTTGATGAGGATGTTGGGCGGCTTGATGTCGCGGTGCAGCACTCCGACGCGGTGCGCGCGCTCGAGTCCCTCGGCTATCGGCCTTAGGATGCTCCACAGGCTGCGCTCGTTGAAGCGGCGGCCCTGCTTCAGCATCCGCGACAGGGATGTACCGTCCTCGAAGTCCATGACCATGTAGGCGGTGCCGTGAATCTCGAACAGGCTTCGGACGCTGACGATGTTCGGGTGCCGGCTCGGGGTCGAGAGATTCCAGAGGAGCTTGGCTTCCTCGACGAACTTCTTGAGCCCGAGCGCGTGCACTTCCTCGGCATCCGAATCGATCGGCACCACGGTGTCGTCCGACTCGCGTTCGCTTATCGAGCTCGGGAAATATTCTTTGATCGCAACGAGTTCGTTGAAGTAGATCCCGCGCGCCTTGTAGACGATGCCGAACCCGCCGACGCCGAGGACTTCCTCGATGCGCCACTCGCGCAATACCGTGCCGTTCGGCAGCGCCTTGCTGCTGTAAGCCTTGTTCATCGCCGGCCCCCGTCGACCGTGTTATACTAAGAGAAATCGCACGAAGCTTAAGCGAATGCTAGTCTGCGCGTATCGTCGGATCGGGGGACTCACATGCGCGTCGAATGTGCCAGCCGCACTCACGTCGGGCTGAAGCGGAAGATCAACGAGGATTCGATCCTGGTCGACTCCGCGCGGGGGCTCTGGGCGGTCGCCGACGGCATGGGCGGTCACGAGGCCGGCGAGGTGGCGAGCGCAATGGTCGTCCAAGCGCTTTCCGCTTTGCCGGCCGCCGAAGAAGACATCGACGATCTTGTCGGCGGCGCGGTGCATGCGCTGCGCCAGGTCAACCGCGACCTGATCGAGCTGGCGCGAACCGAGGGGAACGGCCGCACCATTGGCACCACCGTCGTGGGACTGATCGTGGCCGGCGGGTTCTTCCGCTGCTTCTGGGTCGGCGACAGCCGCGCCTATCGAATGCGCGATGGCCTCATGACGCGGATCAGCCGCGACCATAGCCTCGTCCAGCAGCTGGTCGATTCGGGGATGCTGAGGGCCGAGGAAGCCGAGCACCACGAAAACTCGAACGTGGTGACCCGCGCTGTCGGAGTCGCCTCGGAGGTCGATGTCGACCTGATCGAGGGCGAATGCGTTGCCGGCGATCTTTTCCTGCTGGCGAGCGACGGCCTTACCCGGGTGGTGGACGATCTCGAGATCGCAGCCGAACTCCAGCGTTCAGCGCCCGAAGCCGCGGCCGACACGCTCCTCGAGTCCGTGCTCGAGCGCGGAGCGCCCGACAACGTCTCGCTGATCATCGTCAGGCTGATTTAGTGAGACGGCCCTCGCCCCAAGGCGAGGGCCACGCGTCGCGCTTACCGATAGCGCCACATGTTGTGATAGCGGTAGCGGCGGTGCCACCAGCGGCCGTTGTACCAATAACCGCGCCCCGGATAGAAGCGCCCGACGACGAATACCTCGTGACGACGGATGTTGCGCAAGTTGGGGACGCAGCGTCCGCGGAAGTTGCGGTGGAACCCGGCGCCGCATCCCTGTCGGGCGTCGGCGCTCGACGCGGCGCCGACCGCAAGAGCCGTTGCGAGTCCGAGGATAGCCAGTGCTTTCATTCTTTCTCTCCTTTGCACGACCGGCAACGCTATGCGGCCAAGCACCGTTCCATGAACTTGCGATGACAGCTCGGTGACCGCGGTGTCTTGCCCGCCGGGGCAGCGCCGGGCACTGAACGGCGCCGTACGGGAAAGATGAGCGCATGAGCCTGATCGCCGACCTGAAATCGCTCGAGCCGCAGCAGCGCAGCGCGATCTGGGCGAGCTACCTCGGCTGGACGCTCGACGCGTTCGATTACTTCCTGCTCACCTTCATGCTCGGCGCGATTGCCAAGGAGTTCCATACGGACGTCAAGGCGGTGACCGTCGCGATCATGCTGACGCTCGCCGCGCGGCCGATCGGCGCCTTCTGCTTCGGCTGGCTGGCGGAGCGCTTCGGCCGCCGGCCCGTGCTGATGGCGGACATCATCCTGTTTTCGATTTTCGAGTTCGCGTCCGGGTTCGCTCCCTCGCTTACCAGCCTGCTCGTGCTCCGATTCCTGTTCGGCGTGGCCATGGGTGGCGAGTGGGGCCTCGGTGCGAGCCTGGCGATGGAATCGGTCCCGGCGAAGCTCCGCGGCCCCGTCTCGGGACTCCTCCAGAGCGGCTATCCGTCGGGTTATTTCGTCGCCAGTTTGGTCTATTTTCTGCTGTTCGACGCGATCGGCTGGCGCGGCATGTTCATGGTTGGCGTCGCCCCGGCACTCCTCGTCCTCCTCATCCGCATCCATGTGAAGGAAAGCCCGGTCTTCGAGGAGCAGCGCAAGGCGCGCCTCAATCCGGTCAAGGAGCTGCTCCGCTACTGGAAGAGGGCGCTCTACATGATCGTGCTGATGGCCGCGTTCAACGCGTTCAGCCACGGCACGCAGGACCTCTACCCGACCTTCCTTCAGCAGCAGCATCATTTCGGGACCCACCTCACCGGAACCCTGACCGCGATCATGAACGTGGGAGCGATCGTCGGCGGAATCGGCTTCGGAATCTGGTCCGAACGGATCGGCCGAAAGTGGGCGATCATCATCGCTTGCGTGCTCGCATTGCCCGTCCTTCCGCTATGGGCGTTCACCGCGACCCCGCTCCTGCTCGGCCTCGGCGCGTTCCTGATGCAGGTGGCGGTCCAGGGCGCGTGGGGAATCGTTCCGGTTCACCTGAACGAGCTGTCGCCCCCGGGCGCCCGGGCGCTGTTCCCAGGATTCGCCTACCAGCTCGGCAACCTCATCATGTCGAAGAACGCGGTGTTCCAGGCGCAGATCGCGGAAAGCCACGGCAACAACTACGGCCTCGCCCTCGCGCTCTTCGGCGGGTCGATGGCCGTCGCAATCGCCGTCTGGACGGCGCTCGGCCCCGAACGAGCGCACGCCGACTTCATGGCCGACGCCCGCACCGCGCACGAATAGCCCCACGCAAACTTCGGCCGCGATCGGCGTTGTCCCGGCAGGACCGACGCCCGCATGTCCAGCTATCAGGGAACCGCCGGCCGGCCCGACAAGGCCAAGGCGATCGCCGCCGTCGTCGCGGTTCACGCGGCGCTCGCGTTCGTCATCCTCAGCGGGCTCAACGTTCAGACGGTGAGCCGGGCGGTCGAGCGGCTGAAGACCTTCAACCTCGCCCAGCCGCCGCCTCCGCCGCCGGTCCCGCCCCCTCCGCCGAAGCCTCGGCCCAGCGCTGCGAAGAAGCCCGAGGGCGCTCCCGCAAAGCGGGCCGAGCCCACGCCGGTGGTCGCTCCTCCGGCGAGAATTCCCCTGCCCTCGCCCATTCCCGCTGCAAAGGTGGCGGGGACGGGGAGCGCGGCGACTTCAGGCGCCGCTGCAGCGGACAGCGGAACCGGAGCGGGCGGCACCGGCAATGGCGGCGGCGGCGGCGGGCCGGATTATTCGCGCTTCACGCCCGCTCAGCTCATCCGCAACCTGACGCGCGGCGATTACCGCTCGATTGCCCAAGGGCGGCTCTCGAGCGGGCGGGCAATAGTTTCGCTGCGCGTGGAGCCCACGGGCGTTCCGAGCGATTGCCGGGTGGTCCGCTCGAGCGGCGATCCGGTCGTGGATGGAGGCTTGTGCCCGCTGATAGAAGCGCGGCTGCGCTTCCGGCCAGCGCTCGACGATCACGGCCGGCCGATCGCCTACCAGCTGCAATATGTCGCGACGTGGAGCCTCTGACTAGCGGCTTGCGCTGGTCGGGCCGCCTTTCGCTTCGTTTGCCGCAAGCTTGGCTTTGTCCCGGCCGTAGGCGTCATCGAAATAGGCAATCGAGTTTCCGTCCGGCACAGCGGTCAGATAGGTGATATACACGGGCACCGGCTGGTCGAGCATCACCGGCTGCTCGGTCCCTGCGCCCTCCCACGTCAGGTCGCGGTGGAACAGCCATTTGCTGAGACGCCAGGCGTCCTCCAGCCGGACGCAGCCGCCGCTGAAATAGCGCGTAGCCTGCTCGAAAAGCTTCCGGCGGGGGTTGTCGTGCAGATAGACCCCGTACTGGTTGGGAAACATGAACTTGATCCGCCCCATGAAGTTCTCGGGGCCGGGCTTCTGGCGAAGCATGATCTGCACCGTCCCGTCGCGCACGCCTTTCCAGTCGATCTTCGTGGGATCGAGGATCTGCGGGTTCTTCGACCAGTCGGACACCTCCTGGTAGCCCATTTTGTCGAAGTAGCTCGGGTCCTTCACGACATATTGGCCGACGTCGTCCCAGGCGAGGTCGGAGGGCACGTACCAATAGGGGTTGAGCGCCGCGTAGCGGATGTAGGCGGCGAGCATGGGCGTTGGATATTTGGTCTTGCCGACGACGACGACCATGTTGTCGACGGCCTTGCCGTCCTGGAACATGTAGAGCTTCTGCTGGGCGATGTTGACGAGAACGTAGCGTTCCTTGCCCGGGGGAAGCACGCGCACCCGCTCGAGGTTGAGCGCGATGATGTCGCGCTCGTGGTCGTCCTTGTACTTGTGCCCGGCGAGCGCGTCGCGAAGCTCGGCGTAATAAGGATGCATCCACCCCATCGTGTGGACATAGTCCGATAGCGACGGCTGGGCGGCGGCGGTCAGAAGCGCGGCCAACGGCGACGGCGGAACGGGCCTCAGTTGCGGATCGACCCAGTTGATCCCGACTCCGGGGTCCTGCCTCAGGTCGTCGACGTAGGAAACGAACGCCTGCGACAGCGCCTGGTCGAGCCGGACCAGGTCCTTGCGCTTGTTCTTCGCCCGCGCCTGCTGGATCTCGGCCTGGAGCGCAGCGGCCTGATATTTCGCCGGGTTGAGTCCATCGAGGTCGGCGCTGCTGAGCAGCGACAGCAGCTGATCCGCTGCGTCCCCTGCGGCGGGCGTCAGCCACAGCGGCGCTCCGCGTCGCGCCTTGTAGAAATCGGCGACCCCCTGCCCGGCAGGCTGCGCGACGTAGGTCTGCGCCATCGCGGGCGATGAAGGGATGAGGGACAGCGGGGCCGCTGCGAGCATCAGGCCCGCTGCGGCGCCGCCAAGCTTTCCAAATGAGTGCACCGGCCAGCGGCCGGTGCACCAATCACGCAAACTCTTCACTTTGTCTCCGATTCAACGGTTCCCATCAAAGTTGCGCTTCGACGGGCATCCGGTCAACCACGCTCGCCCGCAGCAGGCATCGGAGCCGGACCCGGAGGCGGCGGCGGAGCCATGCCCGCGGCCGGAGCTCCCGGATAATATTGGCCATTGTAGACATAGCCGTCGACAACGCCGTCATTGTTGCGATCGGCCCAGACCGCTCCGGCGAGACCGCCGACCGCAGCGCCGATCACCGCGCCCTGAAGGACGCTGACGCCCGGGAGAACCGCGCCGGCCGCTGCGCCGATCGCGGCGCCGCCGAGCGCTCCGGTCACGACCGCGTGGGTCGTCGGGTCATAGCCCGCCGGTGCGCCGGCATAATATTGGCCGTTGTATACGTAGCCGTCGACATAGCCGTCATTGTTGTTGTCGGCCCACACCGCGCCGGCGAGACCGCCGATCGCCGCTCCGACCGCAGCGCCGGTAATCGTGCTGATTCCCGGAGCGACCGCTCCGACGACCGCGCCGCCCGCAGCGCCGACCGCCGCGCCGGTCGCGATATCCGAGTTCATCCGCGGATTCGACGTGCACGCGCCAAGCGCGGCCGTACTTGCAAGCGCAAGGGCTAGAATGGATGTACGCATCGCTCTTTCTCCCGTTGTTTGAGCTGCCGGAACATGCGCCACGCGCGGCGTCGCCGCCGCAAAACGGTGCATGTTACGTTCGCAGGAACGACGATATCCGCTCATCGTTCCGCACGCGGGACGATAGCGGTTCGGCAGAGTCGCCATTTGGGATTAAACCATTGTTTAACCACTTGAATTCGCACAGGAACAGATGAGGTCATGAAAGCCACAATTTATCACAATCCGCTTTGCGGAACGTCTCGGAAAACCCTCGAAATGCTTCGCGACTCCGGTTGCGACGTGTGGATCCACGAATATCTGAAGGAGCCGCCGAGCCGGGACGAGCTGAAGCGCCTCTACGAACGCGCGGGGATGCGCCCGCGCGACGGCCTGCGGGCGAAGGAGCCGCTCGCGGAAGAGCTCGGCCTCAGGCGGCCGGACGCCACCGACGACGAAATCCTCGACGCGATGGTTGAGCACCCGATCCTCATCGAACGCCCGATCGTCGAGACGAGCAAAGGCGTCCGCCTCTGCCGCCCACAGGAGAAGGTGCGGGAGATTCTCTGACGGCTGCACTCAACTCGTCACCCCCGCGGAAGCGGGGGCCCCGATACAATTGAGAAAAGCGCGATTCCCGCTTTCGCGGGAATGACGAGTAAGGGACGACAAATGACTCGGCTCGACCCTCGTCTTCTCCTGCAGGGGTATGCGACGGGGATTTTCCCGATGGCCGACAGCCGCGAGGCGGACGAGCTGTTCTGGGTCGAGCCGAAGAACCGCGCGATCATTCCGCTCGACGGCTTTCATGTCTCACGCTCGCTTCGGCGGACTCTGCGATCGGGCAGGTTCGACGTCACCCGCGACCGCGATTTCGCCGGAGTGATCGCCGGCTGCGCCGATCGCGAGGAGACCTGGATCAACGCCGACCTCGAGCGCGCGATGCTCGCGCTCCACGGCTCGGGCCACGCCCATTCGGTCGAGGTCTGGCAATCCGGAGCGCTGGTCGGGGGAGTCTACGGCGTGAAGCTCGGCCGCGCATTCTTCGGCGAGAGCATGTTCAGCCGCACGACCGACGCGTCAAAGGTGGCGCTCGCCTGGCTGGTGGCTCGGCTCAAGGCGGGCAATTTCACGCTTCTCGATTGCCAGTTCATGACCGAGCATCTGGCCTTGCTCGGCGCGATCAGCATCTCGCGCGAGACCTATGTCGCGTTGCTCTCCGCCGCGGTCGGCGGCGCAGCAGGCTTCGCCGCAGCGCCGGTGTTCGGCCGGGTTCCGGACGCGCCGCCGGACTTCGCAGCGCTCGACAGGTTGCTCGAGCTGACCGGTGCCGCGGGCGCCGGCGGGCCCGCAGGGAAGGTCATCTCGCAGCTCTTGGGCCAGACGTCGTAGACCGGATGCTCGACGACGTTGAGCGACGGCGATTCCTTGTACAGCCAGCCCGAGAAGACGCGGTTCCATTTCCTGTCCGGCCGCTGCACGTCGACCTGGACGAATGCGCCGGTGAGCTTCTCCTGCTCCCACGGAGCGGTCGTTTCGCAGGCGCGAAGGCGCACGATCACGTCCTTCCATCGCGCCGACTGGCCGGGGTGAAGGGCCACGTCCTGCTCGATTCCGTTGCGCTTGTTGAGGATCCCAAGGACCGCGACGCGCTGCGCCATCGGCGTGACGGAGACCTGTGGCCCGGCGTTCACCGCCGCATTGGCGGTGACTGGCGCCGACCCGTTCTGCTGCCGCGCGCCGTGTCCGCACGCGGCGAGCGCAAACGCAACGACGACGGGCGCGGCGGCTCTGGTCACGCTTACTCGGGAATCCACGGTTCGTAATCGCCCGTCGAGGCGGGGCGGATGCGGCCGCTTCCGAGCGCTCCGTCGGGACGGAACGCCTCCATCGTGCCGGTCAAATTGGGCGTCGGCGCCTGCTGGAACTTGCGCACGGGCGGAAGCGCCTTTTCCGGCAGGCCGTCGATCGTCCCGCGAAGCCACAATTGCCAGTCGGGCGGCACCCGGCTCCCGTCATTGTTGCCATTGTAGATGACCCACCGGCGATTGGGATGCTTCTTGTCGCGATAATAGACGTTGCCAAGGGAGTCGTTTCCTACCTCTTCCCCGCGGAGGCTCGTCCACAGCCCGGTTCCGACCGTCGCGCCGTTCCACCAGGTGAAGATTTTCGAGAAGAATCCCATCGGTCGCGTGCCTGTGCCGTGTCATCGCAGCGAGCGCAAGCGCGTTCCTCCCTGCGAGCGCAGCTCATGGGGAGGGGAACCATGCGAAGCATGGTGGAGGGGCAATTGGCACAGCGCCAGGACCCCTCCACCATTCACTCTTTGGTGAATGGTCCCCTCCCCAGCCGTGCGGCTGGGGAGGAATAAATCACTCCCGCCAGCTCACCTTGTCTCCGACGCGGATGCCGAGCTCGTGCGCGCGTCCGCCGCGGATTTCGAGAACGGCGGAGATCGGCTCCCCCGAGGGAAGCTGGCTCTCGTCGAGCGGCTTGCCCTCCGTGATCCGCGCGATTGTCCCGTTGGCGCGGATGAAGATGATGTCGAGCGGGATCAGGGTATTCTCCATCCAGAAGGCGACCGATTGCGGCGGATCGTAGGGGAAGATCATGCCCCTGTTGCCGCCAAGCGACTTCACGAACATGAGGCCGCGTTCCTGCTGCGCCCCGGTCTTCGCCACGTCGACGATGAAATGATGGGCGCCATTCCTGGAATGGATCGTCAGCGGCACTTGGCGAAGGCCGGTCTGGGGCCGCTCACTGGGTGGGACATTCTGGGCCGGAGCGGGCGGCGGGAGGCTGCACGCGAGAACCGCGGTCAGCGCGGCGGCTAGCCCAGCGAATTTCCGAAAGCCCGAAGCTCGACGGCGGTCAGCCCCTTCCCGCTCGACGCGATCCGCGCCTCGAGTTTCTGTCCCGGCTGGAGCTCGCCCAGATGCGAGTTGCGCACCGTTTCCATGTGCACGAACACGTCGCCGCTGCCGAGATCTTCGTGCCGCCTGACGAACCCATAACCCCGCACGCGGTTGAACCATTTGACCTCCACCGCCTCGAACTCGCCCGCGGCGTCGGATAGCGCCCTGCGGTCGGCCCGTTCGGCCGGGGGAATGGACGAGCGCGGCTGCTGCGGCAAGGCCGACGTGACGTCGATCGACAGGATGCGCCTCGCCTGCAGCCCGCGGTCGAGCTTCACCGGCACGCATTCGATGATCGCGCCTTCAGGAACGCTCCGGCGGCCATGCTCGCGAAGAACGCTGAAGTGAATGAGCACGTCGCCGTCAATCTCTTCGCTGACGAGGAATCCGAAGCCGCGGGTCGCGTCGAACCATTTGACGCGGCCCGTCACGGGCGACAGCTCATCCTCCGAACCCCCGCCCGGATCCATCTCAGCCCGTGCCTCCCCCTCGGCCATAGCTGCGTACGCCTGCACCATCGAGTCGCCTCATTAACATGGGTAACTGTGTCGGCAAACCGACTTTACGCGTCCGTTGATCGAAATCTGTCGGCGAGCTCATCCACGTCGACCTGCGCTCCCGGCGCAAGAGCCGCAATGGCCCTTGCAAGCCCGAAGGAGTGGCCGGCGCGAATCATTGCGGCGATCGCTCTGTCCCGCTCGCTCGGATCGGGCTTTCGCGAGCCATAAGGGCCAATCCTCCGCCGCTCGGCGAAGCGCAGCGCGGCCGAGACCGCTTCAGCGTCGGCGTGGCGGCGGGCGCTCTCCGAATCTCCCTCCTCGATTCCGGCGAGGCGAAGCTTCTCGACCAGCCGCCGCTTACCGTAGCCGCGAACGACAAGCGACTGGGCCTTGCTGAGCGCGAACGACGCATCGTCGACATAGCCGAGCCCGGCGAGGCGCTCGGCAATCTCGCCGATCGGCGGCTCTTCGGAAGCGCCCCATCCGCGCTCGCGGACCTTGCGCGAAAGATAGGCGCGAAGCTTCGAACGGCTGGTCGAATAACGTCCGACATAGCGCAGTGCGAGCTGCTGGAGCTTCTCCGGGTTCAGGGGAGGTGCAGGCTTGCGGTGCTTTCGTGCAGACATATCGCCATGTTTGTGCCACGTTTCCCGACCATCAGAAATGCGGCTGCGCGTGGCGCTTGCCGATCGTGTGCCATTATCGAGGAAGGGACGGCGTGCTCGAGCGCAACGCCTCAGTGAAGACCGAGCTTGCCCCGCCCGGCGCAACTCCGACACTCGATCAGCTTCCGCGCCGCCTCGCCGACTTCCGGACGGTCGGCGAAGCGCTCGACTATGCCGCCAAGGGCCGTCGCGGCCTCAATTTCCACGATGCCCGCGGGACTCTGGACCGCGCCCTGACCTATGCCGAGCTTCGCGAGGACTCGCTGCTCCATGCTCGCCGCCTGATGACTCTCGGGATCAAGGCCGGCGACCGCATCGCGCTCGTCGCCGAGACCGGGCCCGAGTTCGCCGCCTGCTTCTTCGGAGCGGTCTATGCCGGCGCATGGCCGGTGCCGCTCCCACTCCCCACCAGCTTCGGCGGCCGCGACGCTTATGTCGACCAGCTCGCGACCCAGCTCGGAAGCTGCGATCCGGCGCTGTTCCTCTACCCCGAAGAACTGGCGGAGTTCGGCGAGGCGGCAGCCAGGAAAGCGGGAGCAAACGCGCGCGCATGGGAATCGCTCGAATCGGTTGAATCCGCGGGCGTTCTCGACCTTGCGAAGCCGGCGCCGGACGAGATCGCCTACCTCCAATATTCGAGCGGCTCGACGCGCTTCCCGCACGGAGTCGCGGTCACCCACCGAGCGCTGCTCGACAATCTCCGCGCTCACGGCATCAGCCTCAAAGTGCTCGACAGCGACCGCTGTATCTCGTGGCTGCCCTGGTATCACGACATGGGCCTGGTCGGCTGCTTCCTCTCGCCGGTCGCGCTTCAGATGTCGGTCGATTATCTGAAGACCGAAGATTTCGCCCGCCGCCCGCTCGCCTGGCTGGACATGATTACCCGCAATCCCGGGACGAGCGTCAGCTACTCGCCGACCTTCGGCTACGACATCTGCTCGCGCCGCATGAGCAGCCAGACGCGCGCCGAAGAGCGCTTCGACCTCTCGCGCTGGCGGATCGCCGGAAATGGCGCCGACATGATTCGGCCCGATGTCATGCAGGCGTTCGTCGACTGTTTCGCCAAGGCCGGGTTCGAGGCCAGCGCGTTCTGCCCGAGTTACGGCCTGGCCGAAGCGACGCTCGCAGTCTCGCTGATGCCGCCCGGCGAAGGCATCCGGCTCGAGCTGGTCGAAGAGAACGAGCTCTCGGGCTGCGCTCCCGACGACGAGCAGCGGCCGCGGCGTTATCGCGCGGTCGTCAATTGCGGGAAGCCGGTGATCGGCATGGTGGTCGAAATTCGCGACGAGGCCGGCAAGCTCCTCCCCGAGCGCGGGATCGGCCGAGTGTTCGTCCGCGGCGCAAGCGTCATGCACAGCTATTTCCGCGACGAGGAATCGACGCGCGCGGTGCTCAGCTCCGACGGATGGCTCGACACCGGCGACATGGGCTACCTTTCGCGGGGCTATATCTTCATCGTCGGCCGCGCCAAGGACATGATCATCATCAACGGCCGCAATCACTGGCCGCAGGACATCGAATGGGCGGTCGAGCAGCTGCCCGGATTCAAGTCCGGCGACATCGCCGCCTTCGCCATCACCGGACCGAGCGGCGAGGAAACGCCGGCGGTACTCGTCCACTGCCGAGTCTCCGACGCCGAAGAACGCGGGCGCCTGCGCGACGAAATCCGCGAACGGGTCCGCGCAATCACGGGGATCACCCCGGTGGTCGAGCTTGTCCCGCCGCGCACGCTTCCGCGCACCAGCTCGGGCAAGCTGTCGCGGGTGAAGGCGCGAAGCCTCTACTTGTCCGGTGAAATCCAGCCGTACGACATAGCGGCCTAATTCCGTCACCCCGCGAACGCGGGAGTGACGTGTAGAATATGAATCGCGGTGCTATGGGCCCGCCATGCCTTTCGCCAACAGCGTCATCGAGCTCATCGGCAACACGCCGCTGGTGAAGCTCCGCCGCGCCTCGGAAGCGACCGGCTGCGCGATCCTCGGCAAATGCGAGTTCCTCAACCCGGGCCAGTCGATCAAGGACCGCGCGGCGCTCTACATCATCAAGGACGCGATGGAGCGCGGTGAGCTGAGGCCCGGCGGCGTGGTGGTCGACGGCACCGCCGGGAATACCGGGATCGGCCTCGCGATGGTCGCAAACGCCCTCGGTCTGCGCACCGTAATCGTGATCCCGGAAACCCAGAGCCAGGAGAAGAAGGATACCCTCCGGGTGCTCGGCGCCGACCTCGTCGAAGTTCCGGCCGTTCCCTACCGAAACCCGAACAATTACGTGAAAGTGTCGGGGCGGATGGCCGAGCGGCTCGCCCGCGAGGAGCCGAACGGCGCGATCTGGGCCAACCAGTTCGACAATGTCGCCAACCGCCAGGCGCATATCGAGACTACCGGTCCCGAGATATGGGAGCAGACGGGCGGCGACATCGACGGCTTCGTCTGCGCGGTCGGCACCGGCGGCACTCTCGCGGGGATCGCGACGGCGCTTCGGCAGCATAAGCCAGACATTGCCATCGGCCTCGCCGATCCGCCGGGAGCGGCTTTGTTCAGTTATTACACGTCAGGAGAGCTCAAGGCCGAGGGAAGCTCGATCACCGAAGGCATCGGCCAGGGCCGGATCACCGGCAATCTCGAAGGCTTCGAACCGACCTATTCGTTCCAGATCCCGGACGAGGAATCGATCCCCATCTGCTTCGAGCTGCTCGAGCACGAAGGCCTCTGCATGGGCCCCTCGTCGGGCGTGAACGTCGCCGGCGCGATCCGGCTCGCGCGCGAACTCGGGCCGGGCAAGACCATCGTCACCATCCTCGCCGATTACGGCACCCGCTATCAGTCGAAGCTGTTCAACCCTCAGTTCCTGCGCTCGAAGGGGCTGCCCGTGCCCCCATGGCTCGAGCGCTCCAAACGCGCCGAGCCGGACTTCGCCGAGGTCGAGACGATCTGAACTATTCCGCCTTCGCGCGGCACTCCACTTGCGTTTGTTGCAAGCGTCACCACCTCAGTACGGCAGTTCACCCTAACCCGCGGAGAGGCATTGATGAGCTTACGCATTGGATCCGTCGCGCCCGACTTCGAAGCCGACACGACGAAGGGCCGAATCCACTTCCACCAATGGCTCGGCGACAGCTGGGGCGTGCTGTTCTCGCACCCCAAGGACTTCACTCCGATCTGCACGACCGAGCTCGGCTATCTCGGCAAAATCCAACCCGAGTTCGCGAAGCGCAACGTCAAGGTGATCGGCCTCTCGGTCGATCCGGTCGAGGACCATCACAAGTGGCTGGAAGACGTGAACCGCGTCGGCGGTTGCGAGGTCGATTATCCTATCATCGCCGACCATGACCTCAACGTCGCCAAGCTCTACGACATGCTTCCCGCCGAGGAGCAGGGCACGTCGCACGGCCGCACGCCGGTCAACAACCAGACCGTGCGCACGGTCTTCATCATCGGCCCCGACAAGCAGATCAAGGCGATGCTGATCTATCCGATGTCGACCGGCCGCAACTTCGACGAGGTGCTTCGCCTGATCGATGCGCTCCAGCTCACCTCGAAGCACAAGGTCTCGACCCCGGTGAACTGGAAGCCGGGCGAGGACGTGGTGATCGCCGGAGCGGTCTCGGACGAGGAAGCGCGCACGCTCCACCCGCACGGCTGGAAGAACGTCACCCCCTACATGCGCCTCACTCGCCAGCCGGGGCTGGAGACCAGCGAGAAGACCCCGGATGAGCAGCCCGCCTGAGGGGATCCCGAACGCCCGCGAATCTCCCTTAAATCAATGTTTACGCTGCAAGTGGCATAGCGCTCCGGTTAACCGGGAGCGACGTCGTGCAGCGGATGCAAGGCTGGGTGGGCCGAAAGGACCGCAAGGAAGTGGAGATCGATGCCGTCGTTCACCGCGACGACGGCAGCGCTTCGCCGGTCACGCTCACCAACTTCTCCGAGGAGGGCTGCAGGATCGAGGCCGAAGACCATTTCCGAATCGGCGAGCGGCTTCAGATCGCCATTCCGCGCATGGGCAAGGTCAAGGCGCAGGTCCGCTGGGCGCTCCCCGGAAGCGCCGGCGCGAAGTTTCTCGCTGAACTCGACGCCTAGCTTCTCAGAAAGACGTCATCTTCGCCCGGGTCGCCGGCTTTCCAGGCTCGACCGGCTTCGCCGAACTGGGATCGGTCGAGGCGAAATCCTCGACGATCTTCCAGCTTCGGTCCGGCTGCTTCTTATAGACGGCGAGATATGACCCCTTGTCGCTCATCACCTTGCCGGTCTTCCTGTCGGTATATTTCTCGGTGTAGTGGCCGCGCGAGTAAGCCATGTCGCCCGAGCCCGCGACATCGATCTTCTCGTTCGTGAGCTCCACATCGAGCGCCGGATCGGTCGAAGCGTTGGCGTAGAACTGGCGAATCGCGGTCGAGCCGTCGGCGGGCGGCGCGTCGCCAGGAACGAAATAAGCATCGTCCGCATAATGGCCGGCCAGCCCTTCGGTATCCTTGGCCTTGACCTGCTGCTGCCACTTCTTCTCGTCGGCCTTGATCGCGTTCTTGATCGCGCCCGGATCGGCGCCGGCCCCCGACGCATTCTGATATTTCTCGCACGCCGCGAGTGAAAGAGCGAACGCCCCCGCACCCGCGATCATCGCACTCTTTCTGATCACTTCCATGTTGGCCCCCGCTTCAATGGACGGAAGTGAACCAACCACTAACGCCTGAGTCGCGCAACAGCTTTAGCGCGCCGCCGGAAGCATCCTTCCGAGCACCCGGTCTTTCAGGAAATAATAATGGTAGAACGCGGCAAGCGCGTGCCCAAAGGCGACGATCACGATCGTCCAGCCGATATATTGATGGAACTGGGCTAGGATGTGCCGCGTCGGCCGCGCCAGCGCGCCATATGGCCCGGGGATGGCGAACAGCCCGAAGAAGCCCACGTCATGCCCCTGGGCCCAGCGCCAGGCGAATCCGAGCGACACCTGCGCGACGAGCAGCACGTAAAGCAGGTAATGAACGCCTTTCGACGCGAGCTTGACCCAGCCGCCCACGATTGCCGGACGGCGGTGGCCCGGAACCAGCCGCCAGACGATCCGCGCGACGATCACCGTCGTCAGTAGAACACCAAGGGAGATGTGCAGGGTCTGCATCTGTTCGGTCGTCGCTTTGGGGAAATAGTCCCAGGTGATCGCGAGCAGGAACTGGACGACCACCAGGATCGCGGTCGCCCAGTGGAGCGCGACAGCGACGTCGTCATAGTTGCGGCCGACGTCACCCGCGGCGATTCGCGTTGCGGTGTCGAATGCGTCCCTGTCGGCCATTGCAGCTCCGTTACGTCGAGCAACCTGCAATCCTGCTGAACGGGTTTCGTTCCCGCGCGTCCCCTGTTCACTGGTCGAGGGTCCGGACGACCTCTGCCTCGACGTTGGCGACCCCCTTTTGCGCGCCGGCGCCCGCGCTGTTCGTCACCACCAGCAGTCCGTTTTCCCTGTCCGGCGCGAGGACGATGCGTGCGAACCAGTAACCATTCGAGCCGCTGTGCGTGAGGAAACGGCCGTTCACGCCGTCGAGCGATTGGCGGACCCCCCAGCCGAGCCCGAAGATCGTTCGCGCCTGGGCGGTATGGAGCAGCACATAGGTCGACTGGCGCAGCAGGCGGCCGCCGCCATGGTCGCCTTCCATCTGGTCGATCGCGAACCTTGCCCAATCGTCCAGCGTCAGACGGACTTCTCCTGCGGGCGCGTCGACGCGCGGATTGTCGGCGCGCAGACCATATTTCGGCACATCCCCGTCGTGGCCCGCGAGCTCACCGCGCTTGGGCGGATCGAACCGGGCCGATCGTATCCCCAGCGGCGCGAAAACCTCTGTTCGCATGAGTTGCTCGTAATCGAGCCGCGTCGCATCTTCAGCGGCGAGCGCCGCGATCTCGGTGCCGCGGTTGCTATATTTCGCGTCCGTCCCTGGCGGAAACGCCGGCGGCCATGACAGCGCCATCTTCACATAGTCGACGCGCTGCTCATGTATCGGTCGCCGGTCGTGATACAGACTTTCGTAATAGTCGCTGTCGATCAGGTCCTGGAGACCGGCCCGGTGAGCGAGCAGCTCAACGAGATCGACGCTGCGATATTCGGGCCGCATCGATGTCGCGAGCTCGGGGATGAGCCGTGACAGCGGCATGTGCCAGGCGAGCGTCCCGCGTTCGACCAGCCGCGCAATCAGCGTCGCCGTCATCGCCTTTTCGTCCGAGCCGATGTGCCACAAGTCGCTCTTGCGGACCGGCACCGGATTGTCGCGCGCGCGGACCCCGGCGACGGCTTCGTCGGCAATCCGGCCGTGCCGGATGACCACGATTCCGACTGCCGGGATCGAACGGTCCTTCAGCACCCTGGATGCGAGCGCGGCCGCCGTTGGCGGCGCCGGTGCCGCGCCGAGAAGAAGTGGCGGCATCATCAAAACGGCAGCGAGGCTCGGATGAAGCGGCATGGACACCTCCTTGACGCTCACCTTCCACGGCTGGTCGCGGTCCGCCATGACATTGTTCCGACGTTTCCGGACTTACGACGAGACCGTCATCGCCTATGATTGCCCGGCGCCGAAATGACGGCGGTACATGCCCGGCGCGATGCCATAGCGTCGCTCGAACGCGCGCCGGAACACGTCCGCGCTCCTGAACCCCACCGACAACGCGACCGACTCCACCGTTTGCCCGCGAGCGGCCAGGCGCTCCCGCGCCAATTCCAGACGGGCGCCATCGACATAGGCGCCCGGCGTCACTCCGAACTCCGCGGTGAATTTGCGCGCGAAATGCCGCGGGGACATGTTGACCCGCGCCGCCAGTTCCTCGACCGTGAGCCTGTCGCGAAGATGCCCATGCAGCCAGGCGGCGAGGTCTGAAAAACGGTTGACCGCCGACGACTGGAAACGAAGCGGCTCGGAATATTGCGACTGGCCACCAGGCCGCTTGAAATAGATCACCAGCTCTCGGGCGACGGCCAGGGCGAGGGTCGCGCCATGGTCCTGTTCGACGAGGGCCAGCGCAAGGTCGATTCCAGCCGTCACTCCCGCGCTCGAATAGAACGGCGGATCCTCGACGTAGAGCATGGTGGAGTCCACCATGACATCGGGAAATGACCGTGCGGCATGCCGCGCCCAGCGCCAGTGCGTGGCGGCGCGCCGCCCGTCCAGCAGCTTGGCGGCGGCGAGGCCGTAGAGGCCCGTGCACACCGAAACCATCCGCCGCGTTTGCGGTGCTCGCTCTTTCAGCCACGCTGCGACCTGCGCGTTGATGGACGGCTCGCGCAGCCCTGGGCCGCCGGGCGTGACGATCGTATCGAACTCGATCGGCGCGCTGAAATCCGCCGCGGGCTGCAGCACGATGCCGGTGTCGCTGGCGATTGGCGACACGGTCGGTGCGACGATCATTGGCGCATAAAGTGCGCCGTCCTGCCCGCCGAGCGCGTTCGCGGTCCCAAAGACTTCGTAAGGGCCGATGAGATCGAGTGCTGTCACGCCGTCATAGGCAACGAATCCGATCCTCATCGGCGGGCGTGAATTGTCCGCGCATGTCATCGCATTTCCCCGGGCTCTTGCCCGGTTATTCCACGACAGATCGGCCGCGTCCGCAATGACGCTTATCCGACCATTTGCGACATGGGCCGACGAATCGTCCGGCGGAACCGAAATTATTCCGCCGCGCACAAAGGCAACGCGAGGCGGCGCCCCGCGTTGTGCCAAGTTTCAGGCGGGGATAGCCTTATATGATGCTTTCGTGGTTTCGCCGCCGCTGGATCGAGATCGTGACGGCAATCTACATCTACAACGAGCACCGCGGATACACCGCGCTCGACAAGGTGCTGACCGCCGTGCGCAGGCACTTCCCCGACGATCCGCGCCTGATCGCCGAAGTCGAGCAGCACCGCGCCGACGAGCGCAAACATTATCTGATGTTCAAGCGCTGGTTCGAAAAGCGCGGCCAAATGCCGCTGTTCGTCGACCGTGCCTGCGGGCACATCGACCGGTTCGTCGAGCTCGTCTTCAAATCGCGGATCGACGATCTCGATGTCGACACGTTCATCGCCAGCGGCCAGTTCGAAGAGCTCTGTCGGGTGATTTCGCTGACCGAGCAGCGCGGCTATCACCAGGTCGAGATCCTGCTCCGCCACCCCGCCATCCGCGCCGACCGGATGCTCTTCAAGATCTTCCAGGTCATCAAGCAGGATGAGCCGCGCCACTGGGCGCCGTACGATCGCTGGCTGCAGGTTCACGGCGGCCGCGAGCCGGTGTGGTGGGAGCGCGCAATCGATTCCTTCATCCATTCCGAGCTTTTGCTGCTGAAGCTTCCGATCCTGTTTCTCGCGCCCGGATTGAAGCGGCGCGAGGGCTGGCCCGACGAAGAGGACAAGCCGGAGGCGCCGCGGGCCGCTGCCGTCGCAGCCGTTGCGGGTCGCTGACGTCGCTATCGACGCTCCTGTCCCAATCACCGCCGAGCGTCCGCTTCGCGTCGCGCTCTTCACCGGAAACTACAATTACCTTCGCGAAGGCGCCAATCAGGCGCTGAACCGGCTCGTCGCTCACCTCGGGCGACGCGGGCATCAGGTGCGAGTCTATTCGCCCGTGACCGACACGCCGGCGTTCGAGCCCGAGGGCACACTCGTTCCGGTTCCCTCGATCACGCTACCGGTTCGGACCGAATTTCAGCTGGCGGTCGGAATCCCCAAATCGATCCAGCGTGAAATCGAGCGCTTTGCGCCCGACGTCGTCCATGTCGCCACTCCCGATATCCTCGGAACCCGCGCACAGACGCTGGCGAAGCGCCTCGGTGTGCCGATCGTCGCGAGCCTGCACACCCGTTTCGAAGCCTATCTCGAACATTACGGCCTCGCCTGGCTCCGCCCGGTCGCCGATGCGCACCTTCGCCGCTTCTACCGCCGCGCCGACTGCGTGCTCGCGCCGACTTCCGCGATCGTCGAGGAGATGAAGCAACTTCGGGGAAACGACCACGCCTTCCTGTGGAGCCGCGGAGTCGACCGCCAGCTGTTCAACCCGTCGCGGCGCGATTCCGAATGGAGGCGGGCGCAGGGCTGGTCCGACGATGACGCGGTCGCGCTGTTCTTCGGCCGCCTCGTCGTCGAGAAAGGCACGCGCCTTTTTGCCGAGGTCGTCGCCGAGCTGCAGCAGTCGGACAAGCGTGTTCGGGCCTTGGTAGTCGGCGCCGGCCCTGCCGAACAGCAGATGCGTTCAATCGCGCGCGCGACCTTCACCGGTCACCTCGAGGGCGCCGAACTCGCCCGCGCGGTCGCAAGCGCCAACCTGATGATCAGCCCGAGCACGACCGAGACGTTCGGCAACGTGCTTTTGGAAGGGATGGCGTCGGGGCTGCCCGTGATCACCGCCGACGCGCCCAACACGCGCTCCTTATTCGACGACGGCCGAACCGGCATCCTGTGCCGCGGCAAGGACGATTACATTCGCGCCGCGCGCCGCCTGCTCGAGTCCCCCGAGGAGCGGCAGCGAATCGGCGAAGCGGCGCGACAAGCAAGCGAAGCCTATAGCTGGGACTCGGCATCCCAGGCAGCGGAAGAAGCTTACCTTTTTACCCTCGCCTGCCGGAACTGAGAATTCGGCGGCCTATTGCTGCTTCGAAATCGGTTTGGGCCACGCATTGAGCGGCAGCCGCGCGGCTTCTGCCTTGCAATCGTACGGCCAGCCCGGAGTGGAGCAGAAATCGGGCCACAGCCCCGTCTGCCGCCAGAATGCGGCGACGTAGAACTTGCTCGCGAGCGTGACGAACCGGTGGTCGCGCCGGAGGCGAAGCGCCTCGGGCGTCCACAGGAACGCGGGATCGATGTTGGTAATGTCGGCCGGCGCGGCGAGCGCCAGCCTGAACGCGTCGTCGACGTCGCCGAACTGCGCCAGATGCGGTGCTGCGAAGTCGACTCCGAGCTGACCGGACACAACCTCCTGCTTCAGCCAGGCGATGAACGCCCGCGTCTGCGCGGGACCATTCGCTTTGCGCGCTTCGGCAAGGTGCCGATAGGCGGCAAGCGTCACGTCGCGAACCTTTTCCGGCCGCGCGGCGGGGTCATTGACGATCGCCAGCGCAGCATTCGGATCGCCGAAACGGGCCTGATAGTCGAGGTTTACGACCTGGAGTATGGTATCATCAGGCCACACCCGAACCGCCCGCTCGACCGTGGCGCCCGCTTCAGAAAGATGGCCGTCATCGATCAGCGCGGTGATGAGATCGGCCGTCTCGACTGGCGAGAACGGGTCGAGCGCGACACCGCGTCGGGCCCTTTCGAGGCCCTCGTCCAACCTGCCCATGCGGAGCAGTAGCTCGCTGCCATCGCCCGCGACGGAATCGATGCTCGGATCGAGGGTGCGGTTGATCTGGGCATCCCGATAGATCTGCGCGAACGGCACGTGGCCAAGATCCAGTTCGGCCAAGGCCTGATGCGCGAGGGACGATCTTGGGTTCAGTCCGATTGCCGTCTGCGCGGCAGCTCGCGCCTGGCGACGAAGCGCGGGCTGCTCGGAGTCCGGATAGAATGCGGCATTCGCCGAAAAGAAGGCGAGCCGCGCCCAGCCTTCGGCAAAACGCGGTTCCCTCGTCGTCACCTGCTGCAACAGCGTCTCGATCTGGTCCGAGGGCGGGTCGACCGCCTGCTCGAGCGCGCAGGCCTTGAGGTAAAGCTTGATCGTGCCCTGGTCCAATTGCTCGCCGTCGAGTTGGCGCGAGGTATCGAGCGCACAGTGGAGAACGGCGGCGAGATTGGCGGCCACCTGCTCCTGCATCGCCGGAGCCTGCGCGGCCGGCCGGGTGAAGGTCGTCGACCAAAGCAGGCTATGGTCGCGCGAGTCCTGCAGCTCTGCCGTCAGGTGAAGGTTGGAGTCGGGAAGCTCGGCATGGCCGCTGAGGACGAATTCGGCCTTCGACTGTCCGGAAGAATCGGGCTCGAGCACGTCCACACCGGCGGCAGAGAGCGCGCTATTGACCTCGGCCGAGACTCCGGCCGCGAACGTGCGCGCGAGCGGCGCATTCCCGGCCACATCAAACGGCGTCAGCATGACCGCGTCCGGCTTGGGCTCACTGAATCGCTCGAACGCGAACAGGCCACCTGCGGCCACCACAATCGCGAGCCCCGCCGAGATTGCAAGCGCCCAATAGCGCTCGCGGGGCGACGCTGGCGCAGCCGGTTCATCAGCTGCAACCACTTCCTCTTCGACGGCAGCGGAAGGCGGCGCTTCGATGAGCCGGTACCCTGCCCTCGGCACCGTCTGAATCTCGAACCCGCCGCTATCGCCCGCCACTCGGCGCAACAGCGAAATGCAGCGGTTGATGACGTCCTCGCCGACGAACCTCCCGTCCCAGCAGCGGTCGACCAGCTCGTCGCGGGTGACGACATCGCCTAACTTGTCGTGAAGCGCGACGAGGACCTTCACCGTCTGCGGCTGCAGCCGGCGGGATTCATCGTTCCAGGCAACTTCATGCGATCGCGGATCGACGCGGGCGTCGCCGAGCTGAAACGGCAGCTCGATCGACAGCTCGATGCGCCGTGCGTCGAGGGAGATCGCCCGATCCATCGGCCGCTTCTATCCTACCGTCATGCCGCGATGCGCGCGCGGATGAAGCGGGCTGGTGCGCTGATGATCGCGAAGACCCAGCCGCCGGGCGACCGCCCCGAATCGCGGATCATTGCGAATCGGATCGAGCATCGGGTCCACCCGGAGCCACGACAAGCCCGTGTCCCGCATCGACCAGGCTCGGCTCAGCGCCGCGAACGCCCGATCGGCTTCGCCCAGCTGCGCATAGACCTCCGCATATTGGTAATTGTCGAGGTCGCCGAGCGATTGCCGGAAGCTTGCGAGTTTCGCCTCGGCCTCCGCTCGCGCGCCCCTCCGGATCGCGATGACACATTCTCCGACGAGGCGTTGATAGTAATCGGCGGGACCGCGGCGCATATAACGTTCGGCCTCGTCGAGGCTGTCAAGCCAAATCAGGGCGAGTCCTGCCTCCACCGGCCAGATAAACAGCTCGGGCGAGTAGCGCTCCACTTGCTTCGAGAAGGCGACCGCCTTGGCGAACTCTCGCCTGTAGTAGAGTACAAGGAAGCGACGGCGGTAGGCGTCCGGATCGAGCGGATCGAGTGCGAGCGCTCGATCGGCCAGCTCGAGCGCTTTTTGTGTGTTTCCTATGCGCAACACCAGCAAGGAGTAATCGGACAAAGGCTCCGCGTCGCCCGGAGCCAGGGCCACGGCGCGGCGATACGCCGCGTCGCTTCGGGCGAATTCGAGCGCTCCCTGAAGGTAATTGGCAAGCGCCCAATGGGCCCGAGCCAAGGTAGGAGCGAGTCGCAATGCGACCTTCAGGGAACGAACGGCGCTGGCGCGAAATGAGTTCACCTCCGGGAACGTGCTCGCGTAAGTTTCGGCGTAATATTCGAGCAGGTAACCTTTCAGCGCGAAGGCATCGCCATAATATCCATCCGCGGCGGTCGCCTCGTCGAGCAGTTTCAACGCCCGCTGGCACCCGGCCGCTGTGCCGGCTCGCGCGGCCGCCAGCGCCTGGAGCAGCAGCCTTTGCGCCTGTGGATTTTGAGTCCCCCCCGCGGTCAACGCATTTCGCGCCGCCGTCCCGAGAGCGGCGCTGAGAGCGCTCGCGACCTTTTCGGCAATGTCGGTCTGGATTTTGATCACGTCGCCCGGCGCGCGGTCATAGGTTTGGGACCAGACGGCGACACCGTCGGAGCCGCGGAGCAGTTGTGCATCCATCCTGATCGTCGTCCCTGACCGCCTGACACTCCCGATCAATATGTTCTGAACGCCGAGCTTGGCGGCGGCGCTTTTGGCGTCCAGGTTTCTGACGGCCTCGCAAGACGTCCGGCCGATCACTTGCATGCCGACCCGCGACAAAGCCGACCGCACTTCCTCGGCAATGCCGTCGGAGAAATAGGCTTGCGCCGGATCGCCCGTGAGATTCGCGAATGGCAGGACGGCAATGCGGTTTGCGGCGGGATTGGATCTTGGCCTGAAGACAATCCATCCGCCCGCTGCCGCGGCTGCAATGGCCGCTCCGCCACCCGCCAGAATCAGTCGGCGTCTGGCGATCGGAAGCGCGTGAATGCCCCTCGCAGCGTCACCTTGGCCATGCGCCGTCGCCTTGGCCTCGACCAAGCGATACCCGCCTCGCGGAACCGTTTGGATCTCGAACCCGCCGCTCTCGTCCGCGACTCGCCTGAGCAGCGAGATGCAGCGGTTGATGACGTCCTCGCCGACGATCCGCCCGTCCCAGCAGCGGTCGACCAGCTCGTCGCGGGTGACCACTCCGCCCAGCTTGTCGTGAAGCGCGACCAGCACCTTCATCGTCAGCGGCTGCAGCCGCCGCGATTCGCGGCCAAAGCCTATTTCGTGGGCGCTTGGATCGACCCCGGCACGGCCAAGCTGAAACGGCAGCTCGATCGATAGATCGATGCGCCGTGCTTCCAGCGAAATTGCCCGATCCATGCCGCGTGCCCCTCGGCGACCTTCGCGCTCACCCTAGCAGAAATCAGGAAATAATCAGCTTTTCGCCATCGCCGCCGCATCCTCATCGGGAACAGCTTGCGCGGGCGTCATGCGCGCCGCCCCTCGGCGACCCGCTCACGCGGACAAATTGTGGGGCAACATCTCAGGAGAACTGGTCATGAGTAAGTCACTTCGGGCCGCCGTGAGGGTTTCGGGGCTCGCCCTTTTCGGCTTCGGTGCAATGAGCTTTGCGTCAGGCGCGATGGCGTGCGGCGAAACCGCGCTCGGCCACCCCGCCTCCTGGCAAAGCGACCAGGGCGGCGGAAGCCTCTTCCACCGCGCCGACGCGACCATCCTTGGAGTCCATACGATTGTCGGCATGTGGTCGTTCAGGCAGACCGTCGGCGGCCAGCTCGCCGATTTCGGCTTCCAGCAATGGCATTCCGACGGGACCGAGTTCATGAACAGCGGCACCCGCGCACCTGCGACTCAGAATTTCTGCCTGGGCGTGTGGAGCGAACCGACCGCTGGTCATTACCATCTCAATCACCTCGCGATCAGTTATGACAGTTCGGGCGTGCACAATGCGAACGTCACCATCACCGAAGATGTAGCTCTCGCTGCGACTGGCATGAGCTATGCGGGAACGTTCTCGATCGATGTTCGCGATCCGAACACGAACGCCCTGCTGCAGCATGTGGCTGGCCGCGTCACGGCCCAGCGCATCCTGCCGTAAAAGAGTTGAGCGCGGCGGCCCCGAAGGCGAGGCGGCCGCGCTCTCTACTGTGATGACCCTGTCACGAGTCCTCATTGCGTTTGCTGCGCTGTTCGTCTGGTTGCCGGTCGACTCCTTTGCCGCCCAACCGGTGCAGCCGGTCGTCGGCTGGTTCCAGGTGCCGCAGACCGCCAGTACGCCGGCTGCGGCGATCGCATCGGCGCCTGGAGAAGCCGGCTTGGTCGCCGGCCCGGGGGACGACTTCGAGGTGGTGAAGCTCAAATATGCCGACGTCAGCGAAATCGTTGGAATCCTGACCGGCAACGCGACGATTAAGTCGAACGACGATTTCACGCCCGAAGAGCCCAATTTCGGTTCGGCCGGCGGATCGACCTATTTCGGCGGAAGCACCGGTCTGCCTTCGGCGCCGATGCTGAACGCGTCGGGCGCCCCGATCATGAGCAGCGACTCGCTCGGTCAGGCGGTGGACGCGACAATCGGCATCGACCGCCGGCTGAACGCGGTCATCCTTCGCGGCGCTCCGGAACGCGTCGCGGCGATCAAGCAGGAAATCGAAATGCTCGACGTGCCGGTGACCAGCGTCGTGCTCGAAACCGAATTCGTGGAGCTGAGCGACACAGGCGCGCGCAACCTCGGGCTCGATTTCAACAACGGCAACGGGCAGATCACCGCAGTCAGCGTCGATTATTCGCACGGTTTCCCGGGCTTCAGCGACACGCCCAAGCACGGCGGCATCAATGCCGCTTTCCAGGTGGCGCTTTATGCGCAGATCGCCAAGGGCCAGGGCCGGATCGTCTCGAAACCGCGAATTTCGGCGCAAAGCGGCGAGAACGCAAAAATCGTCACCGGCGATGCGCTTCCGATCCTTACCTCGATCGCGCTGTCCGGGGTGAACGCGGTCCAGCAGCAGGTCGAATATGTGAATGTCGGGGTAACCCTGCAGATCGCCCCGCGAGTAACCGAAGACGGGTTCGTCACGGCACACGTCTTCGCGGTCGTGTCGAGCGTCACCGGCTTTTCGCAGGGCTATCCGACGATTAGCCAGCGGGAGGCATCGACTTCCGCCACGGTCCACGACGGCGAGCCGTTCGTCATCGGCGGACTGACCGAGGAAAGCCGCATCTCCAACAAGAGCAAGGTGCCCGTGCTCGGCGACATCCCGCTCGTCGGATCGCTGTTCAGCGTCGAGCACACCAACCAGGAAAAGCGGGACCTCTATATCGTCGTGACGCCGCACATCGTGCCGCATGCGCCGCCAAGGGTCGCGTCCATCATTGCGACTCCGCCGGCGACTCCTAAGCCGATTCCGTCCTGGTTCCAGCACGCCGGCTAACCTCCCCTCGTCCGCACTCGCGTTTGCGCGATATTGATCCTGGACCGCCCCCCTGCCAAAGCGGCCGCCCGAAAGGACTCCAATGCGGCTGAGGAAGTTCGCGTTTGCCGCTGCCGCACTTGCGTTTACCGCGCCCCTACTCGCGGAAGCGCATGTCCAGCCTGCGGTCGAGCCGGGCGGCGACATCCCGCAGCATTTCCGCCCGGTGGTGCCGCCGGTCCCAAAGGGCGGCGACATTCCGCAGCGCTTCACCGCTCCCAGGTCCGAGTTCAATTACGTTCGCCGCGAAGTCATGATCCCGATGCGCGACGGAGTGAAGCTCTACGCGGTGCTGATCCTGCCCAAGGGCCAATACGCTGGCCGCGGGCCCTTCCCGATCATGCTCGACCGGACTCCTTATTCCGCTGACAGCGCGACCTCGCGCGGGTCGTTCGGGACCGAGCCCGAGAACATCCTCTCGCCGCTCGCCGCCGAGCTTGTCCGCGCAGGCTATATCGTCGCCTACGAAGACGTTCGCGGAAAATACAAGTCGGGCGGCGACTATGTCATGAACCGGCCGCTGAAAGGCCCGCTCAATCCGACCGCGGTCGACCATTCGACCGACGCCTGGGACACGATCGACTGGCTGGTGAAGAACGTGCCCGAGTCCAACGGCCGCGTCGGAACCTTCGGCACCAGCTATGACGGCTTCACCACCCTGATGAGCCTGGTGAACCCGCACCCGGCCCTGAAGGCCTCGGTGCCGATGAACCCGATGGTCGACGTGTGGAAGGGCGACGACTGGTTCCACAACGGCGCCTTCCGGCAGGAGATGATCAGCTACGTCTACGGCCAGACCGCGACCAGGAAGTCCGACGAGGACTGGTTCAGCACCGGTTACGACGATTACGACACTTATCTGCGCTACGGCTCGGCCGGCGCTTACGGCCAGGCGATGGGCATGGACCAGCTGCCCTTCTGGCTGCGACTGACCGAGCACCCGTCTTACGACGAATATTGGCAGGACCAGGCCGTCGACCGGATCCTTGGCAGCCGCCCACTGACCGTCCCGACCCTGCTGGTCGACAGCGAATGGGACCAGGAGGACATTTACGGCGCTCCGGCGGTGTTCGAAGCGGTCAAGCGCAACGACAACGGCAACGCGCACCTCGTGCTCGGCCCGTGGCACCATGGCGAGGAGAATGGCGCGGCGAGCACGCTCGGACCGCTCGACTGGGGCTTCGATACCGGCAAATGGTTCCGGCAGAACGTGTTGATGCCCTTCCTCGACGAGCATCTGAAGGGCGGACCGCCGGCGAACATCGCGCGGGTGACCGCGTTCGAGGTCGGCCCCAACCAGTGGCAGCGGCTGCCCGACTGGCCGCCTGCCTGCCTCAGCGGCTGCCCCGCCAAGGTGACGCCGATCTACCTGAATCCCGATCGCCAGCTAAGCTTCGACGCGCCGATCGCCCAGTATGATCAGACATACGATTCCTACGTTTCGGACCCGGCGAAGCCGGTCACCTACCGCCAGCGCCCGAACATCTCGCCCTGGGCGTCGGGATCGACCTGGCGCTTCTGGCTCGAGGACGACCAGCGTTTCGCCGAGGCGCGCCCCGACGTCCTGACCTACGAGACTCCGCCGCTGACCGCCCCGCTCACGCTCAAGGGAACGCCGTCGGTCCACCTCGTCGCCTCGACCAGCGGCACCGACAGCGACTGGGTGGTCAAGCTGATCGACGTCTACCCGGCGCAGGACCCGCTGAAGGCGCAGATGGGCGGCTACGAGCTGGCCATCGCGATGGACGTGATGCGTGGCCGCTACCACTCCGACCCCGCGCACCCTGCCCCGCTCCCCGCGAACCAGCCCGTCACCTACAGCTTCGCGCTCCCCAACGTCGATTACGTGGTCGAGCCCGGCCACCGGCTGATGGTCCAGATCCAGTCGAGCTGGTTCCCTTTGTACGACCGCAATCCCCAGACCTTCGTCCCCAATATCATGTTCGCGAAAGCCGGCGACTACCGCGCGGCGACGCAGAAGGTGTTCAGCGGCCCGGCGGGGACGTGGATCGGGCTTCCGGTGGTTCCATAAGCCGAGGGTGAGCCCCTAGCGTCTGCTTTCGACCATTCCTGCCATCAGGCGCGTCTGTTACGGTGGCGTAACTGCAGAGGCCAAACGCATGCATTTCCACCTTCCCAAACCGCTGCACGGCTGGCGTGAGTTCGCCGGCGAGGTCGGGATAATCGTCATTGGCGTTCTCATCGCGCTTGGGGCGGGAGCCGTGGTGCAGTCGTTTCACGACCGGCAGGTGGCCGAGGATGCGCGGGAGAACGTGCGCGCCGAAGCGGCGTTCAACGTCGGCTTCATCCGCGACCGGCTGAGGTCCCAGGCGTGCATCGACCGGCGCATCGGTGAATTGCAGGCAATCCTGTCGCGGTCGGGAGACGGACCGCTGGCGACTCAGCCGACATGGCTGGCGCGGCCCCCCGTAGCGCCGTTTTTCTTCGGGCGCTGGGAAGCGGCGACCGCGAGCGGCCGCAACAGCCTCTTCTCTGCCGACGAGCAGGGGAAGTTCAGCATGCTGTATCGAATCTTCACGGAGTACGACACGGACCAGGCGCGCGAACAGGCGGTGTGGGCGCAGCTCCGCGCGCTGGAATGGTGGCAGGGACCGCTCGGACCGCAGGCTCGGCTGAGTTTCGCGCAGGCGCTTGAGCAAGCGAGGTATCTGTCGTGGGACTTGCGCTATGCAGGTAGCTACGCCGTGCGTTTCGCCGGCCAGATGCGGCTGTCGGACGAGCATTTGACGCCTGAGGTCTACGCGATCTGCCTGCCCATCACGGAGACTCGGGCGGATGCGTTGAGGCGGCTGAAACCCCGGTTCGGCGAGCCATAGGCTTATGCATTTCCATCTTCCCAAACCTCTTCACGGCTGGCGTCAGCTTGCGGGCGAGGTGGGCATCATCGTGCTCGGCGTGTTGATCGCGCTGGCGGCGGAACAGGCCGTGGAGTCGGCGCAGTGGGCGGCGAAGGCACGCACCGCCAAATACGAATTGCACCAGCAAATGGTGCTCGCCTGGGTGTTCGCCGAGGAGCGCGAAGCCCGCCACAAATGCGCCGACTCCTATCTCGTCCGTCTTGCAAACACCCTCGTCAGTTCGCCGCCGCAATGGCGACCCATGCCCGCAGATTATTGCCGGGATCATCACGGCTGGGTTTACATTCCGCCAAACCGCCCCTGGCCTACGGAGGTCTGGCGATCGGTGGAGGCAGAGGGAACGGTTTCGCACTTGGGCGAGAGCTATCCTCGCAAGGCGTCATTCCTGTTCGATTTCATCAAGTCCATCGGCGACGAGAACAATGCCGAAAGCACCGAGGCCGCGGCCCTGAATGCTCTCGCCTATCCGATCACGTTGACCCCGGACTCCAAGATCGAATTCATCAAGAGCATCGAGCGCCTGCAGTACCACAACGACATGATGACGCTGGCCTCGCAACAGATGCAGGATCAGATCCGCGCGTTGGGAGAGACCCCGACTCCCCGGGAGCTCTCGATCGTACGGACCCAGGTACCTCACGTGGAAACGGATGAAGGCGGTTGAGGGGCGAGTAGGCCAGCTCTCCATCCATTGCGGACTCAAGCACTTCTGTTACGCCCCGTAACCGCCCGGTGGCGAACGCATGCGTTTTCATCTTCCAAAGCCGCTGCACGGCTGGCGCGAGTTCGCCGGGGAGCTTGGGATCATCGTACTCGGTGTGGTTATCGCCCTTGCGTTCGGACAATTCGCGCAGTCGGTTCACGACCGGATTGCGGCAGCACAAGCGCGCGAGGCAATCAGGGCCGAAGTTCGCGAGAATTTGTGGTGGCTCGAGATTCGCGAGAATTATGAGCCCTGCATCCATCAAATGATCACTGACCTTGGTTCCGTCCTCGCCCGAGCGCGCAGCGGAGAACCGACCCCGCTGATCGCGAATGTCGATTTCCCCGTTCATTCGAAGATGACCTCGCTTCGGTGGAACGCGAATGCCCAGGCTGGCCGTGCGAGCCTGTTCTCGGAGCAAGAGCTGCGCATTCTCGGCAACATGTACTTCACGACCGACGAATACCGTGATTCGCAAGAGCAGGAGGAGGCGGTCTGGGCCAGGATCGGCTTCGTCGGAGGGCTGCGGCATTTTACGCCGATCGATGTGCATGATCTCGGCGTGCTCCTGTCGGAAGCACGTTATCGGGATTCGAGGGCAATGCTGGATGTGAAGCGTGCTCACCAGTGGGCCGCAAGGCTGCACCTGGCCGCGGCCAACCCTGATTCGGTCGAAAAGATAAGACTCTCCGGCGTGCCGGATTGTCCATCGTTGACGGGTCCACCGACCAGCGAGTGAATTGCGACACGATGGCAGCTCTCCACCCATTGCAGGCATTCGCAGGTCGAGTGATGGTGCCGGCATGAGGCGTAGCTTCCTCAGTATCGGCCTGGTCGTCGCGACGGCATGCACACGGCACGTTGAAGTGTCAGCCGTGCAACCGAGCAAAGACTTTAGCGGTCTGTCAAAATACTATCGCGGAGAGCGTCCGATTTGGACGGCGTTCGACGTGATTATTCCGGCCAGCGTAGCGCGCTCGAAGCCAGACGGTTCGGCTATCGCCATTGCGGATGACGTTTCCGCATGATGATGAGAAGAGTGGACGGATTAGTTCGAGCTAACGTCCGCTTTTCACCGATTGCGGACGTTGCACGTCCTCACGGGCAGCCGTCGTCCATGTCGAGACCGGCGAATTTGAACGGGAATGGCAGGAGTGGAGGGACTCGAACCCCCGGCCCTCGGTTTTGGAGACCGATGCTCTACCAGCTGAGCTACACTCCTAGGCCTGCGGCGCGCGAGTTAGTCCCGCGCCCTCCCAACCGCAACCTTGAAGACTCGGCTCGCCGGCGCTAAGTGACCGCAAGCTCCGCCGGCCTCCGGGTCCGCGGAGCCTTTTTCTATCCGCAAGAGAGCATCGACGAAGTGGCGAGAACTTCCCCCGGCGAATTCATCCGTCAGGTCCGCGCCGAGACCGCCAAGGTGGTGTGGCCGACCCGCAAGGAGACGGTCGCGACCGCGATCATGGTGGTCATCATGACCACGCTCCTCGCGGTCTTCTTCTTCGGCACCGACGCCGGCTTCTCGAGCATCGTCCGCTTCCTGCTCGGCCTCGTTTCCAAGCCAACCTAGAGAATAACATTATGTCCCGCTGGTACATCATCCACGCTTATTCGGGCTTCGAGAACAAGGTCCGCGATTCGATCCAGAGTGAGGCGCACCGCATGGGCCTCGACCCGTTCGTCGAGCAGATCGAGGTCCCGACCGAGACGGTGACCGAGATCAAGCGCGGCAAGAAGGTCCAGGCCGAGCGCAAGTTCATGCCCGGCTACGTCCTCGCCAAGCTGGAAATGAACGACCAGGTCTACCACCTCGTCAAGAACACGCCCAAGGTGACGGGCTTCCTCGGCCCCGGCGGAAAGCCGCAGCCGATCCCCGACACCCAGGCCGCGCGCATGCTCGACACCGACGAAGCCGCCGCCGCCCACGCGCCCAAGCAGAAGATCAGCGTCGACTATGAGATCGGCGACAGCGTCAAGGTCCTCGACGGCCCGTTCGCGAGCTTCAACGGCGTGGTCGAGGAGCTCGACTTCGACCGCGGCCGAGTCAAGGTCAGCGTTTCCATCTTCGGCCGCGCGACCCCCGTGGAGCTCGAATTCGAACAGGTCGAACGCGTCAAGTAACGCCGCCATTCCGGACTGCATAGAACCCGTTTCCTAACCGGATCGTAACCCTGTTCGCTTAACGCGATGCGGCTCTGCTCGGAAGGAGACCGCACAGTGACCGCGACCGCCGCCGCTTCGCCACAGTTCCGGCCCCGATCCTCGGCATCCGACCTGCTCGCCGAGCTTGAGCAGGTCCACGCAGCCCTCCGCGAAAGGATCGCCGCTCTTGGCGCGATCACCGCCGAGGCGCAGCCCTCGAAGATGGAATATACCTCGGGCCGGCTTCGCCTCAGCCAGGCGAGCATCGACCGCCGCTCGGCGCTCGGCAAGGCGCTCCGCTTCCTCGAGGAGCGCGGCGCCCCCGCCGATTTGGCCGCGGTCGCGAAAGTGCGCGCCGCCGACGGCGAGCTCATCGCCCACTCGGTCGCCCACCTCGCCAAATGGACCACCGAAGCGGTTGCCGCCGACTGGAAAGGCTATTGCGAAGCCTCCCAATCCATGCGCGACCACATGCTCCGCACCGTCGAGGCCGAGGCGCAGATTCTCTACGGGCTGCTGAAATAGGGCGAACCAGTAGCACGGCTACTTCGTCGCGTTCGCCTTCGCCGCTCCTCTCGGATCGTCCGCCGCATTCACGTAGGTAATCGCGAACGGGCCCATGGCGCTGACCTCGACCTCGGCGCCGTCGCCAGTGAAGACCCAGTGGTGCTGCTTCGCCTTCATGGTGACGCTCGCGCCTTCAGCCAGTGCATCGCCGCCGGCGCGGTCGAGCTCGTCGCTCATCCCGTAGACGAGCTTGCCCGAGACCAGCGTCAGATGCTCGTCGGTCGGGTGCCAGTGCGGGCGGACGGCGTAATTGGCCGGCATCTTGAGGCGGATGGTGAACGGGCCCTTCTTCGCCGGATCGCCCTTGACGACGGCCATCTGAGCGCCGCCCGGAAGCCCGGGCGCGCCGTCCATCCACTTGAGCTCGGCCGGAGCGGCATTCGCCTTCACCGGAGCGGCCCTGTGCTTCGCGGCCGCGGGCGACGCGATCGCGAAAGCGGACAATGCAAAGAGTGTAATGTATTTCATGGGTACAGCCCCAATTCTGCACCTTCCCCACCGTCGCTATAGCAGACGCAGCGGCTTGGCTTAAGCATTCACTTCCGCTAAGGGCGCGCCCTTCCAGCACAAACTGGAGCCGACGCGGGAGATTGCCTCCGGGTGATCGCATGGACCGCTAAACTTCAACCCGGCGCAAAGTACTGCTTTGTGCCGAATTCGAGAGTGACATGGCAAAGAAAATCACCGGCTACATCAAGCTGCAGGTGCCCGCGGGCACTGCGAACCCGGCGCCACCGATCGGGCCCGCGCTCGGGCAACGGGGCGTCAACATCATGGAGTTCTGCAAGGCCTTCAACGCCGCCACGCAGGAGCTCGAGCGAGGCGCGCCGATCCCGACCGTGATCACGGTCTATGCGGACAGGAGCTTCACCTTCACCACCAAGACTCCGCCGGCCTCCTTCCTTCTGAAGAAGGCGGCCCGAATCCAGAAGGGCTCTTCGGAGACCGGCAAGACGGTCGCCGGGACTATCCGCCGCTCGCAGCTGCGCGACATCGCCGAAGCCAAGATGAAGGATCTGAACGCCAACGATATCGAGGCTGCGGCTCGGATCATCGAGGGCTCGGCGCGGGCGATGGGCCTTAGCGTGGTGGAGGGTTGACCATGGGCAAGGTTTCCAAGCGTCAGAAGGCGCTCACTTCGGTCGATCGCGAGCGCTTTTACGGCGTGGATGAGGCGATTTCGTTGGTCAAATCGAATGCGACCGCGAAGTTCGACGAGACCGTGGAGGTGGCGCTCAACCTCGGCGTAGACCCACGCCACTCCGACCAGATGGTGAGAGGCGTCGTGTCGCTTCCAAAGGGCACCGGTAAAGAGATCCGGATCGCGGTGTTTGCCAAAGGTGGCAAAGCCGACGAGGCGAAGGCCGCGGGAGCAGACATCGTCGGCGCCGAGGACCTGATGGAGCGGGTCCAGGGCGGGCAGATCGACTTCGACCGGGTGATCGCCACCCCAGACATGATGGGCATCGTCGGGCGGCTCGGCAAAGTGCTCGGTCCCAAGGGGCTGATGCCCAACCCCAAGCTCGGGACAGTGACGATGGACGTCGCCAAAGCCGTCAACGACGCCAAGTCGGGTCAGGTCGAATTTCGAGTCGAGAAGGCGGGAATCGTCCATGCGGGGATCGGCAAGGCGAGCTTCTCCGAAACCGACCTCAAGGACAATTTCACGGCCTTCATGGACGCGATCGTCCGCGCCAAGCCGACGGGGGCAAAGGGCAAGTTCATCAAGAAAGTCTCGGTTACCTCGACCATGGGTCCGGGCGTCAAGGTCGATCTCGAGCAGATCGCCGGAGCCT